>CAZYVH010000141.1:0-1875 GCA_964650905.1 uncultured Wenzhouxiangellaceae bacterium | reverse complement strand
AGTGGCGCGCCCGGCAGGACTCGAACCTGCAACCCTCAGCTTAGAAGGCTGATGCTCTATCCAGTTGAGCTACGGGCGCTTCGTCCTGTCCTTCATACTCAAAAATGGTCGGGGTGGAGAGATTCGAACTCCCGACCCACTGCTCCCAAAGCAGTTGCGCTACCAGGCTGCGCTACACCCCGATTAAGTTAACCTGCGAATGTTACGGACTTCGCCCATTAGCGTCAATTATTTTTCATTGAATCGCTGAAAAACAGTCAGGATTTCCAGATCACCGTGACCGCACCCGCACATTCCCTGAGAAAATGTCCTTGAAATTCCAGCCCGGTCCAGCAAACTATGCCTGTGCAACCTGTACAACCGTCATCGACAGACCCAGCCATGATTCCGGCCGAAACTCTGGTGCGTGACAACATTGCCTGGATGATCGGTGTAGCGCAACGTCTGCTGGGTGACCGCTCACTGGCGGAAGATGCGGTGCAGGACGCGTTCATCTCAGCCTTTCGCGGACTTGGCAAATTCGAAAACCGTGCCAGCCTGAAAACCTGGCTACACCGCATTACCGTCAACGCCGCACTGATGAAACTGCGCAGAATCAAGCGTCGCTCAGAACAGTCAATTGATCTGTACCAACCCGAGTTTGATCAACATGATTGCCGTATTGAAGTCCCATGGACCCACGTTGAGAGTGTGGACGACATCGTCGAGAACGAACAGCGCCGCTCGCAGGTCCATTCCGCCATTGATCGCTTGCCCGATGATTACCGTATCGTTTTGCTACTGCGCGACATCGAAGGTTATAGCACCAGTGAAGTTGCAACCTGCCTGGATATTTCAGCAAGCAATGTAAAAATCCGCCTGCACCGGGCACGAGCGGCACTGAAAAAACTGATCGAACCCGTATTGAGAGGCGAAGCACCATTATGAAAGAGCGCAGAGCAACTGAAATTGGACGCCGATTGAAAGGGCTCATGCTCAGACATGTCTACGGCATGATCACCTGCAGGGAATTCGAGGAATTTATCAACGCTTACCAGGAGAGTGAACTTCCCAGTCGTGAGCGTTCCCGTTTTGAAATGCACCTGCGTGTTTGCCGTGAATGCCGACAATACCTTGCAGCTTACCAGCAAACCATTGAAGTCGGCCGTGCTGTATTCACCACACCGGACGAGCCTTTACCTGACAATGTCCCCGAAGGCCTAATCCAGGCCATCCTAAAACTACGTAAAGGTGACAAGGCAAACGAATAAAGCCGCGATTTAATCGACCGGCGTTTCTTTTTACCCTGTTGGTGTATCCAAATTGAATCTCCCTGCATCCAAGTAGCAACCAAACCGGGACGCAGGTCCCACCACAACAGGAGATTTAGGTATGAATATCAAAGCAGGTGTTATTTCCGGATTTGTAGCGACCGTCGTTTTGTCAGTCATTATGATCATGAAAGCGGGTATGGGCGTGATGCCCGAACTCAATGCCATCAAGATGCTGGCCGGCATGATGCACGCACCATTGATCATGGGCTGGGTCGCACATTTCATGATCGGCACCGTCGTATGGGGTATATTGTTCGCCGCGCTGGTGAACAAACTTCCCGGCAGCAACTTGAAAAGCGCCATTATTTTCTCAATTGGTGCCTGGGTCATGATGATGATAGGCCCCATGCCGATGGCGGGCGCCGGTCCGTTTGGCGTGAATCTCGGTATGATGGCGCCGGTAGCCACCCTGATGCTGCACCTGATCTGGGGCGTTGTACTGGGTTTGACCTATAACAAGTTGGCCAGGTAAACAGCCCCCTGAAATTCAGAGGGCTGTTATTTGTTTGGCGCGCCCGGAGAGATTCGAACTCCCGACCGCCCGGTTCGTAGCCGGGTACTC
>CAZYVH010000140.1:0-1909 GCA_964650905.1 uncultured Wenzhouxiangellaceae bacterium | reverse complement strand
AGCCTACAGGTTGCCTTTTTGCAGGATGAAATACTGCAGGTCACCCAGCGGTCCTTCCAGCACAAGTTCTGCCGGCGGGGATTCTTGCCGCAAGCTTTTTGCCAGTTGTTCCGCTTCATCGAGATAGCTGCTATAGCAGCGCTGACGGGCCTCAACGCTCATGGATTTCTCTTCCGCCCTACTGGAATCAAGGGCTGCTTGCAAGGAAAAATGCTCCAGGTGAGACGGATTCTGTCGCTTTTGCCAGGAGCCGTCATGCAGGTCAAAATCATAAAGCCTGAGGAACAACGTTCCATATTGCGCGACGAAATCCACCGCATCAAGCAGGTAATCCACCTCGAGGTCATCCATTACATAGTGCATGCTAACCCTGCACCAGCCCGGCTTGATACCCGAATAACCACGGGTTATCCATTCGCGGTAAACATCCGAAGTGTCTGTATCAATGTTCAGCAGACGGTGACCGTAAGGTCCGGCACACGAACAACCGGCCCTCGATTGGATGCCGAACAGGTCATTTAAAAGCGTGGTAACAAACTTGGGATGTAAATATTTACCACCGCTTGTCCTGAGGTTGAAGGAAATAATTCCGACCCGCCGGTCTGGGTCCTGGTTACCAAGTATTTCTATCGCCGGGTTGCCCAGCCAGCGGGAAAAAATTTTGTCAAGCAGTGCCTGTTCCCGTTTTTCAATACGCACGGTACCGACCCGATCCTTGATTTCAAATACCATGGCGGCCTTGAGCACCTGTAGCACACCCGGTGTGCCGGGTTTCTCGCGTTCTTCGATATGTGTTATGAAGTCCTGGTGTGATGGCCCGACGTAATCAACGGTTCCACCCGCGCTGACCGAGGGGGGTAATTCACGGTGATAGAGGCACTCGTTAAAGACAAGCACGCCGGAAGAACCGGGTCCACCGAGGAACTTGTGCGGGGATATGAAAACAGCATCCAGACAGGCATTACCGGCGTATTTCCCGGCCGGTGGATTCATGTCGATGGGTACATAAGGCGCACTGGCGGCAAAATCAAAGCAGGCGATGGCGTCGTAACGGTGGAGCAGTGCCGCGATTTCGTGGACCGGTGATTTCATACCGGTAACATTTGAAGCAGCGGAAAAAGAGCCGATGCGTTTGCGTCCCTGGTAACGTGGGTCCCTGAGCAATGCTTCGAGATGACCGAGGTCAACCCCGCCTTCTTTGTCAAGATGCACCGCCACCACCGTGGCCAGATTTTCGCGCCAGGAAATTTCGTTTGAATGGTGTTCGTAAGGCCCCACGAACACTACAGGTTGGCGTGCCTGTAACGCATCGTCGAAAACTCCTGCCTGCTGGTTGCCAAGTGTTTCTGCCAATATCCTTCGCAGCATTTGACGGCTCGCCGGTGGCAGCGCCACCCCTATCAACTGCTGAAATTTGTCGATGGCCCCGGTCGCACCGCTGCCAACGGCAATGATGCGTCCACTGTCGCCGGCGTTGACCAGGTGCTTGATACTGGATTCCGCCGCATGCAACAAACGGGTCATGGAGCGGCCACTGATATCGTCTTCGGTATGGGAATTGGCATAAATTCGTTGTAACTGACGCAGGTAGTTTTCCACGAAACACAGGCAGCGCCCGGAAGCGGTGTAATCCGCGTACATCATCAGGCGCTCACCGAACGGTGTCTGGATGACCGCATCGGCGCCAATCGTTTGCCGGCGCAGAAAATCAAAGTCCAGTGTGGTTTTTTGCTGCATGGATATGACAATGTCCCGGCTTTTTTGACAGTGGAGGAATTTTACCCGAATTCAACAAGTCAGGGCATCACGTCATTTTTATGGAATGACATGGCCGCCATGGAAATGTTGAAGGAAATTGGCGCTCCCTACGAGAATCGAACTCGTGTTTCAGCCTTGAGAGGGCCGCGTC
>CAZYVH010000139.1:0-2216 GCA_964650905.1 uncultured Wenzhouxiangellaceae bacterium | reverse complement strand
TATGAATTTTGAAAAAGTGATTTTTGCCTTTTTTATTGTCCTGGCGCTGACGCTTAATTTTGGTTTCTTCATCGGTGATATCGATAACCCCGATCACCATGACGCCATGGAACTGACCGGCGCACTGGCCGTCAGCCTGATCGCCACCATCATGAAATTCGGCGACCGTTCACAGATGGGTGCCGTGTTACTGGCAACCAGCCTGGTCGCCGACCTGCAATTGCTGATCGCCGCCGGTATATGGGGTTGGGCCGCGCATGTCATGGATGGCTCCCAATCGGTTGAAATGACCTCACGCATCGTCTCCCTGTCGGGTGGCGCGCTGCTGGCCAACCTCGTTTCGGTGACGTTACTGGTGGCTGAAACCATCAGCATCAGACGCTGAAACGAGCAATCCGGCCCGTGCCCCGCCCCTCTCCGGTCAATAACATCGTCTGGATGACGATGCGGCGTATGCGTACACCGCTGATCGTCCTGATACTGATGTACGTTTTATCGATCCTTGCCATGGTCATGGTGCCGGGCGTGGACGAGGGCGGCCAGCCCCACCGCATGACTTTTCTGGATGCAGCGTACTTCATCGCGGTCCTGCAAACGACAATCGGCCTGGGTGAGATTCCGTATAGCTTCACAGAAGCCCAGCGTCTGCTGGTATTTGTACTGCTATTGCCTAACGTGGTGGCCTGGCTGTATTCCGTGGGTACCTTGCTGGGGCTGTTTCTTGACCAGCGATTCCAGGCGGTGCTACGCAGTAACCGATTCAGCAGCCAGGTCAGGTGGATGGCCAAACCGTTTTTCATTGTCTGCGGCTTTGGCAATACCGGCTCCCTGACCGTTGCAGGTCTGCTGGCCCGTGGTCTGCAGGCCGTTGTCATTGAAAAAGATACAGAAACGGTGCACAACATCACCCTGGACGCTGAACACGCACACGTACCCGCACTGGTCGGCAACGCTGGCAACCGGCGCGTACTGGAGCAGGCCGGTCTCAATCATGACAAATGCCGGGGCGTTATTGCCACCACCAATGACGATCATACCAATCTGACCATTGCCATTACCGCGAAACTGCTGCGCCCCGGGCTGACCGTGCTGGCACGCAGCGAGAACCGACGTGTCAGTGATAACCTGGCGTCATTCGGAACCGACTTTATTGTCGACCCGTACCGGATCTTTGCCGAGCGTCTGTTCCTCGCCCTGCGCTCCCCGGTCAAGTACCTCGTCCAGGACTGGTTAATCTCAGTGCCCGGCAGTGACCTGCGTGACGTGGTCAAGCCACCCAAAGGTCACTGGATTGTCTGTGGTGCAGGTCGTTTCGGCAGCCCCATGCTCGAACAACTGCAAATCAGCAAGATGCCGTTCACCGTGGTCGATGTCCACCCTGAGCGTCTGCCGGCCTATGAGCACGGCGTACTTGGCCGCGGTACCGAAGCGCACACACTGATGGAGGCCGGTGTCAATGAAGCGGTTGGCATCATAGCCGGCACGGGTGATGATATCGACAACCTGTCCATCATCATGACGGCATACCAGTTAAACCCAAAACTCTTTATCATCGCCCGCCAGGAACGGCGTCAGCACGAAGCCCTGTTCGATGCGTCCAAAGCGCACCTGGTGGCCCGCCGGAGCATGATCCTGACCCGCAGGATTCTGGCAGTTGTGACGGCACCCCTGGTACAGTCTTTTCTGCAACACTTGATACGGACCCAGGACAGATTCGCCCAACAGGCTGCATCGGCACTTGAAAAGGTATTGAAAAACAAGGCGCCTAATCTTTGGGAAATTGAACTGAAAGACAACCTGGCAGAAGGCCTGAATTTTACCCTGCGTCACACCAGCCAGGTGCGACTCGAACACATTACACGCTCAAGCCGCAGTGAATTCCACGAACCCCTGGCGTGTGTGTGCCTGGTGCTGGAGCGCGGTGCGCAACGGGAGTTTTTACCTGCTCCGTCGACCAGGCTGCAAGAGAACGACCACCTCTTATTTGCGGGCCGTAGCTATGCACGCCGGGAGATGCTCTGGACCCTCAACGATTCACATTCCCTGATGGGCAACGTGACCGGCAAGCACCTGCCACGCGGCGCGCTCTGGCGCTGGCTGGCTGTAAAACAGGGGTCAGACTCAAATGCCTAAGCTTCTATGTGATTATTGAAAGTCATATCGCATTTGAATCTGACCCGTCTAATCCGCATCCTGCAAAAACGGCAGTTCCTCCC
>CAZYVH010000138.1:0-2475 GCA_964650905.1 uncultured Wenzhouxiangellaceae bacterium | reverse complement strand
GTGTCATGTCAAGCCTATAGTGTGGGATTCAGAGTTACCCAGATGGTCCAAGACATGACACTAGTCGCATTACTGCTATTTGTTTCGCCAGTGTTTGCAAATGAGAGTCCGCAGGCACTGCAGGATGCCTTTGTGGCAGCAATGGAAGCGAACGATGCCGCAGCATTGGCGGCCTGCTATACGGCAGATGCCGTGAGTTATCCCATCGATGCCATGGCGGATACCGGTTCGGAACATGTGCTGGCTTCGTGGCAGTCTTTTTTCGAGACCTACAAGGTGTCACACCTGGGTCTGTCCGTCGGGGGCCGTGAGGTCATGGGTGATGTATCTGTGGCGTGGGGATTGTTTACCCTGACGGCCATGCCGCGCGCCGGTGGTGAAGAAGTTGTCATGAAAGGGCGCTATACGGATGTTTCAAAAAATATTGATGGCAAATGGTTATACGTTTTTGACCACGCATCCATGCCATTGCCGCCAGCGCCGGAGAGCACCGAGTAGTGGTATTTCGCTAAGCTGCATATTTCACCAGTATCCTGGATGATGGCGCCGGACAGGTGTGACTGGACGCCGGGCTGGACCGAAGATCATAGCACCGCTATGGTCTGAGGGCAGGCTAACCTTCCCAGTCCTTGCGCAGGAATCGCCAGATACCGGTTCGGTGTTCCTTTTGCCAGTTTTTGACACCGCGCTCAAATACCACCCGGCCTTGATGCAGCCGGTACTTGAATTGTTCGCGCTTTTCAGCCAGCAGATGGTCGATCTCCTGTTGCAACTCGTTTTGCGTGGTGTGTAGTCGTTCGAGGATTTCGTCGAGCCTGGTTCGGGTCTGCATGCGCTGGTTGCTCCTGAATCGGAAGACATGATGGCCGTTATTAATATGGGTGCCACGCATTCACAATTAAAGCGTGATTCAGAGGTCCACCCGCCAGCCCAGCAGGGCGAGGTTGGTTTGATTGAGAAGTTTTTCCGGGATGTCGGCGAGCGTAATACCCGCCTCGCAGGCGATGGTGCCGTCCGGCAGGATGATTTCGCCACAGGCTTTTCCAAGCCGGCCCCGCATTCGCACAATTCTGCCCCGGATGAGTAATGGTGTCTCCACCGGCACCGGGTGACGGTAGACGACTTCGAGCCTGACCGACATCATGAAATGATGATGGTCACCGATCATGGCCACACGACCGACCACCTCGTCCAGCATCGCAGCCAGCACACCACCATGGACCAGCCCCGGGTAACTCTGGTAGCGCTCAGGGATGATGTGGTGACTGCTGACCTCGTTCTCACCATCATCATAAAATTGCATGTACAGACCAACAGGGTTATCCCTGCCACAGATGAAACAGTGATCTGAGTTCGGTTGCTTGATTTTGCTGTTTGTCATGAGCGCAGGTTAACAGGAAACGCACACCGGTAAAAAGGTGTATATTTGGTTTTCCCGGGGCCTGTCAACAGGCCCTGATGCGCAAACTGGCCGGTTTGCCGGTTTGTTGATGGAAACCCGCAAAGGAGTCATTCCAATGAAAGCCGTGAAATTTCTGTCCATCGTTTTACTGTTGGTATTTTCCACCGTGACTATCGCTGCCGGAGACGCGATATACAAACCTTTTGTAGTGGCCTCTGTCACTTCTGACACACTTGCAAAGCGCACCGGGGTGACACTGGAAGCGCTCCGTGGTGCTGGTTTCGAGGTCGCCGGTCAGTACACACCATTTGCAGGCACCAACATCATTGTCGTGACCAGTGGCGAGTTGCAAAAAATTGCCGCGATGTCAGACCGGGGTGGTTACGCAGCAGGTCAGCGCGTGAGCATCAGCGAGGCGGGTGATCGTATTGAAGTTGCCTTTATTAACCCGGTCTACATACAGTACGCCTACCGGCTCAACGGCGATATGCAAGGGGTCTACGACGCCCTCGAAAGCGCGCTGGGTGTGGACAGCATGTGTGGCGCGGGCAACAAAAAAATGACTGCGAAGAAGCTGGGAAGATATCACTACATGATTGGTATGCAGCGCTTTGACGATCCTTCCGAACTGGGCACCTTTGAGTCACATGATGCGGCGGTCGATGCGGTGGAAGGTGGCCTCGCCAAACCCGGGGATCCGTTGACCCGGGTATATCGTATCGATATTCCAGGCACACAGCAGACGGTCATTGGTGTCGGTATGAAGATGACCGAAGCCAGCAACGAGGACCTGGACGAGGCCTTCCAGATGAATGTGGTCGATTTTGAAGGCTGTAAAAAACGTGCTTACCTGCCGTACGAGGTGCTTGTGAACGGCAATGATGTCGAGGCTTTACACATGCGTTTTCGTATGGCACTGTATTTTCCCAACCTGAGCATGATGGGTAAGCACGGCTTCACCAAGCTGATATCCGCACCCCGCATGATTGAAAAAACACTTGAGAAGATGGTTCAAGGTGACGGGTAGGGCGGACTTTTCTGTCCACCCCACGCAGCGTCGTTCCGGACAAGCG
>CAZYVH010000137.1:0-2647 GCA_964650905.1 uncultured Wenzhouxiangellaceae bacterium | reverse complement strand
CCAGCCCGGCGTCCAGTCGCATCTGTCCTGCGCCATCATCCGGGATACTGGTGAAGTATGCGGGCTAGTACTCATCCAGGTTGTTACATGTTCCCAACTTCGCCTTACTTGAAGTTTTCATTAGATTTTAAACGCCTTATAACGGTGCTCATCATATTGTTGACGGTCAATCTGACCGCTTGCAGGAAAGACAAAATCCCCAAGAATGTCGGCATGCCTGCATCGGAAATGTATGCCATAGCGAAACGATCTCTGGATGGTCAAAACTGGGCGCGCGCAATAGGCCAGTACCGGGCACTGACCACCATTTATCCATTTGGCCGTTATGCGGAGCAGGCGCAACTCGAACTGGCCTACGCCTTCTACAAAGGCAACAAACCGGAGCAAGCGCTGGCCACTGCAGACCGTTTTATCCGCACCTATCCCAGCCATCCGAATGTCGATTACGCCTATTACCTGCGTGGCCTGACCAATTATGAACAGCGTGTCGGTTTCATGGAACGAATGATGCCGTCACGGGTACGCGACCGGGACCAGACCGCAGCCAAGGAATCGTTTCGGGATTTTGACGAATTGGTACGCCGTTTCCCGGACAGCCGTTACGCGCCCGATGCCCGTCAACGAATGGTATTTCTGCGCAACAACCTGTCTTTTTACGAACTTGATATCGCCCGTTATTATCTGCGCCGCAAAGCCTATGTAGCGGCTGCCAACCGGGCCCGCCATATGCTCGAAACCTACCCCGGCTCACCGGAAACCGTTAACGCGCTTGAATTATTGCACACGTGCTACACCGAAATGCAACTGCCAGAACTGGCTGAAGACACGATGAAAGTCATGGCACTGAATTACCCGGACAGCCCGTATGTCAATGGCAAGTCAAACAAGAAAGGTTTCTTCAAGCGGCTGTGGCCGTTTGGCAAGGACTAGTACACTGTACTAGGAGCCTCTGTCCGTGTTATCCGGGTTCCCCGGGTAATTCTTCGTGCCAACCGGCGGTAATTGGGTAACGCCGGTCACGGCCAAACGCCTTTGAGGTAATACGCACCCCCGGTGCACCCTGACGCCGCTTGTATTCGTTCCTGATGATCATGGCTGCAACACGACGGACCAGTGTCTCATCAAAACCATACTCCACAATCTCGGCAATTGAATAATCCTGCTCAATATAGCGGTAGAGAATCTTGTCAAGCAGGTCATACGCCGGTAGGCTGTCCTGATCGAGCTGATCCGGCGCAAGTTCGGCAGAAGGCGGTCTGTCAATCACCGCCTGGGGAATGGCCTCGGAAAGGAAATTCCGATACCGGCTCAGGTCGAAAACACGCGTTTTGAGACAATCCTTGATAGGCGAGAACCCACCACACATATCGCCGTAAATGGTACTGTACCCCACCGCGAGTTCGCTTTTGTTACCGGTTGCAAGCACCATCCAGCCAAACTTGTTGGACAGCGCCATCAACAGGTTGCCACGCACCCTGGCCTGCAGGTTTTCCTCAGTGAGGTCGGCCTGCCGGTCTGCAAAAGGTTCTGCCAGTGTCTCCAGCAGTGCCGTGAACGCAGGTTCTATACTAATTTCACGGTAATTGACCCCGAGCAGTTCAGCCTGTTCACGGGCCAGTTCCAGGCTCAGTGGAGACGTGTGCCGGGAGGGCATCATGACACCGTGTACGTGTTCAGCGCCCAGCGCATCGGTGGCCAGTGCCAGTGTCAATGCTGAATCGATCCCACCGGATAAGCCCAGCACAACATCACTAAAGCCATTCTTGCAGATATAGTCCTTCAGCCCACGTACCAGCACGGCGTAAATACAGGCGTCCAGGTGCTCTTGCGAGAGAACCTCAGCGCTACTCCCGGTGACCTGTTCATCCTGAAAATACACACGACCTGAATACGGCTCGTAGTGCGTCAGCGCGAGTTTCTCCTCACACGGGTTTGGCATGAGGCTAACCGTGCCATCGGTTGATAACAACATGGAACGACCGTCAAAAACCAGCTCATCCTGGCCACCCACGGAGTTGCAGTAAACCAACGGCAGACCACAATCATTGTGACGGTTACACAGCATGGCGATGCGGTCTGCAAGTTTCTTATCGTGAAATGGCGAAGCGTTGAGTACCAACAACAACTGCGCGCCGGCCGTTTTTGCCTGTAATGCAGGTCCTGACACCCAGCTGTCTTCACAGACAAGTACGGCCAGTTTTGTACCTTTCACCTCCAATACCAGGGGTCTGCTACCTTGTGAGAAGTAACGATGCTCGTCAAATACGGCATAATTGGGCAATAGCTGTTTAAAGTAGCGACCGATAACCCGGCCGGCCCGTATCCAGCTGACGGCATTGAAGCGCTGCTCACCGTCCTGCCATGGGTGACCGATCACGACATCAATGCCATGCACGGTGTCGACCAACGACCTCAGGGCCGTCTGGCAGTGTCGGATAAAACCCGGCCGTAAGAGCAAATCCTCGGGTGGATAGCCGCTGATAGCCATTTCCGGGAACAACACGAGATCCGCCCCCAACGCCATTGCATCCTCAATACTTTGCTGAGCACGTGTGACGTTCCCGGCCAGATCACCGACCGGAAAATCCATTTGTGCGAGGGCTATGTGGATCATCAGACTAGTGTGCTGCCCTTCAACATGGGCAGG
>CAZYVH010000136.1:0-4243 GCA_964650905.1 uncultured Wenzhouxiangellaceae bacterium | reverse complement strand
GGGGCCGGTATGACGGAAAGGGTCAGCGTGCGGGGCGGTCGAATTGCATGCGCTCGGCGGCACCATGTTCAATGACACTCTGACCATCGAATGCCAATGCACCGTTGACCCAAACAGCATCGATTCGGCTGCGAAATCGCCGGCCTTCAAACGGCGACCAGCCACAGCGTGAAAGTACCCGCTCCCGCGTGATCGCCGTAGTCGCTTTCATATCAACCAGGACCAGGTCGGCGTGGTAGCCCTCGCGGATAAATCCACGACCGACCAAGTCAAAGCGCTGAGCGGGGTTGTGGGCGGTGCTGCGAACGACGGTATTAAGGTCCAGTTGTTCGTCGTGAACCAGTTCCAGGGCTGCCAGCAGCACATCCTGGACCAGTGGCAGACCCGAGGGCGCCTTCCGGTAGTTTTGCTCGGCCTTTTCTTCGAGCGTGTGTGGCGCGTGGTCGGTTGCCAGCACGTCCAGCCTGCCATCGGCCAGTGCGGCCAGCAGACCGGCCTGGTCCGCGTGGCGCTTGATGGCCGGGTTGCATTTGATCCGGTTGCCGTAGCGGGCGTAATCGGAATCATCAAAATGCAGGAAATGAATACAGGTTTCTGATGTGATCGATTTGCCGGTCAACGGACCGGCTTTAAACAGGTCCAGTTCACGGGCCGTCGACAGGTGCAGGACGTGCAATTGCGCCGCGTGTTCCCGCGCCAGTAACACCGCCAGTTCCGTCGATGCAAAACAAGCCTCGGCGCTACGGATACGGGCGTGCTCGGTGACCGGTATCGCTTCGCCATATTGTGCCGTGGCCCGTTCCAGGTTGGCCTGGATCATCGGGGTGGATTCACAATGGGTGGCAATCAGCACCGGTGAGTCCCTGAAAATCGCCGCCAGCGTCGCTTCATCATCGACCAGCATATTGCCGGTGGACGCGCCCATGAAAACTTTTACGCCACAGGTCTGCGCCGGGTCCAGTGCCCGGATAGCCTCGATATTGTCGTTGCTGGCGCCGAAGTAAAAGCCGTAATTGGCGGCTGAAGTGTCTGCCGCACGGGCGTATTTCCATTCCAAATGGTCGATGCTTGTCACGGGCGGTTTGTTGTTGGGCATATCCATATAGCTGGTGACGCCACCGGCAATGGCCGCCCGTGATTCCGAATAAATATTACCCTTGTGTGTCAGACCCGGTTCGCGAAAGTGCACCTGGTCATCGATCATACCCGGTAACAGGTGACGGCCATTGGCATCGCAGACGCTGGCGCCTACAGGGGTTGAGATCTCGCTTTCGATCCGTGCAATACGCCCGTTGGCAAGCAGTACATCGGACACGAATACCCGGTCTTCATTGACCAGGCGGGCATTGCGGATGACGGTGGTTTGACTCATCAGTTTGTACCTGCTGCGGGAGAGCGTGTGAGGATGTCACTTTGTGATTGCATTTTAACAAATACGCGGCAGTGGGTCGTCTTCCAGCAGGTGTTCGCCATTGAGCCCGGTTTGTGACACACCTTGACGTTTCTGAGCAATGACTGCTGATCAGCGTAGCGGGTCGTAGCCACCCTCACAGAATGGATGGCAGCGGCTGATTCTTTTGATCGCCAGCCAACTGCCCCGGCTGGCGCCATAGGTGCGTATGGCCTGCTGGGCGTATTGGGAGCAACTGGGTGTGAAGCGGCAATGCTGACCCAGGAACGGACTCAGGGTTACCTGATAAGCCCGTATCAGAACTAACAAAATTTTTTCCATCGGTGCATTTTACCCGGGTTGCAGACCGCTGTTGTCAAAAAAAACTTGCCGTGGCATGAAAGTTCAGCTATAACACTCCACCTTAGATTGGTTGAGTTTCGACCAAAAACCATATAAACATATTAATATCAGTAAGATAAGTAATATGTGTCCAGATTATCAAGGAGTTTTTGACCACGCATGACTGTGACAAAAGTAAAATTGCCCAAAGGCTACAAACCTTCTGCCAAAGAAGAATACATGAATCCCAAACACGTCGAATATTTCCGACAGAAATTGACCCGGTGGCGGGATGATTTGGTTGCAGAGTCGCGCGAAACGATCAGCAATCTGCAAACCGAGGTTCGGGATGTCGGTGATGAGGCGGAACGCGCTACCCGTGAAACCGAAAACAGCCTGGAATTACGCACCCGTGACCGTTACCGCAAGTTGATCAACAAGATCAATAAGACATTGGCGCGTCTGGATGATGGTGATTACGGCTACTGCGAGGAAACCGGTGAAGAAATTGGCCTCGAGCGTCTCGAAGCCCGTCCCATTGCAACCTTGTGTCTCGATGCGCAGGAGCGCTGGGAATTGCGTCAAAAACAGATGGGGGATGGCAGGTAACTTATTGAAATTCGCTGGCGGCTTTGTAGATCGCTTTTAGCATGGCGTGCAAGCCATTGGCCCGCGTCGGTGAAAGGTGTTGTTGCAAACCGATGGCTTTGATGAAATCCGGTTGTGTCTGCAGAATCTGTTTGGTGGAAGCACCCGAGTAAACACGTGTCAACAGGGCAATCAACCCCGAAACGATGGCGGCATCGCTGTTGGCTCTGATCGTCAATTCATCCGCATCCCCCTCGATCAGCAGCCACACTTTCGACTGGCAGCCGTGTAACAGTTTGTCATCGGTTTTCTCCGCTGCATCCAGCGGTGGTAGTGTTTTACCCAGGTCAATCAGGTACTGGTAGCGGTCCAACCAGGTGTCAAACAGACTGAAATCGTCAATGATGGCCTGTTGTGCGCTTTGCGGATCGTGCATACAGATATCCTTCAGCGGTTGGATCGCCGCCAACGCGTGCCGGTCGCAACATCTTCGAGGTCGATGTCCATGGCTTGCAGTTGGTCCCTGATCTCATCGGCACGAGAAAAGTTTCGCTCTTTGCGTGCGATGTTTCTTGCCTCAATCAAACGCTCGATCTTCGCATCGTCCAGACCTTCGGTGTCACCGGCCAGCCAGACAACCGGATCCTGTTGAAACAAACCCATCAAGTCACCACCGGCCAGCAGCAGGCCAGCGGTATGCCGTGCAGATTCGGCATCACCGGCATTGGCAAGCTGGCGCGCCAGCGTATTGAGTTCAGCAAGCGCCTGTGGTGTATTGATGTCATCTGCAAGGGCGGCGGTGAGTGGCTCAGATGGCTGCTCAGCCGCCTGCAATTGACCATACTCTGCATTCGCATCGCGCAACACCCCATACACCCGGTCGAGGGTGCGCCGGGAACGTGTTAACGCTTCCTCGGACCAGTCAAGTGGTTGGCGGTAATGTGCGCTCAGTAACAGGTAACGCAACACCTCGCCAGGTACGCGTTCGAGCAGTTCGTGTACGACCAGCGTGTTGCCAAGGGACTTGGACATCTTGCATTTGTTGACGGTGACAAAACCGTTGTGCAACCAGTAACGGGCAAATTCCTTGCCGCCGTGGGCACAGACACTTTGTGCAATTTCATTCTCATGGTGTGGGAATACCAGATCCTGACCGCCTGCGTGGATATCAATGGTCTCACCCAGGTACTCCGCGGACATGGCTGAACATTCGAGATGCCAACCGGGTCTGCCCCAGCCCCAGGGACTGTCCCAGCCGGGTTGCGGAGGTTCCGAAGGTTTCCACAAGACAAAGTCACCCGGGTGCCTTTTGAAATCGGCAACTTCAATACGCGCACCGGCCAACAATTCACCGCAGTCTCTACCCGAAAGCCTGCCATAGCCCGCATACGAATCAATTGAAAACAGGACGTGTCCATTGCTGGCATAGGCGTGGCCGCTTTTTAACAGAGCGTCGATCATTGCAAGCATCACGGGGATATGTTCCGTGGCGCGTGGTTCCATACTCGGTAAACCAACACCCAGAGCTGTCATATCTTTATGATAGGCGTCGATGAAACGCTCTGAAATCACCTCGATGGGTACGTTCTGAGCAGCTGCGGCCGCATTGATCTTATCGTCGACATCGGTAATGTTGCGGGCATAGATGACGTTTGGGTAACGTTGTGACAGGAGTTTGAACAACAGATCAAAGATCACGGCTGGTCTGGCATTACCGATATGTGCATAGTTATAAACGGTCGGTCCGCAGGCATACAGGGTCACGCGTTGCGGATCCTGTGGTATAAAGGCCTGTTTCTCGCGCTTGAGTGTGTTATACAGCAGCAAGGGTTCTGTCTGATT
This sequence comes from uncultured Wenzhouxiangellaceae bacterium, assembly GCA_964650905.1. Taxonomy (GTDB): domain Bacteria; phylum Pseudomonadota; class Gammaproteobacteria; order Xanthomonadales; family SZUA-36; genus SZUA-36. The sequence goes on along the minus strand of CAZYVH010000136.1, from coordinate 81 downwards.
CATGGTTCCGGTCTGGGTAAGTTGAGCCATCGAAAAGTATGGCGGTTCAGGGATTATAGTAATAGGGGTATTCTAACAATA
>CAZYVH010000135.1:2732-4394 GCA_964650905.1 uncultured Wenzhouxiangellaceae bacterium | reverse complement strand
AAGACCGTCATCCCGGCGAAAGACCGTCATCCCGGCGAAAGACCGTCATCCCGGCCCCCGAGCCGGGATCCACCTTCGCCCTTAACCACAGCGTAAAAAGATCAAGATGGACCCCGGATCCGTCACCCCGGTACCGGGGTCTCACTTCACCAGTGCGTACGACTGAGGCCCACACCTAAAAAACAGCAAGTATCGTGTCGTCCTGCGGTAAAATACCCGCATGTCTTCCCATGTGAATTCATCTGATCGTACTGTTCCCAAAAACCGGGAAGGCATGCTAAAAATCAACGAGATTTTCCACTCCTTGCAGGGTGAGGCGCGTGATGCTGGCAAGCCGACTGTTTTTATTCGCCTGACCGGTTGCCCGCTGCGTTGCAGCTATTGTGACAGCGCCTATGCCTTCCATGGTGGTGAGTGGATGCACATTGATCATATCGTGAGGGACGTGGCGGAATACGGCACGCGCTATATCTGTGTCACCGGTGGTGAACCACTGGCGCAAAAACGCTGCCACGCGTTACTGACCCGTCTCTGCGATGCCGGCTACGAGGTTTCGCTGGAAACCAGTGGTGCGGTGGATGTCAGCCGTGTCGATCCACGCGTCAGCCGGGTTGTTGATATCAAAACACCGGATTCAGGCGAGGCCGCGCGCAACCAGTGGGACAATCTCGATGCATTGGGTGACAATGATCAAGTCAAGTTTGTGGTCTGCTCACGCCGGGATTACGACTGGGCGTTGGCCGAGATCCGTAGCAGGGGATTAGAGCAGATGCATGAATTACTCATTTCACCCTGCTGGCAACGCCAGGATGCTACCGAACTTGCCGGCTGGGTGTTGCAGGACCAATTAGCGGCCAGGGTTCAATTGCAGTTACACAAAATTTTGTGGGGAGACGTACCGGGAAAATGAATACTGTGGAAGATAAAGATGCTGTCGTGCTGTTATCCGGTGGTCTCGACTCCGCCACCTGCCTGGCAATTGCGAGTAACCTGGGTTATCGCTGCCATGCTTTATCCGTCAATTATGGCCAGCGGCATAGCTCTGAATTGTTTGCAGCAAAGAATGTTGCCAACGTATTTTCAGCAAATCACAAGATCATCGACCTTAATCTGCGCACTATTGGTGGTTCGGCCTTAACTGCTGATATCGATGTGCCGGAAGAGGAGAGTGAAGGCATCCCCGTCACTTATGTGCCGGCACGCAACACCATTATGCTGTCGCTGGCGCTGGCCTGGGCCGAGGTACTCGGTGTGGGAGATATATTCATTGGTGTCAACGCGGTGGACTACTCGGGTTACCCGGATTGCCGGCCTGAGTTCATCAACGCCTTTGAGGAAATGGCCAACCTGGCCACCAGGGCCGGGGTCGTGGGTCACCAACTGGTCATCCATACACCGCTCATTGATCTGAGCAAGGCGGACATCATCCGCAAGGGCACGGAACTGGGCGTCGATTACGCCTTGACAGTTTCCTGCTACCAGGCCGATGATCAGGGCAGGGCCTGTGGTGTGTGTGATTCGTGCCGGATTCGCAAAGCTGGTTTTGTGGCGACTGGTATGGATGACCCGACTCGTTACCAATCCGTGGGTTGAGTTTTTCTCAGGTCATGTATTTTTTCTTGAGTAAGGCGGCGATTTAAAATAAAATGCCGCGCTCCTCGC
>CAZYVH010000135.1:0-2632 GCA_964650905.1 uncultured Wenzhouxiangellaceae bacterium | reverse complement strand
ATGTATTTTTTCTTGAGTAAGGCGGCGATTTAAAATAAAATGCCGCGCTCCTCGCGTTTCTCCGGGGGCCGTTAGCTCAGTTGGTAGAGCACCGGACTTTTAATCCGTTGGTCGTAGGTTCGATTCCTACACGGCCCACCAATCAAATCAATTACTTACAACTAACCTCAAGGTACCTTTTTGGCGTGAGTGTGCCCAATTTGTGCCCTCAATGCGGCTTGCGGCTTCTTTTAAGTGCTCTCCTCCCAGATGTGCATAGCGCAAAACCATCTCGATTGAAGACCACCCACCCAGTTCTTTTAACTCCTGGATGCTGGTGCCGTTCTGGACATGCCATGATGCCCAGGTATGCCGTAGATCGTGCCACCTGAAGTCCGTTATTCCCGCTCTTTTCAAAGCAAGCTTAAAGGCCTTCGTATTGGCCTGTGCCACGGGTTTTCCCCTGAAGGTAAACACATACTCAGAGTCAATCCCCAACCGCTGTTTTAGGACCTGAATAGCGTCCTGGTTAAGCGGTACCGTGATCGCCTTGCGTGACTTTGAAGCATGAGCATCAACCCACGCCAACCCACGATCAAGTGACACGTTTTTCCACTTGAGGCGACAGACATTGGATTTCCTCAGACCCGTTGCCAACGTGAACGCTGTCATGTCAGCAAGATGGTCTGGAAGCTCCCCAATAAGACGCGCCGCATCTTCAGGTGAAAGCCATCTCACACGCCTACATTGCTCAGGGTATAAGCGAACACGTGGAATCTTGTCGATCCATTCCCACTCATCCCTTGCCATCCTTAAAATGGCGCGAATCAGAGCGAGATAGCGATTTACCGTAATAGGTGAGACTGACTTTCGTTTGGCGGCTCTTACTTCGTCAATCAAATCCCTGGTGATTTCATCCAGGTACTTGTCTCCAAAGAATTGATCCATCCAGCGTAATTTAGCCGTATCCTCTTTGATAGTCGCCTTGTGCTCTCTCTCCCCAAGCCATCGTACCGTGGCCTCTTGCCAGGTACGTCTCGGTTTCTCACCGAGCTTGTGGACTCGCCACATTTCGACCTTTAACCGGTCGTGGTACTCCTGTGCCGCCCGTCTGTCGGTAGTCCCAGCAGATCGGCGTATTTTGCCGCCACCGGGTGCCGAGAAGCGGACCCACCAGGTATCACCGCGTTTGTATAGTGACATAGTGATTTCTCCTCACTTGAGCCACTTAACGGTGTTTGCCCACCACCAGCATAAAGCGAACGGATAAAGGTCACAAGATCGTCTTCCAGAAAAACCCACCTTTTGCCTGGCTTGGCAGCCGGGATAGTGCCATTTCTTATCTTGGTTCTTAGCGTTGAGGGCGACATTTGGAGGAATGTCGCTGCTTGTTTCAGGGAGAGTGTATTCATGGTTCATCGTCGCCCCTTGGCCTTGCGGTAGGCCTCACCCGTGGATACCTTTTCTTTTCCGAAGCTGATGTTATATCGACGCGCCTTGAGTGCTGCCTGTCTTTGACAATAAGCCTCGATATCTTCGCCGGTATTTATAGAGTTCCAGCTATGAAACCCAATTGCTTCTTCAATGAACAACGGTGCAGCCTCTTTGAACGTCTGAATGTTCTCGATTGCCATGTGCGAAGTGATGCCGGTCAACCCATTGATAAAGCGGTAACGATCATCGGGAATCCGGTTAAACCGGCACCGCTTTAGAAGCGCCTGGTTCCCCTGACCCAACTCCACTTCCTGCAATTCAATCCACAAGGGATGGTCCGGCCAACGTGACCGGGTTTTATCCTCACCAGGTAAAACCAGACGCAGCCAGTTTTGTGTGGCGTACCTCCAGAGGGAATTCAGTATTGCCAGAAGGTCATCAAATGAGGAAATGCCCTGTTCAACCAACACTGAGCGCCTTATCTGAAATTCCAGGCGCCATACCTGGCTGTGACGATCCCAGCCTTCTCCCCACCAGATGTCTTTCATGTAGTCCTTTTTCGACTTTCTGATTTCAAGGGTTTTGTCATACAACCTGGCTGAAATGGGACTTCCCTGCCCAAATACATAACCGCTGAAGTTTTCACCTTCAGAATAACTGTGTCGCTTCCTGGATTGGCTGATCCAGCTATCCACTGACAATTGTCCAAAAACCACTGAAGTTGAAAAATCACAACAGATATCCAGACGACTGACATTAACGGTTGTATAAGCCCCCAGGTGCCGAAGAATATTTTTGAGTTCCCGAACCACAGGTAACAGCCCGGATTGCGTCAGTGCTTCACTGGATATCTGCACATAGGCCAATGGCAGCTTTTCAGATGTTGCCCTTGAAACCTTAATATTGAACACGCCGTCTTTGAGGATATAGGGGAAGTTCTTGGTGCCGCTGGCAAATACCTCGAAACGGTGATTACACAGTTCAATGATCGCCCTGGCAACCTCAAACGGGTCATCTGACTGAGCCAGTAACTTAAGCTCAATTAGCTTTTTCTCAACTTCCTCAGAAAGATCACCAGTAAAGGACAGGTACAAGCTATCAACACCTGCCCTGAATACATTATGTTCACCATCTATGCAGTTTACAGGTGCTGTGTTACTAGGCCTGCCATTTACCCATAAACCCCAACAAGACAACATCACCCATCACCTATCAGTGA
>CAZYVH010000134.1:0-4521 GCA_964650905.1 uncultured Wenzhouxiangellaceae bacterium | reverse complement strand
CTAGCCTGCACGGTCTTGTCGTTGCAGATTTAGCACAACGAAAGACAGGGCACCGAGCAGGGTCAGGGTCAGGGGAAACAAAAGGGCCCACGCCTCGTATTCAGGCCAGCGGGCTGCCAGTAACTGGTAAAAACCTACCCCGATCAGGGGCATGACCAAACCCCTCAGACCGGTCAACGTGACGTGAATTGCCATGTAGTGCGAGGCATTTGCATCACTGCTGAAATCATTGTGCCCAAGGTTCCAGCCCAGGTGACCACCCGCATAGGCCGCACCGAGGATGATGGAGGCGGGCCACAGGAGTTCTTTTTCACCACTGATTACGGCCACTGAAAATAGTGTTGAAGCCGCCACAAAAAACCAGCTGTGAATCGCGCGATAACCGAAAATATGATGCCTGTCGAGTAACCTTCCCCAGAAGGGGACCGAAAAACACAGTACGAGCAATGGCAGTGACGACGTCACCATCACCTGCTGCAACTGCTGCATATGCAGTTGTTCCTTTAGCGTAATAACCAGTATTGGCAGCAACATCAGGTTGCCACTGCCAAACACCATCATGCTCATCATGTAATGTCTGAAATCGTTGTCACGACGCAATACTGCAGCCAGCAATGACAGGCTCAGACGCCGACCCTGCAGCGTCTGTTCGGCCAATTCAGCAGCGATCAATTGACGTTGTCTGCGGACACGGGCCTTGCGATTGACGCGGGCAGCAAAGAGTGCGCAGGCCGCACCCAATATGAATGCCGGGCGGAACGCATCCGCGTTCCAATCGAGTAAAAGCCCTATCATGGCGGAGTAAGCAGCTACCAGCAATGAGGCGATTTGCACAATGCGGGCAGCAACCCGCGCACGCCAGATGCGAGCGTAGTTGGCCCGCCACACAGCCGCCCGGATGACCAGGATTCCAGACCATGCGATGCGCGCCAGCACGGTCATTACGCAAAAAATCGCGAGACCTGTAGCCGTTCTTCCCGGCAGAGCCATGATAGCCAGGCAAACCCCCATCAGCACCATCAACTGACTGAGCATGGCCTGTTTGTCACGCCCCAACGCTGTGGCAGCGATGAGCAGACTCACAAGATTGGTAAACGCCGGCGCTGCCGCGACAACAGCTACGGCAAAGTTGACCACCATGGGCGAGGCGACCCCGGCAAACTGATTTTTGACAATGACACCCAGTAGACCACCTTCAAGCGCACCCAATGCAATGGCGGTCAGACTCCAATTAGCCAGTTCGCGCGGCACCAGGGCGGCCGCCATGCGGGGTAGTTGCTGCTTCACAGACTTTTTCGTGTTCGTGTGGACTTGCGCTCAGTCTGGCAGATACGATGGCTTTTCACCAGCTTGATCAATAGAGCGGCCCTGACCGGGGCCGGATGGCCTTCGACGGTCAAACTTTCGTTACCAGCGTCAAGACATTCAGCCAGTGACTCAAACTTCATCCAGTCTGTACGGCGTTGCTCCGCCTGGCTGGTCTTGCTGATATCCAGCACCTCAGCCGCTGGTAAACCGGCTTGTTTTATCCAGTTCTGCAACGTCTTCAGCGATGGCACGGCGTGGACATTAGGCATACGTGCGTAACGCCCCAGGGGTTGTAGTAAATTCTCACCCCGGTCCGGGAGAATGAGTGTCTCCAACACGATTTGCCCGCCTGGCCGAACCAGACCTCTTAATTGCCCAAGGTGTTTAAGCGGTTGACGTCGATGGTATAAAACACCCATCGAAAACACGCTGTCGAAGCCGCCCGTGCCAACGGGCAGATCTTCGATCCCCAGTAACAGTACAAAGTTTGGCAGACCCGGTAAAATTTTATGCATCGCCAGCCATTGCATGACAAACACCAGCGTGGGGTCTATCCCGATGACCTGTTTTGCCCCGGCGCCCAGCATACGCAAACCGTAATAACCGTTGCCGCAACCGATATCGAGGACTGCATGTCCGGAAAGATCAAGCCGGGGTGCCAAACGCCTCCATTTCCAGTCCGACCGCCACTCGCTATCAATCCTGACCCCACCAAGCACCAACGGACCCTTGCGCCAGGGGTGCAAACCCATCAGCAGTGTACTCAGTGCCTTCTGGTCAGCAACCGGTTCCCCAAGCACCGGCGCATCACAATCAAGCTGGTACCCGCGTTTACCCTCTGGCAAAGCCGCAATGATTTCTGACCAGCCCTGGAAATCACCATGATGGTTATCTTTCAGTTTCTGCCAGCCCATCCTGGCCAGTGACGACCAGCCGGAGGACAGTAAGGCGTGGTAGGGGTTTTTCACTTAAAAGCGATATAACTGGCAAAACTGAAACACTGGAACCAGCGTCGCGGACGTGACAAACCGGCCCGCTTTAAACGTGCCAGGTGGGTTGCCTCAGTATCGGGTTGCAGGACATTTTCCAGTGCGTTACGTTTTTGTGCGATTTCGAGTTCAGAATAACCCTGGCTGCGCTTGAATGCGTGGTGCCATTCGGTCTGGTCTTCCTGTTCTGCAGAATCCGGGAAACAGAGTTTCTCGGAAATGATCACGACACCACCGGTGCACAGTCCCGCCGAAATCCGCTCCAATAGCGTCTGTCGCTGATTCCGGTCCAGGAACTGCAGGCTATAGTTGAGTACCACCACCGAGGCATTTTGAACAGGCGTGTCCAGGATGTTTTCAAGACGCACCTCAACAGGTATAGCCGGTTGATTTGCAACCAGGTTTTGCCGGCATTGTTTAACCATGGCCCGGGAATTATCGACCGCGATAATTGATGTGTCACTGGTTCGTACCGCCAGACCCATGGCGAGACTCACGGCGCCCAGGGAGCACCCAAAGTCATAAATATTCGTTCTGGCCTGGGCATAGCGGCGCGCCAGCAACCCAATCATCGGGACGACCAATTCGTAGCCAGGTACTGAACGGGCGATCATGTCAGGAAAAACCCTGACCACCTGTTCATCAAATTGAAACCCAACGCTGCCTGCCCGACTGTGGGCAAACAACCGATCCTGTTCATTACTCATCCTGGTGCCTTTACGGTTATAAGGACGTTGCCAGTGACTTCTGGCGCATCTCGTTAGCCGGTGATTCTGCTATTCTTTCATCGTCTGTATAAGCATGCTCCATATCGTAGCTGATCGTGATAAAAAAAGAGGCAATCAAATGTTTGACAATCCCTTAATTTGGTCTGTTGTCGTGGTCATTCTGGCTGTTACCGTTGTACGCAAGGCAGTCATCATTGTCAGACAGGGTTACGAATATACCATTGAGAGGTTCGGTCGCTACAATAAGACCTTCAACCCCGGTTTTCACATCATGATCCCGTTTATTAACCGTATTGGACAACGCATTAACATGATGGAGCGTGTTCTGGATGTCCCATCACAGGAAGTGATTTCCAAGGACAATGCCGTTCTGACCGTCGATGGTGTAGTTTTTTTTCAGGTGTTGGACGCAGCCAAGGCCGCTTACGAGGTTTTCCGTCTGGAACATGCCGTTCTGAATCTGACGGTCACCAATATCCGTACCGTGTTGGGTTCCATGGACCTGGATGATGCCCTGTCCAAACGTGACACCATCAACGCCCAGTTACTGTCCGTGGTCGATGAAGCCACCACGCCGTGGGGTCTGAAAGTTACACGTATTGAGATCAAGGATATTACCCCGCCGATGGACCTGGTTAACGCCATGGCCCGACAAATGAAGGCTGAACGTGAAAAACGGGCCAATATCCTTGAAGCCGAAGGTCTCAGGCAGTCAGCAATCCTGCGTGCTGAAGGTGAGAAACAAGCCATTGTGCTGGATGCTGAAGGACGCAAGGAAGCGGCTTTCAGGGAAGCAGAAGCGCGGGAACGTATGGCCGAAGCCGAGGCCCGGGCCACCCAGATGGTGTCAGACGCTATTGCGACCGGTGATATCCAGGCAGTGAATTATTTTGTTGCACAAAAATATGTCGAAGCATTAAAGCAGTTTGCCAGCAGCCCGAACCAGAAGACCCTTTTGTTGCCTATGGAAACCACCGGAATTCTTGGCAGTCTTGCAGGTATAACCGAAATTGCCAGGGCCACGCTGGGTGGTGCAGAAAAAGGACCGGTTGAGCCATGATGGAATGGGTCGATCATATCGTTTTTTGGCACTGGTGGATTCTTGCCGGGATACTACTCATCCTGGAACTGAGCGCGCCGGCTTTTTTCTTTCTTTGGGTGGGTATCGCCGCTGCCGCAGTCGGTATGATCCTGATGGTATTTCCTTCAATCCCGATAGAATTTCAGTTGGTGTTATTCGGTATCACATCCGTCGTCGCCATCTTCGCCTGGCGCAGATACCATGAGAACCGTCCACCGACCACCGACCAGCCCAACCTCAACCGCCGTGGACACCAATACATCGGCCGTGTCTTTACGTTGCAGGAACCCATTGTCAACGGTGTTGGTAAAATCACGGTCGATGACTCCACCTGGCGAGTGCGAGGACCGAACCTGCCGGCCGAGACCACGGTTCGTGTAAGCGGGATTGACGGCGTGATTTTCACGGTAGAAGC
>CAZYVH010000133.1:0-4591 GCA_964650905.1 uncultured Wenzhouxiangellaceae bacterium | reverse complement strand
CTCCTAGTGCGCATGACAACTGAATACCTGAAAGACTATCTCCGCGCAACGCCGGTCATCGACTGCGACAGCCGGCCTGTGCGCGAGTTCGTTGCAGCCAACAGTTCAGAAAATTCCGCTGATATTGACCGGGCGATAGCGCTCTACTACGCAGTCCGTGACCAAATCCGTTATGACCCCTACACCCTCAGTCATGACCTGGCAGAATACACGGGCAGTCATACACTCACGAGCGGGCGTGGCTGGTGCGTGACCAAGGCGATCCTGTATGCAGCATGCTGCCGTGCGGCTGGAATCCCTGCACGGCTTGGCTATGCCGATGTCAAAAACCACCTGACCACCGCCAACCTGCGCCGTTTGATGGGCACGGATATTTTTTACTGGCATGGATACACCGCCGTATTCCTCAATCAGAGGTGGGTCAAGGCGACACCCGCGTTCAATATTGAACTGTGCAACCGGTTTCGTGTTAAACCCCTCGAGTTTGACGGTCGAAAGGATTCCATCTACCACCCGTTCGACCTCGATGGCCGGCAACACATGCAATACCTGAAGTATCATGGTGAGTTTGCGGACCTTCCTTTCGAACGTATGATCAATGAACTGGACCGGCTGTATCCTGGATTTACCGGGTTTAGCAGCCGCGGGGAATTTATCGCGGCAGAACTGAACGATTCATGACGTGGTAAAGCCCCCGATGTTCACACAGATCGTCTGATCCGTAGTGTGTTGAAACAGGCCCTATACTCCCCGGTATTTTTTTGTGAATTTGAGGTACAAATGCAGACTATCGAAAAAGAGCGCTTTCTTGAGGACTATATTGCCGGTGCGGTGTATGAACTGGGCAGTGTAAGCCTGTGCGAAGCGGAGATCATCGACTTCGCCGTAAAATACGATCCACAGGACTTCCACATTGATGCCGAAAAAGCCGCCAGTGGGCCGTTTGGTGGCCTGATCGCCAGTGGGTGGCACACGGCCTCGGCCGTCATGCGTCTGTACGTCGAGCACTACCTGAGCAAGGCGTCTTCTCTTGGTTCACCCGGGCTCGATGAACTACGCTGGCTGGCGCCGGTGCGGCCCGCTGACGTGCTAAGTGTGCGTGCCAAAGTGTTGGTGGTACGGCGCTCCAACAGCAAGCCCGATCGCGGGCTGGTACACACCCTGACCGAAGTTTTCAACCAGCACAATGTCCTGGTGATGCGTATGAAGGCAGTTAATGTGATTGCCTGTCGGGAAAGTTAAAGCCAGTTTACCAGCGTGTTTCGTAGCTGCTCAAGCGACAGGGGTTTGGAAAGAAAATCATTCATCCCGGCATCGATACATTGCTCACGGTCTTCCTCGAGTACGTGCGCTGTCAGGGCAATGATAGGCAGATCGGCTTTTGAGTAACCCGCTTCCCGTATCCGGCGTGTGGCCTGTAACCCATCGAGTTCCGGCATCTGGCAATCCATCAGAATGAGTGCGTAGTGATGCTTTTTGAGCGCTTCCAGCACTTCGTTACCATCACCCGCGATATCGGCCGTCTTGCCGAGTGTCTCGAGTTGCCTGGCGGCAACGATCTGGTTGATCTCATTATCTTCAGCCAGCAGGATGCGCCCATCCGGTAGCGGTATCAAATTCGCTGCCGGTTCCTGATCCGGTCCATCAGCCCTGGTTGTGCCGACAGCAAAAGGCATTTCAAACCAGAACGTAGAACCCTTTCCCGGTGTACTGGAGACACTGATCCGTCCCGATTGTGCCTCGACGATATCTTTTGCAATGGTCAGACCCAGACCGCTGCCACCATATTTACGTGACGTACTCTCGTCCGCTTGCGAGAAAGGCAGAAAGAGCTGATCCGCCGTTTCCGGTTTGATACCGATACCTGTGTCGATCACCTCACAACGAATGCGTACTTCCGGCCCCGGTTCGGAGCACAATGAGAACCGCAGCCTGACCTCACCCTCGTGTGTGAATTTGAGTGCGTTCCCCACCAGGTTGACCAGTACCTGGCGCAGACGTGATGGATCACCGATTAAATCAAGCGGCATGGCGTCCTGGGATTCGAGGTACAACCCGATCTGGTCCTTCTCCTGATCCAGTCGAAAAAGATCGAGCACCTGACCGGCAAGCTCTTTAAGATTAAAGGGCTCGCGCAGGAAGGTAAACTCACTGGCTTCGATCTTTGCATGCACGAGAATATCGTCGATCACCCCCAGTAACCCCTGCGCCGATGAATGCACCAGGTTGATCTGTTCCTGTTGTTCATCATCGAGTTTACCGCGCAGGATAATCTCAGATATCCCGAGGATGCCGTTCATCGGTGTACGGATCTCGTGGCTGACGTTGGCAAGAAACCGGGCCTTGGCCCGTTCTGACGCCTCGCTGACCTTTTGCTGTACACGCAGACGTTCATTTTCGGTGGCATTGGCTTTGGCCGTGAGGCCAAGCAGACGTAAGGTGCGGTTTTCCAGAACCGCCAGGATCCAGAAGGCGCCCATACTCAGGAGTACCACGGTAGCCAGCGGTCGCTCTAAAAGCTCGTTCATCAGTCCAAATTGCTCCAGACCGTTATGCAGTACCGGCAGGATGAAGGCCATCAGCAGGATAGGACTGAGTGTGGGTACAAAATGTTCATGCTCCGCTTTCTTTTTCCGGGGTATCACTGCCGACTGGGGGATTTTGACACCGCGCGCCCGGGCAATGACCACTGTCACCAAAAAGGGCATGCTCCAGAGAATATTGCTCGCCGCAGTATCCGCCCAATGAAATCGAGCCGAGTAATCCATCGCTTCCAGCAGGTCAAGCAATGCAAAAGCGAACATATTGATCGCCATGAGTCCATACAACACCCGCCAGCGTTGGGTGTCTGCCTGCCAAAACAAACGCAGCAGGAGCAGCGTCAGGACGATATCCATGAAGCTGAAGAAAAGCAGCGCTGGTATCCAGGAATTAAATTGTTCTTGTGAATACCGGTGTGGCACCAGGATAAAATAAAAGAACAGGAACAACGATAATGCAATCGTGCCTGCTCCCCTTAACCAGCGATCTGAGTTTTCGAAAAACCGGTAGTGCTGATCGTGTGGCGCAAAACTCAGGGCAACGAACCAGTAAATATAAAAACCTAGAAAAAGACTTTCTGTGGCAACGTCAAAAGGTTTGGTCCATACACCCGTAAGCCAGAGCAAGTTGATCAGGCTGGCGCCCCAGATGAAGGCAAACGCCAATGACAACACCTTCCAGAATAATTTTTCGTTGTCAGGCATTGTTTGCCCGTGCGCGGGCCACAGCAACACCGACACCAACGGCAGGAAAAATACAACAGATAAAAACCAGTCGTAGGTCTGAATCTGGCGGGAGTTGAGCTGGGGCAGAAAATAGGGTATTTGGAGAATTAAAAACAACACCAGAAACACCCGGATAAGCGGGTCTTTCCAAAGCTGCCGGAAAAATGAATCCTGCTTGATTAGAATTTCGTGGACCTCAATACCTACCAGAAAAGTTCAACACGCCGGCCGCAAATTCTGATCTTTTTTGCCAGATATTATTAGCCAGCACTCCGCTTTCTAGTGTCCAGCCACCCTTCACGCCAAGTCGACAATATGGCAGGTGGTTGAACCGTATCAATATTAGGCGCTGCCATGCTTAATGTCCATAGCAACATAACGAGAAGAGACAAGCGGGGTCAAGTGCCAGAGTAAACCCCGGTATTCTCTGGCCCCATGACTTTGTAGTTCGGCTTACTCTGGCACTTGACTCTGACCCCTCAATTCAAAAATCATTAAATTGTGTGGTGCCAATACCGTGTTCTTCGAGCAGAATGGGAATACTGTCCTTAACCGGGTAAATGACCTTCATATCACCGGTGATGAGGGCTTCTGTTAAGTTCTTTTCGACCTTACTGCCATCCACATAGAGCGTCTCACCGGCCGTGATAGCAGCGTTCAGTTTGTCGAGCCTGTTTTCGTCAAGCCGTTGCAACGGTGTTTTGCTGACCGGGCAGCAAAGGATTTCCAGCAATTTTGGATCGACGGGCATTTTTGTACGTCCGGTGGGTCGGGTTGCTTATATTGTATTGTAACAGCAGTGCCCTTTTGGCAGAACCTTTGCACTGCTACAATGACCCGCTTTCCCTTTGGAGCGCACAGATGCCACAGAAACATGCACTGGTTGGTCTGATCATGGGTTCCCAATCTGACTGGGCAACCATGCAGAACACCGCTGAAACCCTGGAGAAGCTGGCCATACCGTTTGAATCCCGGGTGATATCCGCCCACCGCACACCTGACGTGGCCTTTGACTATGCAGCAAATGCAGCAGACCGCGGTATGGAGGTCATTATCGCTGGTGCGGGCGGCGCCGCCCACCTGGCTGGGGTGATTGCCGCCAAGACGGCTATACCTGTACTCGGTGTGCCGATCCAGTCCAAAGCCCTCAATGGTATAGACTCCCTTCTTTCAATCGTTCAAATGCCGGCCGGCATCCCGGTTGCAACGCTGGCCATCGGCAGTGCCGGCGCCACCAACGCGGCCTTGCTGGCGGCCGCAATTCTCGCGATCAAGTATCCACAGATCAGACGTGCGCTGGAGGCGTATCGACAGGCGCGTACACA
>CAZYVH010000132.1:0-4642 GCA_964650905.1 uncultured Wenzhouxiangellaceae bacterium | reverse complement strand
CCAAAACCGAATGCTCATTTGCCGGGGGTTTGAACAAAGCATCTGGCACAAGCTCAAGACCAAATTCTTTGTTAAGAACCTCTATGAAGGATTTATTACTGGACTCGGTGTTGCTTACGTTGAGCAATACACAACGATCCCGGTTATTCATATAAAAAGTCAGTAAAGCGCGCGTTCTGATTAACCAGGCATCCATGACCGTTTCAAATTGAAACGCTTCAGATGGATGAGTATCGATATAATTACTCAACTCAAGTTCCGGGCTGGAATAAAACAAGACAAATTTAATATCTTTGTTTAGGCATTTCCAAAAATTCAGATACAGGCAACTGCCCGGGTTATGCCAGATAAATAGAGGTTCACTTTCGACGCTGGAAAACAATTGAGTTGCTTTATCAATGTATGTGTTGTCCGCAGTGAAGGGTTTCCAGTTCAGTACGTTCGCATCCGCAAATTGCTGCTCACAGATTTCATTGGCGAGGGTGGATATCTCAGCGTATGCCCAATGCCCTGATGAGTCTATTTGTAGTTGATTTTTAAGGATATTACGCCAATTTGAAAACAGGCTACCTGTGCAAATGAGTGTTGTCATATATTGAAGAACTACCGCTTTTTGATAAACGTTGAGTATGCGTCAAGTACATTTTCTGAAGCACCGATCATTTTTACCCTTCCGGCGTGCAGCCACAATACCCGGTCGCAGAGTTTCCTGACCTGGGACATTGAGTGTGATACCAGCACCACGGTCTGTTGTGAACTGATTTTGCTGACCATAGCGGCTTCTGCTTTGAGTTTGAATTTGCCATCACCAACTCCCATCACCTCATCGATTAGAAGTAGTTCAGTATTCATTTTTAGCGCCACTGCAAATCCCAGTCGGGCGCGCATGCCATTGGAATATGTTTTGATCGGCTTATCAATGAAGTCACCCAGTTCAGAGAATGCAATGATTTCATCCAGCTTTTCCAGTACGTCCTTTTTGCGACCACCCAACAACATACCACTGATGATGGCATTATCCCGACCCGATAGTTCAGCATCAAAGCCCAATGATAGTGCCAACAGCGACACCTGGCGGCAATGCCAGCTGACCTTGCCGCCATCCACACCGTATATATTGGCGAGTACTTTTAAAAGCGTGGATTTCCCACAGCCATTGGTGCCGACGACGCCCAGAGTCTCGCCTTTTTTTATTGTGAAACTCACATCTTCCAGCGCTGAAAAATAGTCGTGACGAAAGAAGGACCTGCGGGACTTGTAGCGCACACTGACATTACGAATATCCATCACATCAGTGTTCATTGTGAGATCAGCCTTGCATAGACTGTACCCGTCTTGCGGTAATACAGGATCATCACAATAATCAGGATGGCGCTTACCACGCTGATTGAAACCAGAGCTGACCAGTCCGGTAGTGAATTATCCATCAATACCTGGCGGTAATTCTTGATCAGGTTGGCAAGCGGGTTCATCAGGAACAAGTGTTGGTGTCTTGGTAAGAGTACTTCCTTGTAGCTGTAGAAAACACCCGAACCAAACATCAATGCCATCATTGCAGTGGAAACCAGGTATTTAAAATCCGGTAAAAATGGCGTAATTGCAGCAAACAGTAAGGCTGTGGCGCTTATCATGAGAAATTCCGTCAGCATGACAAAAATTACACTCAACCACACCCACGAGACCTCCATTCCGTACAACGCAAAAAATATGAACATGAATAACCACACCACCATTTGTTTGACGGCATCCTGGAAGACAACCAGCATTGGAAAAAATGGCATCGGAAGTGAGGTTTGATTGATCAGTCCACGACCGCTGATGATTGAGCGGGAAGCGTTGGTGGCGCTCTTGGATAACCACAAAAATGGAATCTTTCCACACACCAGAAAAATCACAAAATCTTGCCTGCCCCTGACCAGAAACACGGCAAACACAAGGTAGAACACGGCCACCATCAAAGCAGGTTCCAGTACCCACCATACGTAACTGAGGTAGGTATGCGATGCTTCAGATTTGAGGTTCAGATTAAGCTTGGTGAAAAAGACTTCAATCAAATGTGTTTTGGAAATGAACATTCTTTTCGCTTATGTCATCGTATGCTGCGCACTATATCATTTTCATGGATTTTTTAGCTTACTTTTCATTAAAGGCTCCCTGCATAATTGTCACAGTTAAAGCCGGACTGCCAGGTGCAAGGTGCAAACCGGCCTCAGAAAATGAATCTTTAAAATCAATCGGTTCCACCGTACAATTGTCCGAGTGTTTGATCAAAAGCGCACTTTTACTACCATCCCGAGGCTGGCTGAGGATCAAAAATGACGACCGCCTTTACCCTGCTCACACTGCTGTTAGTAATCGCAGCCATTTGGCTATACAACCACCTGGTACGCAATCGCAACCTGGTCAGTGAGGCCTGGGCGGGTATCGATGTACAACTGCAAAAACGTCATGAACTGGTGCCCAATCTGGTACAGACAGTCAAGGGATATACAACACATGAATCAGGTGTTCTCGAGGAAGTCGCACACATCCGCAGCAGTGATGTAGTGGGTATCGACAAGCGCGCCCAACAGGAGACTGTATTATCGCGTTCACTGGGCCGTCTGTTCGCGCTGTCCGAGGATTACCCGGACCTCAAGGCCAGCGAAGGCTTCCGGCAATTGCACCACAGTCTGGTAGAGATAGAAAATGATCTGCAATTTGCACGCCGATACTACAATGGCGCCGTGCGCAACAATAACAACCTGGTGGAAAGCTTCCCTTCCAACCTGATCGCAGGTCTGTTTGGCTTTGAACCAGCAGAATTTTTTGAAATTGAGTTGGCCAGCCAAAGGAGGGCTCCCGATGTTGAAATATAGAGAAATTGTCACGCTTGTTCTGCTATTGTTGGGCAGTCTTTGTAACGCCGATGAACGTATACTGGACTACCACGCGGATATCCTGATCCATGCCGATGGCGGGCTGATGGTAACCGAAACCATCCGTGTCCGGGCCGAGGGCAACCATATCCGCCGCGGTATCTACCGTGACTTTCCTACAGCCTACAAAGACCGGCAGGGCAACCATTACAAGGTATCTTTCCAGGTCCTGGATGTGCAGCGTGATGGCCGACGCGAGGCCTACCACACCAAAAACCGCAGCAATGGTGTGCGGGTTTACATCGGCAGTTCGGGGCACCTGCTCTCCCCGGGCGAATACAGCTACCGTCTGCGCTATCACACCACCCGCCAGCTTGGGTTTTTCACAGACTACGACGAGCTGTACTGGAACGTGACCGGTAATGACTGGATGTTCCCGATCGACCATGCCAGCGCCCGTATCGAACTCCCTGCGGATATTGCTCCAGAACAACTGCGCACGGCATACTATACCGGTCGTCAGGGCGCGACCGGCAAGTCTGCCAACTCCACGTTCATCAACAAACGCGCTGTCGGTTTTGAGACCACGCAGGGCCTGGCACCACGCGCAGGCCTGACGGTCGCGGTCGGCTTCCCCAAGGGTATTGTCCATGAACCCACCGCCGGTGAAAAAATTGGCTATTTCCTTAACGACAACAGCGCCGTGCTGGTCTTGTTGATCGGCATCGTATTGCCACTGGGCTGGTACCTGTGGGCCTGGAACCACTATGGCCGCGACCCGCAAAAAGGCATTATTATTCCACGCTTCAGACCACCTATGGGCCTGACCCCGGCGGGTTGTTCCTATATACGCAAAATGTCATTTGGCCGGCAGGCGTTTGCCGCCGCCGTGGTCAACCTGGGGGTCAAGGGCTACCTGGAAATACACGAAGACGGTGATGATTTCACGCTGTTTAAGAAAACGGCGCCCACCGGCAGTGGCGCCAGCAAGGGTGAACGTGCCGCGCTGGCTGAATTATTCAAAGACGCAACGAGCATTGAGCTCAAACAGGAAAACTACAAGGACTTCATCAAAGCGCGCTCCGGTCTGAAAAAGGCCCTCAAGGCGGAACACCTCGGCCGGGTTTTTAACCTCAACGGCGTCTTTGCCCTGCCCGCCATCCTCATGACCATCGTGGCGAGCATTATCGGCGCCAACCTGGCCGGCGGCCCGTTGATCTGGTTCGTGTTCGGTATCTGCAGCGCACTCATGCACGTGCTGTTCATCTTCCTGCTGCGCGCACCAACCCCGGCAGGCCGCCGTATCATGGACGAAATTGAAGGTTTCAGAATGTACCTGGATACCGCCGAGAAGGATCGTCTCGAGCGTATGCGCTCGCCACAGCTAAGCCCGGAGGTATTTGAAACCTTCCTGCCGTACGCCTATGCCCTGGGTGTGGAAAACCACTGGTGCGATCGCTTCGCACGGGAATTTCCTGAAGACCTGGATTCAAAAAATGGTTATCACCCTGGCTGGTATGTTGGCCACCACAGTGGATTTGGCGCCCTTAACCACCTTGGCAATAACTTCAGCAGCAGTTTTTCCACAGCCATCGCCTCGGCCTCATCGCCACCCGGTTCTTCATCAGGTTCAGGTGGTGGCGGTTCCTCCGGTGGCGGCGGTGGCGGCGGTGGCGGGGGCGGCTGGTAATTGAGGGGGGGTCCGCACAAAGCCACCTGACCCCTTCAGGGCATCATACTGTCTAATTTTTCAATGACCGGGCCCACGCTTTGCAGCAGTTTGC
>CAZYVH010000131.1:0-4646 GCA_964650905.1 uncultured Wenzhouxiangellaceae bacterium | reverse complement strand
CGTCGAAGGCGTGCGGGGCCGCGTCCGGCGTCTCATCCAGGCATTGCTGCACCCAGGTCTCATCCGGATAGACGACACAATCACCGCGATGCAGGTCGGGCCAAGCGGTCAGGAGTTTATCACCAGCATAGTTGAACGCACTGGCACCATGAGGGAATTCTTTCCAATCAGACATTGGCTTATTTACTCGGAAATTAGTGTGTTTGCTCTAAAAATTACGCCTAGTATATCGCCACGAATGGTTAAATGCTCAGAAGAGCAAGGAGTTTGAAATGGCAAAGAAGACATTGAAAAAGAAGGTTCTGAAGAAGAAAGCCCAGGTGAAACCAGCGGTTAGCAGTCTCGCGACACCCGTCGTTGAGTCAGCACGTGAAATCTGGCTCGCTGGCCTGGGTGCATTTTCCGTTGCCCAGGCCGAAAGCGGTAAGCTGATAGAACAGGGCAACAAGCTGTTTGAAAAGCTGGTTTCTGAAGGCAAGCAACTGGAAAAGAAAACCCGCAACGTGACCGGAACTGCGGTTGGTGACATCAAGGGTGGGGTCGAGTCAAAGGTTGGTGCCGTGCGTCAACAAGCGGTCGATAACTGGGACAAGCTCGAGACCATTTTCGAAGAGCGTGTCGCGCGTGTACTGGGCCGGCTCGGTGTGCCCACGGCAGAGGATGTGAACAAGCTGTCCGAGCGTGTGCAAACCCTGTCCGGTAAGGTGACCGCGATGTCCAGAGGCACTGCTGCTAAAAGTGCAAAGATTCGCAAACCGGCTGCCAAAAAGCCAGTAGCAAAAAATCCGGGCAAAGCCGCCTGAAAAATCGTTTAATGGCATAACAAAGAAAGGGTAAAAACAACCTGGGCCGGCAAAATTGCCGGCCTTTTTTTTGGTGGGCTTCAGACCTGACGGTAGGTATGTGCCAGGGCCCTGACCTGTCCGGCTTCCGGTTCACGCAGGTATGGCAGGAGCAGGTGCAGAACCCGCGCCACTGCATCGGATAGCACCTGACCGTCGGCCAGACCGGGGTCGCCACGCACCTGGGCGAATGGAATCCAGTAGGTCATCATCAACAGCATGGAATCAACGAGTATGCCCGCTTCCTGCTCAGTGATTTTAATAATGTCTTTTTTACTCAGTCCTGTTATCAGTGTAAGCAAGGTCGTGCGTTGCCGGTCGAGCAGGCCATGCAATGCCCGTTGCAGGTTATGAATACGGCTGTAAAGATCGGCGAGGTCGCGAAACAGGAAGCGGAAGCGCCCCATGAGTTCGAAGATCAGGTGCAGACGCAGCCACAGGTCCTCCGCCTCCGGTGTGGTGTCATCTTCCATCTCCAGCAATGGCTGAATGTTTAGCAAATAGCGCTTGAACAGCTCCAGGGCAATATCGTCCTTGCTGCGGAAGTGATAATAGAGGTTGCCGGGGCTGATTTCCGCTTCGTCCGCAATATGGTTGGTGCTGACGTTGGCTTCGCCGAACTCGTTATAAAGCCTCAGACTGGTTGCCAGAATCAGTTCACGTGTATTGCGACGTGTCGTCATATCAGCATTGTAACAGGATGGGATATGACTACTGATCTGTTAAAGTTACAATCGTGCTTGCACATTGGCAAGACAGTACTGGAGCGGACGATGAACTACTTTATTACCGGAGGAACCGGTTTTATTGGTCAGAACCTGATCAGTGAGTTATTGCAGAAAAAAAAGAAAGCCACCATATATGTTCTTGTCCGCAAGGGTTCAAAAAAGAAATTTGAAGCCCAAGGAAGGACTTGGGGTAACGCGGCAAGGCGTGTCATCCCGGTTACGGGTGATCTGACCCGCTCCATGATCGGCATCCCCGCAAAAAAAAGACGGGTGCTTGAAGGTGAAGTTGGCCACGTGTTCCACCTCGGGGCGGTCTATGACCTGATGGCTGGTGCCGAAAGTCAGGTTCAGGTCAATGTTGATGGCACGCGCAACGCGATTCGCTTTGCGGAAAACATCAAGGCCAGGCATTTTCATCACATGAGTTCAATTGCCGCTGCCGGGTTATACCCGGGTGTGTTCCGTGAGGACATGTTTGATGAGGCCCATGGTATGGATCACCCTTACTTCCGCACCAAGCATGATTCGGAAGGCGTAGTCAGGCGTGAGTGCCGTGTGCCGTGGCGCATTTATCGGCCCGGTATTGTGGTCGGTCACTCAGAAACCGGTGCGATCGACAAAATTGATGGCCCTTACTATTTTTTCAAGATGATCCAGAAGATGCGCAACGCGATGCCGGCCTGGATGCCGACACTGGGTCTTGAAGGTGGTCGTATCAACATCGTGCCGGTCGATTACGTGGTCAGTGCAATGCTCCACATTGCCCACAAGGCCCGGCTCGATGGTCATTGTTTTCACCTGACCGATCCGAAGCCCAAACGCATTGGTGAGGTACTCAATACGTTTGCCAAGGCCGCCCACGCGCCGCAAATGACGATGCGTATTGATGCGAGGCTGTTCAACTACGTGCCTTCAGTGATCAAGCAGGGTCTGCGCATGTTGCCACCCATCCGCAGGATATCCCGGCAGGTCATGCACGACCTGGGCCTGCCACCCGACATCCTGCAATTTGTCAATTACCCCACGAAGTTTGATTGCCGTGATGCCGAAAAGGCCCTGAAGGGCAGTGGTATCGCGGTTCCCCGACTGGATGATTATGCCTGGCGGTTGTGGGATTACTGGGAGCGAAACCTCGACCCGGACCTGTTTATCGACCGCAGCCTGCGTGGCCACGTCAGTGACAAACTGGTGGTTGTGACCGGCGCGTCTTCCGGCATTGGCCATGCAACGGCTGTCATGATGGCCAGGGCGGGTGCCCAGGTGGTGCTGGTCGCACGCGGCGTCGACAAGTTAGCAGAAACACTGACCGAGATCAAAGCAGAGGGTGGCACGGCTTTTTGCTACCCCTGCGATGTTTCCGACCTGGTTGCCTGTGATGCCCTGATAGACCGAATCTTAAATGACCATGGCAGGATCGACATACTGATCAATAACGCCGGGCGCTCCATCCGCCGTTCCATTGCGCTTTCATTTGACCGTTTCCATGATTACCAGCGCACCATGCAGTTAAATTACTTCGGCAGTCTGCGTCTTATCATGCGAACGTTGCCTGGAATGTCTGCCCGCAAAACAGGCCACGTGATCAATATTTCCTCGATTGGCGTGCTGAGTAATTCACCCCGGTTTTCTGCCTATGTTGCCTCCAAGGCCGCACTGGATGCTTTTTCGCGCTGCGCATCGGCCGAATACGCCGACACCGGTATCGCCTTCACGACGATCAACATGCCGTTGGTGCGCACGCCCATGATCGCCCCGACCAAGATCTATGAGAGCATGCCGACGATCACCTCGGAGGAGGCTGCAGAATTCGTCAAGCAGGCAGTCATCTACCGGCCCCAGAGGATCGCCACGCGTCTGGGCATATTTGCGCAAATGTTACGTGCGGTCGCGCCCAAGGTCGCGGATATCATCATGAACAGCGCCTTCAGAATGTTTCCGGAATCGTCGGCGGCCAAGGGTATTTCGGGAGATCAGAAACAGGCTTCGCAGGAACAGATCGCCTTTGCCAGCCTGATGCGTGGAATCCATTGGTAGGGTAGACATCCGTGTCTTCTTCACAATCTTCTGGCACTTCGTCTACACTTCTTTAATAGTTTGTATTAAAAAGGAGTGTTGTGATGGGCTGGTCAATTCTGCACGTGGATCTGAAAATTGAACCTCGTATAATCGCCTGTAATGAAGGAAAAGCAACTGCAACGGTGACTATAGAAGGCGCTACCGATGCGAACAATGAGCCGAATTCTTACCAGGCTTTTTTAAAGGATGACTACCTGTTTACGGACACGATCTGGAAATCAGGCGAGATCAGCGTTGCATCCAACACTAAGGTCAATGAGACCTACACGGTGGAATTGTGGTGTGATAAACGCTGCAAGGTGGTCGGGCCCCACGGGTCCACCCGTGAGCGCCGCGCGGAAATCTATGCCCACGCATTGAGCCATGATCTTGAAAGTCACACTGACGAAATTATTGTGGAATGTTGTAAATCACTATAAACAGGAAGGTTTCACTCAACCTGTCCGGCCATGGGCCAGAATGTCATCCAGTTTGCCCAGCTCACCGATTAATTGGGACAGACTGGCCTGGCGGGGGTGCTGCAGCATATTGAGCAGCGAATCCTTAAAAATGGCAGGCAAGCGTGCGGCCCGCTGGATGTATTCTCGATATGCCGGGTGCAAAAAACGTTCGGGTTCAAAACGCAGGCTGGCGTATTCCTGACCCATGAAGATCCTGCACAGCTTGGCCGTTGTAATGCGGTTGGCGAGAACGCCGGCGCCCGGAGCACACAGTACGACACCGGGCAGTGCGGGAGAATCTGGAGACTTGGCTGGAGCAACATACGGAACACGAGGGCTTTAGCGTACCGGACCGCATCGAGGTTGAATTTCGCCGTTACCTGTGGGCAGCACTCCTGGCAAGAATTTATGAAGTACTGCCGTTGATCTGCCCACATTGCGGAGCCGAGATGCGGATGATTGCCGCGATCACCGAGCGCCCAACGATTGAGCGCATCCTCCTACACATCGGCCAGTCGCCCAGGCCGCTACCAATCCCCCCGGCCCGCGGCCCACCCGAG
>CAZYVH010000130.1:4095-5172 GCA_964650905.1 uncultured Wenzhouxiangellaceae bacterium | reverse complement strand
GCGTATTGTTGGTCATGAAATTCAGCTTGCGCTGACGCGCTGCATCGCTCCAACCGATCCAACGATCCCGCGGCGCGCTCTTCCAGGCCGCAGAACCAAACAGGACGCAGGCAAGGTCACGCCCACGCCGGTCTCGCACCAGGTACTCAAGGTGCTCGCCCACCATTCCCAATGTTGCGTCACCACATGGACTACACCGCAACTTGCGGGTTACCGTCCTCATCGAAGGAGAGGGTTCCCAGTCCGGTCCATGGTGGTGTCTCGACACGCAGCGCAACAAGATATTTCTGCTGGCTCCACTTGACCACATCGAGGCAGATTTCCGCGATCTGTGATTCAGTGAAATGTTCACGAAGCGCTACCCGCAACTCGTCGTTTGCAGCCGCGGGGCGCATGATCATCGCATCGGTAAGACGCAGCGCAGCTTTAGCGGCATCACTCAGATCACTGCTCTCGTAACGGGCGATCTTCTCCACGATCGCCTCATCAAGCCCTTCATCCCTGGCCTCGCGTAATCGCAGCGAACCACAGAGCCGGCAGTCGTGATATTGTGCACAACGCAATCGCACGAGCTCAGTTATCACCGGATCAATGCCGGTCGTACGCATCACCGCAGCCGCAAAAGAATCGATGGCGTCGTCAAAATCCCCTCCCCACATGGGTAAACCTGACGGTATCGTTATACGTGCTGAAAGTTCTGACATTAGCTGTTCCTCCCATTTCCGAGGACCGCACCTGAAACCATTCGCAGGCGTTCGCTCATCTCGATCACGTACACGGCTGCAGCGAATGCATACGTTTTCTCATCACCCAATTGTGCGCGGAGTGCTTCCACCTGCTCGTCGGAGACAGTGCTTACTGAAATGACAAATTGCTCGGTAAACTCGAGTGCAGCGCGCTCTAAAGGCGAAAACACATCCGATGCGGCCCAATTGTCCAGCGCTGCAAGCTTTTCTTTCGGAAGACCCCGACTGTCCAGATCGGTGACCTGTTTCGAAGGTTTCTCTTCCAACATTGCCACGATCAATCTGCGGCACAGTTCCAGAAGTGCCGGATCGGTCGCTTCCCAGGCGGCTC
>CAZYVH010000130.1:0-3995 GCA_964650905.1 uncultured Wenzhouxiangellaceae bacterium | reverse complement strand
ATCAATCTGCGGCACAGTTCCAGAAGTGCCGGATCGGTCGCTTCCCAGGCGGCTCGATTCATATTGGCCAGTTCAGACGCGGCATCCGGCTGTAAACTAAGTAGCAAATCGTTAATCATCGTCCATATCTCCTGATATATAAGAAGAATAAAAGAGCCCTTCAGCCGCGTCTACACTTATTTCGAGTATTGCGGGCCTGCAGGGTAAGAGAACCTATGCCGAAAAATAAGAGTTTTTACTCTGACCTCAATTATTGAGGTACATTATCTGTATCGTTAAGAAGGAGTATGTTTGTCATGACCAACCCCGCGAATCTCCGCCATGCAATCTTGCAGACAGCCACAATTTTCATTCTGTGTTTGACCACACCCCTATTGGCCAATGATGACACCCCGGTTCCACGCATCCTGGTCAGTGGACAGGGCAGTGCCAATGTTGCACCGGACATGGCGGTGCTTTCATTGACCGTCACACGTGAAGCAGACAGCGCCCGCGAGGCCCTGGATGCCAGCTCTGCCACAATGCACGATGTGCTAGAAGCCATGCGGGCAGAAGGCATTGAAGCACGCGATCTTCAGACCTCTAACTTTTCAATCCAGCCACGTTATTCTCAACCGGCTGTCGGTCGGTCCGGCCAGCGGGAGGCGCCCCGGATTGTGGGTTACACCGTGCGCAACAGCTTGACCGTGCGTATCCGTGATATCAGCGCGCTGGGTGCCATTTTGGATAGATCGGTCACGCTCGGGGTTAATGAAGGCGGCAATATCATGTTCACCAACGCCGATCCTTCCGCAGCGATAGAACAGGCCCGGATCATGGCCGTGCAACAGGCGGTCGCCAAGGCACAAACTCTGGCCACAGCGGCGGGTGTGGAAGCTGGCAGAATTCTGGAAATCTCAGAGCCATCGTCCAACCCGCGACCCATGCGTGTGGCAAGGACGGAAATGGCCATGGTGAGTTCCGAAGGAAGCGTGCCAGTAGCATCCGGGGAGAACAGCTACCGTGTAACAGTCAATGTCTCAATTGCCATTGACCAGTAACTACCCCACATATCACACTGATTGGTTGAGGACCCGGAAATCGGCTCCGGTCGGATTTTGGAACACACGTAAATCGAATTCCGGAACGACGGCCAGAATGTGGTCAAAAATATCAGCCTGGATGGCTTCATAATTGGCCCAGACCGTATCCTTGCTGAATACGTAAATTTCTATGGCCAAGCCATTTTCCGTTGGCGGTAACTGTCTGATCAGAAAAGTCATGTCCCTGTTGATCGCCGGGTGATGTTGGAGGTAAGCCTGCACATAGGCACGAAAGGTACCGATGTTGGTCAGGCGCCGCCCGTTGGCGATACTTACCGTATCAACATCCAATGTCCGGTTGAATTCTTTTAGTTCATTTTTCTTTTTCTTGATGTACTCGGAAATGAACTGAATTTTCTCAAATCGCGCCAACATTTCCTCGTCACAAAATTTGATGCTGCTCATGTCGATACTCACTGAACGCTTGATGCGCCGACCACCGGATTCAGACATACCGCGCCAGTTCCTGAATGACTCAGAGATGAGCGCGTAGGTCGGGATGGTGGTAATTGTTTTGTCCCAGTTTTGAACCTTGACCGTTGTCAGGGCCACTTCCAGCACATCGCCGTCAGCACCATATTTGGGCATTTCAATCCAGTCACCCACCGCGACCATCTTGTTGGCGGCCAATTGAATACCTGCCACAAAACCAAGGATTGAGTCCCGAAATACCAGCATCATCACTGCCGCAAGTGCACCGAGTGCGCTGAGCAGGTAGAGGGGTGTTTTGTTTAAAATTATGGAAATAATAAAGATGCCGGTCAGGAAATACAGCACCAGCTTCAGGACCTGGATAAAACCCTTGATGGGAATTTCTCTGGAAGCCCGGAAGTTCTGGTATATGAACTCAAAGCTATTCAGCAAGGAATCCAGCACCAGCATCAGGATGACGAGCATGTAGACCTGCAAAGCGCCCCTGATTAATGCGATGACGAAATCAAGACCGTCCAGCGCAATCGGCGTGAGCACATAAATGACCAACGCTGGCGCCAGGTTTGCCAGACGGTTCAGGGTTCGCTGGCGCAGAACGGCATCATCCCACTTTGACTTGGACCTGGAAATGATATGGCTGAGTGCAGACAGGATATAGCGTTTGGCTACAAAGTTTGCGATGGCAGCCAGCACAAGGACCACCATGACGGCAACCGCGCGGGCGAGATAGAAGGTGAGGCCGTCGTTTATGCCATGACCCAAGAGCCAGTTTTGTAGCAGTTCCAACATTGAAAACTACGGCCTGATTGATTCAACAGCTAAGTATATATTGAAAAGGCGTTGACTTATTGAAGTCCTGTATCGCACACCGTTCCAATTTTCTTCATTCCAACTGCAGCATACCCAATACCGCCATATCATCATCCATCACCTCCCCGGTCCAGCGGCAGGCGCCGGTTTGTGGGCCGATGCTGAGCCCCGCGCGGGCATTGCCCGTCGTTATGGCGATGACGTTTCCGCGGAAACGTGTTTCGGCGGCATCCGGCAGGTGTTTGCCTTGCGGATCGGTGAAATAGATTTGCCCATCATCACATCGGCGCAGGCCAAAGCCGCCTTCATGCACCATGCGGTGGTGGCGGCGGCATAACAACAACAGGTTATCCATACAGGTTTCACCGCCATCCGCCCAATGCCTGATGTGGTGTGCGTCCACAAAGCGGCTACAGCTACAACCTGGGAAACGGCAACCCTGGTCCCTGCGCTGCAATGCCCGCCGAATGGCAGGTGGTATGGTGCGGGTTTTGCGCCCTACACTGAGTGGCTCACCCTTGTTGTTCTCCAGCCATTGCACCACACCTGCATCGCAGGAAAGGCGCCTTGACGTTTCCGCAGAAACGTTACGCGCCTCGTCAATCTCTGCTTCTGCGCCCGTACCATCGACTTGCAGGGTTTCCATATCGGTGTGCACATGGACAAGATAGCGGTCACCGCCACTGTCTTTGCCCGCACCCGCCCGATACGCTTGAGCCATCCTGACCAGTGCATCCGCACGTCTTTGGGAAAAGGATTCCGTCATTGGTTTTGAATAATCAACCGGCGTTTGCGCGGAAACGTCCTGTTGTTCCTGATCATCCTCATCCATGATCGAGTCCAGCACCTTTTTGACCACGATGCCCTGCTCCGGTGTGAAACGGCCTTTGAGCACGAAGCTGCCATCGTCATCGCAATACCAATCCAGCTTGCGCATGGCATGGCGTTCGTTATCACGCGTTAACGCCTCGATGCGTTTGACCTTGCGGTACTGTCGCACCAGACGTTCCACGTGTGCTGCCGTGCCATAACGGGCGATCATCAATAAGTAGTCCTCATTCTTTGGAGTCGCCACGCGGGTCATGGCGCGAACCTTGGAGTAGCTGACCTCACCACGGCGGAACCTTTCGCTGATCTTTGGCAGGTCTTGCAAAGCGTGCGCCACCCGGACTCGTTCACGCGCCGCCCCCAAATTCATACCGCATTTCCAGTTCAGCCAATGCGCGACCGAGTTCAGACCCGGGCCGGCCCAGCCATGGGCATCATCAAATTCGCGGATCAGTACCAGCAATTGATAGGTGGCTGCATGGATATGCGCGGCCAGTTCGGTGATCCGGGTTTCGAGCTGTTCGCAGTGCTCACGGCTGCGGGGAACGGGTGGCATACCGGGGATCTTGATGGGTGAAATTGCGGCTGTTTGCATGGTAGTTATCCGGTCACTGAAATACTATATTAATATACACTATACATAGAGATAATACAACCTATATATATGATTATCATATATATTTATAAATTATTTTTTACGACAACATCGGGGTTTTGACAGCCAGCGGCAGAAGCGATTCAAATTACAGACTGTATTCAGATGATGATCTGAAAAAGACGAAATCAGATCGATTCGAGAATGGTCAAAACTTGGATCAGCATAAACTCCCAGAGTGAACCGTT
>CAZYVH010000129.1:0-5382 GCA_964650905.1 uncultured Wenzhouxiangellaceae bacterium | reverse complement strand
CTACATCCGGGACACGTTCAAGCCATCCCTGGGCACTCGCTAATCCGTTCCCGACGGATTACGGTCCCGGATGCAGCCACCCGGCACCCTGCCCCTCACAACCCCACCCCAGACAAATCAATCATCCATTGATTTGAAACCCTGTGGCATGCTCCTGACATGCACATCCGATTGCGGGAAAGGAATCTCGATGTCGTGCTCGATAAACGCATTGTAGACGGCTTTCAACAATTCATGACGCACCCGCCCGCGCAGTTGGGGGTGATCGATCCAGGCCAGCAATTCAAAATCCAGTGAACTCGCGCCAAACGCGCGCATCCTGACCCTGGGTGCTGGTTGTTTAACGACCTCGGAATGACCGAGGGCAACGGCTTCCAGAACACTGCATACCTCATCGACATCACTGCCATAGGCCACCCCAACCGGCACCCGGATACGTTCTTTTTCCCACGGCCCACCACTCTCATTGACGATTTTTGCATTGGCGATGACGGCGTTCGGAATGGTCACTTCCACGTCATCACGTGTCAGCAGGCGGGTCGAGCGCATCCCCAGGCTTGTCACCTCTCCACGTTCTCCCGTACCCAGAACAATATAGTCACCGATTTTATACGGCGCATCCGCGACAATAAATATTCCGGAAAACAGGTTGGCCAGTGAGTCACGGGCTGCAAAACCAACGGCGATACCGATCACACCGGCAGACGCCAGCCAGGCAGTTGGGTCAATGCCCCAGATCAACAGGAAGAAATAGGCCGATGCACCCACGATGAGTATCTTGACGCTCATGTCAAACAGGGGAATCGTACGTTCCTGGATGATTTCAAAACGGTGGCGGATATTACCGATCAATTCCAGCACGATGCGTGCCGTGCGCAATCCTGCACGAGTCCAGGACAACAACAGAAGCGTCGCCAGCAGCGACAGGGTTGCATTGTGTAATCCTGCCGGCAGTTTGAAAGCCGTGACGGCCAGCATCAACGCCAGCGTCACCATGGTCAGAGCGATCGGCTGGGTCAGGTATTCAACCAGATGATCATCCGTGGTTGAAACGGTTCTGGATGTCAGGCGCTCCAGGCTGTGCCTGATGAGCAGCGTAAGCAACCTGCCAACGATATAGGCAGCGAAAACCAGTAACAGCGTCAACAGACCGGGGTAGGGTGCCAGGAAATCCCAGACCGGCCGTAACCAGTCTGGCAGGTAATGCAAAAGATCCAGGTCTGGGTTATAGCCACTGGCCACGCTGGTGGTACTCGCTGTTCCGGTTGCCTGCATTATCAGCTTCACCCTTTACCCATTTTTTGCGCTCAGGCCAGCGGCCGGATACCCACAGCGTCACGCAGGCGCTGCAAAAACGGTGTCGCAATCGCCCGCGCGCGTTCAGCACCCTCGCGTAAACACGCTTCAATCCTGGCAGGTTGTGCCACCAGTTCTTCATAGGCCAGCCTGGCCTCGGTCAGTTCGCTATTGATCAGCTCGAAACACTGCTGCTTGGCGTCGCCCCAGCCGATGCCGTCGGCGAAGGCCTGTTTCATCGCTGCGCGTTGCGTGGCGTTGGCAAAAGCGGCGTAGATGGCAAACAGAGCCGAACCCTCGATCTGTTTCGGTTCACCGGGTTTCAATGAATTGGTCACAATCTTCATGATGGCCTTGCGCAGCTTTTTCTCCGGCAGCCACAATGCAATGGCATTGTTGTAACTCTTCGACATCTTGCGCCCGTCAGTGCCCGGCAAAACAGCCACATCGTCATCCACCTGCGCTTCGGGCAGAACAAAATGCTCACCGAACAGATGGTTGAAACGCTGACCGATGTCCCGTGCCATTTCCAGGTGTTGCACCTGATCACGGCCCACGGGTACCTGGTTGGCATTGAACATCAGGATATCAGCCGCCATCAGGATCGGGTAACAGAACAAGCCCATGTCGATGGCGTTGTCGGGATTTTCTCCTGCTCCTGTATTATCCTGCACCGCTGCCTTATAAGCATGGGCCCGGTTCATC
Source organism: uncultured Wenzhouxiangellaceae bacterium (assembly GCA_964650905.1). Lineage (GTDB taxonomy): Bacteria > Pseudomonadota > Gammaproteobacteria > Xanthomonadales > SZUA-36 > SZUA-36. The sequence continues at coordinate 3,381 of CAZYVH010000129.1, read as the reverse complement.
AGGCCCTTGGCGGTAATACAGGTCAACAGCCAGGTCAATTCGGTGATTTCCGGGATGTCGGTCTGACGATAAAATATCGCCGTGGTGGTGTCCAGACCGAGCGCCAGCCAGGTCGCCGCTATTTCCAGCGTGGAACGGTGCACGACTTCAGGGTCCCTGCACTTAATCAGGGAGTGGTAGTCAGCCAGGAAGTAAAAGGACCGAACGTCATCATTGTGACTGGCAATGATGCACGGTTTGATGGCGCCGACATAATTACCAAGGTGGGGTGTGCCGGAGGTTGTGATACCGGTCAGAACGGTGCGTTTACTCATGTCAGGATCTTACCCGTGTCAAAAAACAGATGCGCCATTTTAAGCGAATCAGTGGGTCTTGGGTGGGTTAATTGCCTATTTGCGCGGACATCGCTCGAGGTCGTGCGCCATCCGCGTACCATCACCGGAACCATAGGCCAGACCACGTATACAGGCCATCATATCCGGCAGGTCCCGGCGCAGGCTGCGCCGCACCAGCCATTTCGGTGTGGGAAACTTCGGCTGAATCCTGATCTCGTGGGTGACGATGAATCCATCCGCGCCTGCAAGGGGCTTCAATGTCCATTGCCCTTCAAGGATCTTCAGGTTACCGCTAACAAGCCTGAAGCTGCCCTGGTGACCGGGTGCTCTGCTCGCAAGAATGGCGTAATCCAACGTCGGAGTGTACCAGCTGTTTTTGACACGGTGATGTAACTTCGTCCTGATTAGACCCGGCTCCAGCACCTCACATAACTTAAGGCCCTTAAGGTAAATATAAGCATATTTACAATAACCGATAATATTCCAGATGGCGTTGGCATCGCTATGAAACAATGCCGAAACCCGGGCTGCCCCACCGGATTTATTTTCATGCACAATTTGCAACAGGACGTCACCGCGCTCGAGATGTGCGAGTTCATCCGCCTGTTTATCCGCAGCGATTGCCCAGACAGCATTAAGATCCATCGTCATGATGACAACAACAATAATCACGGTCAACATAGTGAAACGCAGGGCGGCCCTTTTGCTGATCGAGCTGTTTTTTGATTCCGGGTGCATACGAACCTGAGTATAGGTGAGCTATAGCAAGTTGACCGTGTGAACTGGTAAATACATTCATTAACCTATTAAATCAAATAGTGACTTCGCATAGTTTTATTCTATAATGAACTCATGAATTTTCGTGCCCTGCAGTACTTTGTCAAACTCGCCGAACTAAAGCATTTCAGCAAGGCAGCCGATGCCTGTTTTGTCAGTCAGCCGACCCTCAGTACGCAAATACGCAAACTCGAAGAAGAGTTAGGTGTAGCGCTGGTAGAGCGTGCGCCCCGTAAGGTCATGCTAACCCCTGTCGGTGAAGATATCGCGCACCGCACCCGCCACATACTGCGTGATATCGACCATCTGAAAACTGCGGCACGGCTCAGCAAAGACCCGGCAACAGGCACCCTCAAACTCGGCATATTCCCAACCCTGGCGCCCTATCTGCTACCCCACGTCATACCCGGGATACGCCGGCGCTATCCTGAGTTGCGTCTGCAACTGGCGGAAGAAAAAACTGATGACATATTAAGGCTACTGGATCAGGGCCGTATGGACGCCGGCATACTGGCGCTGCCCATTGAAGCCCATGGACTGGATATGGAAGTCCTGTTTGAAGAGCCTTTCGTCATGGGTATACCCGCCAGCCACCCATTGAGTGATAAAACCAGTATCCGCATGCGGGACCTTGAGGGCGAAGAGTTGTTGTTGCTCGAAGAGGGTCATTGCCTGAGACAGCACGCGCTCGAGGTGTGCGAACTGGCCGGTGCGCATGAGCGTGTTGATTTTCATGCGACCAGCATGGAAACACTACGTCAGATGGTCGCGACCAATGCGGGTGTGACACTGATGCCGGTGCTATCGGTCAAACCACCCATACCCGCGACGGAAAACATTGTCATACGACCCTTTGAAGCACCCGTACCCAGCCGGACACTGGCACTGGTGTGGCGTAACTCTTCCCCGCTGGCTGGATTTCTGCATGAACTTGCAGGCAGTCTGAAGATCAGGCCAAGCTCATTACTGGAGCCCTGAACGGCCCCGGCCATGCCGTCTATAAACCGGCCAGCAGGTCGTCATCGCCACCTTCGGGTACACCTTCAAACAACGGTGTGGACAGGTAGCGTTCACCGGTATCGGGCAGCATTGCCAGGATCGCCTGTCCCGCTTGCGCGCGTTGTGCAACTTTCAGTGCAGCGGCAAAGGTGCCGCCCGATGAGATACCACAGAAAATTCCTTCCTCCTTGGCCAGTGCCCTGGCGGTACTGATGGCTTCATCGTCGCTGACGGTCACGACTTCATCGATCACCTGCTGGTCCAGTACACCGGGAATAAAGTCCGGGGTCCAGCCCTGGATTTTGTGTGGTGCCCACGCCTGGCCGCCCAGCAATGCGGCGCCCTCGGGTTCGGTGGCAATGATCCGCACCTCCGGCCGTGCCAGCTTGATGATGTCGCCGGCACCGGTGATGGTGCCGCCGGTGCCATAGCCGGAGACGTAATAATCCAGGCGCCGGCCGGCAAAATCACGGATGATTTCCGGCCCGGTCGTATTACGGTGGTATTCCGGGTTGGCCAGATTGTCAAATTGCATGGTCAGGAACCAACCGTGTTTTTCGGCCAGTTCCTCCGCGACCCGCACCATACCCGTGGCCCGTTCCGCGGCGGGTGTCAACACCAGCCGTGCACCCAGCGCACGCATCAATTTACGCCGTTCTATCGAAAAAGACTCCGCCATGACCGAGACAAAGGGGTAACCCTTGACCGCACACACCATCGCCAGCGCGATGCCGGTATTGCCGGAGGTCGCTTCGATGACCGTCTGGCCGGGTGACAACATGCCCTTGCGTTCCGCGTCTTCAATGATACCGATGGCCAGGCGGTCCTTGACCGAGCTCATGGGGTTGAAGGCTTCCGCCTTGACGAACATTTCGACACCTTCGGGTGCCAGGCGATTAATGTGTATGACCGGGGTGTGGCCGATAGTGTCCAGAATATTGTTATAGATCATGGCGGGTTCCTTTAATTTGTTTTCTGATCTATCAAATATAGAACAAATCCCCCCGTCTTGCTTCAGGATTCTAAGATTTTTTCATGAACTGCATATTACTATCCTGTGTCATGTCAAGCCTGCGCCGACCGCCAACCGTGGGGCGTTGGCACCGAGCCCAGCGGCGCGACGCACGAACTGGTCCTGCAACAACCAGCTACGTCTGACCACGGCCAGGCCTGCGCGGCGCAACGGCATACTTGCATCCGTGTGGAACAGGCCATGCAGGGCGTGCATGCCAAACGACATCAGCCGGGATTCCGAACGCCGCCAGTGATC
>CAZYVH010000128.1:0-5422 GCA_964650905.1 uncultured Wenzhouxiangellaceae bacterium | reverse complement strand
ACCGGCCTTACCCACCACTACCTCGGCGATTGAACGCGCCGGTGCCTGGACGATCGCACGTATCATCACCAGCTCATGATCCTCACCCAGTGCAAAGGTGAACAATTGCTCATGTTCCACGTCAAAGCGCTCGGTCAAAAGCGCCAGGCCATGCGCCATCAAATCTTCTGCGGTGAAATCCATTGTGATCTGAAATGCCTGGCCTGCATAACGTACATCGGCCTGGTAGAGGACTTTCTGGTTTTCGGGTGGTATGCCATCCGCATTCAGAGAAACGGCAGCGCGGTCACGCAATTCCTCAAGATCGGACCGCAATTGCTCAGGTGTCAGGTCCCTGGCCTTGGACACATAGGTTCGCGACGCCTCATCCTGAACAGCCGTGGTAGCATCCCCGTAGGCACACAACACGCCTGGTCCCGGCGGTACAATAACCGGCCAGGAATCAGTGAGGATGCCCATAGCGTTGCCATGCAGCGGGCCTGCACCCCCGAAAGCCACCAGCGCGAAATCACGCGGATCAAAGCCCTGCTCGACGGATACAAGTCGCAAGGCGCCGAACATGGATTCATTGACGATTTTGATGATACCCTCGGCTGCATCCAGCAGGCTGATACCCATGGCATCGGCTACTTTTTGCACCGCGGCTTCGGCGGCTGACTTGTCGATTGCCATGGCGCCACCCAACTGTACATCAGACGGTAGGTAACCCAGCACCACGTTGGCATCGCAGACCGTTGGTTCCTCACCACCTTTCATATAAGCAGCGGGTCCGGGCGCCGCACCGGCGGATTGCGGGCCAACACGCAGCGCCTTGGTCAACTCCGGCACAAAGGCGATCGAGCCACCACCTGCACCGACCGTGCGCACGTCAACAGAAGGCGCGCGTACCGTGACATCACCCACTCGTGTTTCACGGCGGATGCGGGCTTTCGCGTTCTGGATCAGGGCCACGTCGGTGGAGGTGCCACCCATATCAAAGGTCAGCACATTGTCATAACCGGCCCTGCTGGCAAAATAGATTGCCCCGGCCACACCACCGGCCGGACCGGAGAGCAACAGGTTGACCGGTGATTCCGCGGCACCGCGCGAAGAAGCCAGACCGCCATCTGAGCGCAGAATGGACAATTGCAGATCACTGCCCATGGTTTCTTCCAGGGAGCGCTGCAGGTTATTGATATAGGTAGCCACTTCAGGACGCACGTAGGAATTCACCACGGTCGTCTCGGTGCGCTCGTATTCCTGCATTTCCGGGACCACGTCAGACGAAATGGAAACCGGGATGTCACCAAAAACTTCCCCGGCGATCTCCCGCGCCTGAACCTCGTGTTCACCGTTGACATAGGCGTTGATAAAACAGATAGTCAGTGCTTCGATATCACCATCCTTCAGTGTCTGCAGATCAGCCCTGAGTGCTGTTTTATCCAGTTCGCTGACAATACTGCCATCTGCAGCGATACGCTCATCTGCCTCAATGGTGAGTTCAAGCGGCGCAAGCAGAGGTTTTTTGACATAGCTGACCCAGCCGCCGAGACCGCCCGGGCAGAAGGAGCGGGCAACCTGCAGCGTATGCCTGTACCCTTTCGTGGTCACCAGACCCACTCTTGCACCCCTTGCGGTCAATACCGCGTTGGTAGCCACCGTCGTGCCGTGCATGACACGGTTAACTGCCTGCGGGTCCACACCCGACTCCCTGCAGATACGTTCCACGCCAGTGAGGACACCAATGGACGAATCCTCTGGTGTGGAAAGCACTTTTGCAGTGTTTGTTTCGCCGGATTCCTCATTGATCAGTAACAGGTCGGTAAAGGTACCGCCTACATCTACACCCAAGCGATAAGCCATCATTTTCTCCAGGACTCAGTATTAAAATTAATCATCAGTATGCGAATTGCTTGCCGCTTTTTCTGATCGCGCAAGACTCTGCTCCAGCCATGTCTTGGATCGCCCGCCGGGCACCGCGCCTGTCAATTGCTGCGCCAGCGCCGCTGCCCGCATCAACCCCGTCAGGCTGATACCGGTCTCAATGCCCATTTGCTCCAGCATCATGACCACATCTTCGGTGGCAACGTTACCGGAAGCGCCAGGCGCAAAAGGGCAGCCGCCAAGACCGCCAATCGAGGCATCAAACTTCCGGACACCAGATTCTACTGCAGCGAATACATTGGCCAGGCCCATTGCCCGTGTATCATGAAAATGACAACTGAGCCGCTCGCCACCATGTGTCTCCACCAGTGATTCGGTCAGGCTGCGCACCTGTGCCGGATTGGCGGCACCGATGGTGTCGGCAACGGTCAGTTCATCTGCACCCAGGGACAGGAACCGGGCCGCGATATCACGTGTGAGGGCGGGATCGACGGGCCCGTCAAACGGGCATTCAAATGCAACACCGATGGTGACAGCCACAGCTACGCTGTCAGTGCGCGCCTGCCTGAGTATCTGCTCAGCCGCCTGCTCTGCCTGCACCCTGCTCATGTGGGCATTTGCCTGCGCCATGGCATCACTACCATATAAAACCATACTCACACGTTTGGCGCCCGCGGCCCTGGCCAGCTCATATCCACGCAAATTCGGTATCAATACGCTCAGACCGGCGCCGAACCCATCGGCTAGACCCGCCAGAACTTTATCAGTACCGGCCATGGCAGGAACGGCTTTTGGTGATACAAAGGCCCCGGCCTCGATATGTTGCACGCCGGCATCGAGTAGTGCACGGATCAATTGAATACGCTTTTGATAGTTCAGTATTTTCCGTTGATTTTGCAGACCGTCGCGCGGGCCGACATCATTGATGATAGCGGTGGACATCAGCCGGTTGCCCCCCCGGCTTTCAATGCCGCAATCCGCTTCTCATCATAGCCGAGTATGTCGGTGAGAATATCATCGGTGTTCTGTCCCACGGTTGGAGCCGCGGTAAAACTCTCCTCGTTGGTCCGTGACAGTTTGATTGGGTTGCCGGGGCCTCGAGTGGATTTGCCATTGGGATGTTTCAACTCTACAACCATATTGCGGTAGCGTACCTGTTCATCGTTGAGGGCTTGGCTAAAGCGGTTGACCGGCGCGCAGGGAACCCGCTTTTCAGCCAGCTTTTGCAACCAGTAATCCGAGGTGTTTTCCCGCAGAATCTCGTTCAGACGCCGGTGGATGAACTCCCGGTCCCGCCAGCGCCCCGGCTGGTGGTCGTAATCCGGGTTTTCGAGGTCCGGGCATTTGACCAGCTCCTTGAGATTGAACCAGAAATTGTCCGTAATGACCGCGATCACAATAAAGCCATCCGATGTGGTAAATGTATTGTAAGGCACGTGTACAAAATGTGAGTTACCGATCGGGTAAGGGTCTTTACCGGATAGAAAAAACATCGTAGCCATGTAGTTAAGCATGGAAATCTGACAGTCCAGCATGGAAATATCTACGTGTTGACCCTGACCACTTTCAACGCGTTCCAGCAACGCGCTGAGTATACCCGTCGCGGCGAACATGCCACCACCCAGATCACCAATGGGAATACCTGCACGCACCGGGTGTTTGGGGTCGATGCCGGTAATGGACATGCCACCACCGGTTGCTTGTGTCACCTGATCGAAGGCGGGTCGTTTCGGATTCGGTCCCTCTGAACCAAACCCCGTGACCGTGCAGGTTATGATCCGCGGATTGATTTCCTTCAGGACCTCGTAATCAATTTTAAGACGCTCCGGAACACCGGCGCCAAAATTGCTGATGACGACATCAGCCTCACGCACGAGGTCGTAGAAAACCTTGAGTCCATCCTCATTCTTGAGATTGATGGCAACGCTGCGCTTGTTGCGGTTGAGTGTAATGTAGTAGGCACCCATGCCATCCAGAGAGTTTTTTGGGTCATTGGCGAGCAATTTGCGGGTTCCTTCCCCCTGCAACGGTTCAACCTTGATCGTTTCCGCACCCAGGTCGGCGAGGATCATGGCCCCGTACGGTCCGGAGAGCATGTGCGTCAGATCCAGTATGCGTATATTCTTAAGTGGTTTATTCATGGCCTCATGCTCCCCTTTCCAGGGTGATAAGCTCGTAGTGGGTCTGCATGTATCCGCCGACACCTGCCTTGAGGAGGATATAGTCCTCATCCGCACTACACCATACATCATAAGGAGGGTGTTCTTCCGGCAGATTTCCGGCGGTATCGGCGATCTGAAAATGCCGCGCCCTGAAATCACCCGCCGCGACGTCTATATTTTCCTCTCCCAGGTACACAATGGAAAAACCTGTTTTGAAAAGCATTGGCCCCGTGGCGCCACGATGATCGGGTGAGGTCAGGAAAATGTTATCGAAAAAAGTCTTTCCTGGACCTTGCTGCAGATCATAAAGGCGCATCAGCAATGCATCTCCGACGATCGGGTGGGACTGCAACCACCTCACTGGTTGCGGGGTCTCAACCCTCTGAGAGATGCGCCCATCCCGTTGGTTAAATGTTTCGCATTCCACATGACCCTTCACGAATCGCATCCAGCCCGAACCTTCAAAACGGTCACCAACACTCAGACGAACACTGCAGTCAAGCGGTGCACAGTCCGCATGTCGCATGGCCAGGCACACATCCCTGGTCACGTTGGGTTGATCGTCAATCTCACAGTGGGCCAGCAGGACATCGGTACCGTCGGCCTGCTGGGTCAGCGTAAAAAATTCGCGACCGCGTTGCTGATCAATCCGCTCGGGTTTCTTGCTGGTATACCTTATGGTTCCACGGATGATTCTGTGTGACATCGGTTAATCCTTCCTTAGCCCGTCAATAAGCCGGTTGAGCGGTTCAGTTTTGAATACGTACATGAACAAGATCTTCTTTTCAATCCGGGTTCCCGGGTCGTACATGCAACATAGAGATGAGCATCACACGCACATCGAGTCAAATTCGCAGCCCGCCAACTCATGTCTGACCCGTGTGCCTTGTCCAATGACAAGTCAGTCTGTAAACAGCCAACCGCCTACCGCAAGGTCAGAACGGTTTGACCACCCCGATAAATGCGACACTGGCAATACCGATCCAGTAAAAATACGCCAGGCCACGCCCAATGCGTATTGACTTTTCGAGCGTGACTTCAGCTTCCCGGTTGTGCGGATCCACTGCCAGCAACCTGAACAGTTCGGTCCACTCACGCATGATGAAGCGGAGCTTCAGGCCGATCATCAACAAGAGACCGAATATCAATATCTTGGTCGCGTACCATTTCTGCATGTCACCGCCGGCAAATGGCCCGTGACCCAGCAGGGAAGACACCGCTGCTACCAGGATCAATGGAATGAAGACAAAACGGATGCGTTCATCCACCTTGGTCAGACTCAGTCCTCGATTGGTTTCCCGTGCCATAAAGGCCGCCCAGCACAGCATCAGCCAGAAAGCAAAAAATACCCACATGACCACGATCCAGACACCACCAAAGGGCTGCACCCCCCAATA
>CAZYVH010000127.1:0-5566 GCA_964650905.1 uncultured Wenzhouxiangellaceae bacterium | reverse complement strand
GCACTATTCAATACATTATGTCCAGATGCAAAATATGGGTAAATGGCAGTCCTAGTGTGCTGCCGGTTCCCTCAGGCATCATCCTTTTCAGTTTTGCGCACGTTGACCTTTGAGTTACCCAGCAGGAAGTCCAGCCCACGGTCTTCACAACTTGCGATGATGAAGATATTTTCGTCACTCAAAGGAAGATTGTTTTCCTCCAGAATCTTCTTTGCCTTGGGCACGCCCGGTTCCGTGAGTTCCAGCGGGTCGCCGGTGAAGAGCGGTTTCCTGCGCTGCTTCTCAGCGAGTTTGATCACCTCGGGATCGGGCGGGACAGGGGTTTGACCATAATAACCGAGAACCATGTCACCATAGTCGGGCGCTATCCTTTTCCAGCGCCCTAAGGCGACATTGGCATAGGCCTGCTGAAAATAGAACTGGGAAACGGGTGTTACGGATGTTCCAAAGCCACCGCGTCGAATGACTTCAGGCATCTCTCGTATGACCTTTGGGAACAGGTGCAGCGTATTGATGTCCCGCATCATCATGGTGTTGGCGGTGAGCGCCCCGCCAGGCATGGGAGAAATCGCTATGATCGCTGAAGATTGTTTGGCTTCGGGGGGCACAAAATAGTCCTTCATGCAGTCTTTGAAAACATCCCTGGCCACGATGATCTTTTCGAAATCCATGTCGAGTGTGTAATCGGTCCCTTTGAGCACATGCCACATGCTGAGAAAATCAGGTTGAGAGGTCCCCCCGGATACCGGGCTTTTCGCCAGGTCGATGCCATCCACCCCTGCCTCTATGGCCGCCATGTACTGAGTCGTGCCGCAACCCACCGTGTCATGCGTGTGCAGCCAGATCGTAGTGTCCCCTGGCAAAAGTTTCCTGGCCGCCTTGATGGTCTCGTGAACCTTCCTTGGGTGAGTCGTGCCTGAAGAGTCCTTGAAACAGATGGAACTGAAGGGAACTTCGCTGTCCAGTATGGTTTGCAACCGGTCCATATAGAATTCTGTGGTATGCGCCCCCTCGCATCCAGGGGGAAGGTCCATGATGGTGATGCATATCTCATGCTGCAAGCCGTGGTGGGTGATCCTCTCGCCCGAATACCTCAGGTTGTGAATGTCATTTAGCGCATCGAAGTTACGGATGGTTGTTATGCCGTGCTTCTTGAACATCTTTGCGTGCAGATCGATGATATCCTTGGGTTGCTGGCTGAGCGCGACGACATTGATTCCCCTGGCAAGGGTTTGCAGGTTGGCATCAGGACCGGCCTTTTCACGAAAGGCGTCCTGCATGTCAAACGCGGATTGATTGCCATAGAAAAAAAGGCTTTGAAAGCGTGCCCCGCCACCGGCTTCAAAGTGAGTGATCCCGGCTTCGACGCTGGACTCAATGGCCGGCAGAAAGTCCTCGGTCAATACCCGTGCACCATAGACGGACTGGAATCCATCCCGGAAAGAAGTATCCATTACTTTGATAACTTTTTTCACTTTTCACTTCCCTTGCTGACGTATGGCAAAACTGATGTTTGTTGGTGGCATTTAGTATACTGTCCGTTACGGTCCGGTACATCAGAAAAAATCAAAAAACCTCCAACCACTGATAAAGGTATCCTCCATGATGGTCGAAAAAGATAAAGTCGTCAGTTTTCACTACGTGCTGACAGACGCGTCAGGCGAGCAAGTGGAATCGTCAAGAGAACATGAGCCAATGAGTTATTTGCACGGCGCCAATAACATCATTCGTGGTCTTGAAAAAGCTATGGAAGGACACGCGATCAACGACAAATTCACCGCCACCATCGAGCCCGAAGAAGCTTACGGTGTACGCAATGAAAAAAACGTACAGCGTATTGCCATCAAGCGTCTCAAAATCCAGGGCAAGCTCCATCCAGGCCAGGTTTTAAGTCTGCGGACCAAACAGGGTCCGGTACAGGTCACCGTTGTGAAGGTTGGGCGCTTCAACGTGGACGTCGATGGCAACCACCCGCTGGCCGGCCAGACATTGACCTTTGATGTTGAAATTACCGCCATCCGTGACGCCAGTGACGAGGAAATCAAACACAGACACATACACGGTCCCGACGGCCACCACGAGTAGAGGAACGTGGCGCTTATGCGGCCCCGGCCTGAACCCGCCACAGACCCGCATAGATTCCATTGGCGGCAAGCAATTCTGCGTGACTGCCCTGCTCTGCGAGCTCACCATTATCCAGCACATAGATTCGATCTGCGTTGATGATGGTCGACAGACGATGGGCTACCACTAGCGTCGTGCGGCCTTTGGTGATGGTTTGCATGGAGCGCTGGATCGCCGCCTCGGTTTCGTTGTCCACGGCAGAGGTTGCCTCGTCCAGGACCAGTACCGGCGGGTTTTTCAGTACGGCGCGCGCAATCGAAACACGCTGGCGCTGACCACCCGATAGTTTTTGACCCCGTTCACCGACAATCGTGGCGTAGGCTTGCGGTAACTGCACGATAAATCCATGGGCTTGTGCAGCACGTGCAGCCGCCTCGATTTCTGGCTGGCTGGCGCCCGGTCGTCCATAGGCGATGTTCTCGGCAACACTGCCGTGGAACAGGAAAACATCCTGGCTGACAAGACCGAAAGCGGCCCGCAGGTCCTGAATATTCAGATCCGCAAGGTTAAGCCCATCCAACTTGACCACGCCTGCGGTCGGGGCATAAAAACGCAACAATAACTTTATCAGGGTACTCTTGCCGGAACCGGTCTGACCGACCACCGCAACGGTCTGTCCGGATGCGACATGCAAATTGATGTTATGCAAAACCTCGGGCCCGGTGTCGTAAGCAAAGCTGACATCTTCAAACGCCAGTTCGCCCCTCACAACACCAACGGGAACGGATACCGACCCGCCACGTGTGTGTACCGGTACCTCGAGCAGGGTCAGAATACGACGCGTGGAGGCCATGGCGCGTTCAAACAGGTCAACCGTCTCGGCCAGGCTCGTCAATGGCCACAGCAGGCGTTGTGTCAGAAAAACCAGCACGCTGTAGGCGCCGGCATTGAGTTGCCCGTCCAGGGTCAGTTTGCCACCATAAATGAGCGTTGCCACGAAACCGGCCAGGATGGCCATGCGAATGATCGGCACGAATGCTGAACTGATACGTATGGCGCCCCGGTTGGCAACCACATATTCAGAGCTTTGCGCGCGCAACTGATCCAGTTCGTGTTGCTCACGGGTAAAGCTTTTGATCGTGGCAATACCGGCGATATTATTCGCCAGACGGGCGCTGAGCAAACCGACTTTTTCACGCACGTTGGCGTACAACGGCTGGGCGCGGCGCTGGAACCAGAAGGCCCCGATAATAATGACCGGTATCGGGGTAAACGCCATCAGCGCTATTTTTACCGAGATATAGAAAAATACCGCACCCACGGCGATGACCGAGGTCGTGACCTGTATCAGAGCATTGGCGCCGCCATCGAGGAAGCGTTCGAGTTGATTGACATCATCATTGAGGATGGCCACCAGCTTACCGGTTGAGGAGTCCTCGAACCAGGCCATGTCAAGGTTCTGCATGTGGCCGTAGGCATCCAGACGCAATTCATGTTGCAAGGTCTGCGCCAGGTTGCGCCACAGCACCTGTAAAATGAATTGGAAAAGTGATTCCAGGGCCCAGACCGCGATCGTAATCGCACCCAGCAAAAGGATTTGCCTGAATGGGTCGACAACACCATAAGCAGCCAGGAAAGACCGCTCCTGACGCACCACCACATCGATGGCCATGCCGATCAGAATTTCCGGCATGATATCGAACAGCTTGTTCAGAACAGAACAAAGTGAAGCCAGCCAGATCCGTTTGCTGTGGTTGCGTGAATAACGCAACAGCTGTATCAGAATGGTGGCTGAAGCTGTATTACCGGCCATTCGGCTCAAAGCAAATGCCGCAGGTCTGGCAGGTACTTCTCCAGCGAGCCGGTATTGAACACCACCACCTCATTACCGGCTTTGATCAGATCCCGCTCACATAATTGTGGCAATGCGGCCAGACAGGCCGCGCCCTCGGGACAAATCCACCAGCGTTTGTCCTGCCAGACCTGGCTGAGCGTGCGGTAAATGTCTTCATCGTCAACAGCCACCGCCGCCCCGGCGGAGCGTTGGATGATGTCCAGCACCTTGAAATGACCAACACCGCCCGGCACGTTGATACCAAAGGCCAGTGTTTCACCGGCCCGCACCGCCGTGGTATCTGTTGCGCCTTTTTCAAAAGCGGTCACCATTGGCTGGGTGCTCGCGCTTTGCACACAAATGACCCGCGGGCGAAAATCGTCGATCAAACCCAGTTGTTGCAATTCGTCCCAGGCTTTCCACATACCGAGCACACCAGTGCCGCCACCGGTGGGGTAGATGACCACGTCCGGTAACCGCCAGGCCTCACCGGGTTTTTTGGGTTCCGCGATTTCCAGACCCATGGTCTTTTTCCCCTCGATACGCCAACCGGGTTCCTGGAAGGTAGCGACACTGAAAAAACCTTTGTCCAGCCACTTTTCCTTCAACAGGGCACCGGCCTCGGCGATGGTGCCGCTGACCGTTTCCAGGTGGAAGCGGGGAGACTGTACGCTGAGTGCTGCGATACGTCCCAGGATCGGCAGCGGCGTGTTATCCGGCATCGCGACCACGGCCTGCAGACCGGCGGCATTGACATAGTGGCACATGGAATCGCCGGCGTTACCCTGGGTTGGAACCGCCAGTTTACCGAGACCAGCGCGGTGCGCCATCGAAATCGTCATGGCCATACCACGGTCCTTGAAACTCTGAGTAGGGTTGGCGCCATAACCCGGTTGCGCCCTGCCTTCCTCTTTAACACACAGCGTAAAGCCTGCTTGTTTTGCCAATGGATGATCAGCGTAGGGCAGCAACGGCGTATGGCCTTCACCGAGATTGCAGATATACGGCCCTTCATCGGGGTTGTTGATATCCAGTGGCAGCAACCCGCCAAACCGCCACATGTCGTTACGTTGCGGCCGGTACCATGCCAGATCGGGCTGTTCAACCGCCAGCCGCTCAAGGTCCATGATGATTTCAACCGGCCGCTGATCAAGCGTGCACAGGTTCATCACGGTATCCGCCGGGTAAGTGGCGCCACAGGCCGTGCATTGCAGGTGTGAAATCAGACTCATGCTTATGATAGTTTAAGAGGTTCACAAAAGAAGCGCCATGTACGGTGTACTGCATCGTTATGAGTGGCTGCAGAATGTGACAATATTGATACATCTCAAACCGCCGATTCCCGGGCCTGCCTCCATGCAAAAATGCTCAAGGCAGGTGCTTACTCAGCGAGAACGAGGTTCTACTTCTGAGAAGTAGGTTTGGCCTTTAATTAGGAGATTTATTTTTCCCTTGTTATAGGCCACCTTTAATTAGGAAGTATATTTTCCTCTTGTTATAGGTCGCCTCTAATCAAGGAGGGTGATTTTATTTTGTTATAGCCTAGCTATAACATGGGTATATATATGTGTTATATTATAGATGGTCTATAATATAAGGAGGCATGGCGGGTGGAAAGTAGAAGGTTTCCGGGTAGATCAGGAAGGTATATAAAACAATTACAGGGCT
>CAZYVH010000126.1:4226-5568 GCA_964650905.1 uncultured Wenzhouxiangellaceae bacterium | reverse complement strand
TTAAAATCCCTCGGTAGAAATACCGTGCCGGTTCGATTCCGGCCCCGGGCACCATCTTAAAACCTTATAATTCAGTTCAAATGCGATGGGAAAACACTCTACGATAAGCTCTATTGCATACGTGGCGAGATGGAAAACCGTATCAAGGAACAACCGTTGGATCTGTTCGCCGACCGCACCTCTTGCCACCGCTGGTGGCCCAACCAGTTCCGGCTGTTGTTATGGTCTTTGGCTTACATGCTGCTGGAAGCCATCCCGCGTGAAGTCTCGGCTTACACCGGCTTGAGCGAAACCATCACGTCATTCCACCGATCCAGACCGGAGAGTCCTGGTGCATAAAAACCGAGCCGGTCCAGGACATCGCCAAAGCGCCTTCCCAGTTCGGGCGCGATGCTTTCTGGCTCAGCCACCACGGCAAACGTATTGAGGATGTCATCATCTATCAGAGTTGCCATGTCCACCCAGCGGCCCCGCTTTGAAAGCGCGTTGAGTTCATCCTGGACTTCACCCCAGCCGTGCAGTTCCAGTACTCCGCGGTAGGCCGGTGTGGATCCGTAAAATGCAATTTGCTCACGTGTTGCCTGGGCTGAACGCGCCATTTCCTCCTCGTCGCTCCCGGTGACCACAAAAATGGAAGCTGAGATTTCAAAGCCCGTCATCGACTTGCCACTCTTTGCCCGCCCCCGGGCCAATGCCGGCATCGTCATCTCGCGAAGATACTTCTCGGTAGTAAATCCGTGACAGATGAAACCATCGCACAACTCACCGGCAACTTGGGTCATGAGTTCCCCCACGCCGGCAAGAAATATTTTCGGTACCCCAAAGGGGGCGATTTCCGACGGATCCGGTGAAAAAAATTCCGTCATGAGGGTGTGGGTGTAAAATTCGCCGCTGAATTGAAGCCTATCGCCCGTAAGCCAGGCGTGCCAAATGGCCCGAATAGCCGAGATCATTTCACGCATCCGGGGTACAGGTTTGGACCAGGGCATACTGTAGCGCCTGGTGATATGGGGCTTGATCTGGCTGCCAAGACCCAGAATAAACCGGCCCTTGCTCAGCGCCTGGAGGTCCCAGCCTATGTTGGCAAGAAGCATCGGATTGCGGGCAAAAGCTACCGCAATCGCGGTTCCAAGCTCGATGCGTTCGGTATGGCTGGCAGCAATTGCGAGCGGCAGGAACGGTTCGTGACTTGTTTCGGATGACCACAATCCATCATATCCGGCGGTCTCGTGCCGGCGGGCCTGGTCGGCTATTCGCCCGATGTCGGTCATATTCTGGATGGTTCCATCAATTTTCACGGCAGTTCCTCTATTTTGTTGAATTGCCTCATTTCGGGCGAGTC
>CAZYVH010000126.1:0-4126 GCA_964650905.1 uncultured Wenzhouxiangellaceae bacterium | reverse complement strand
CCTGGATCGAGACCGTGTAGACGATGCCTTCCAGGTGGATGGTGTCGGCGTTGGGGTTGAGTATATGCAGACCAATTTCAAATGTGGGCAAACCGCCCTGTGAGGGCAGGGCCCGGAACGAACTCAGTGTGACCGTGGGTTTCTCGTAGTCGGGGTCCAGTGACGCACAGGCCTGCAGCAGCAGGAAAATCAGGCACAAAGAGAGCCGGCCGGGAAATCGCGTGATGCTGTTAAGATTCATACTGCGTCCGATTCCATTTCACCCAAACTCCGGCCATCATACCGTCAAACACAAAACGCAACCAATACCCTGTCCCAGCCCGAGGATTTATTCGTAGCGCAGGGCGTCGATCGGATTCATCCGCGACGCTTTCCTGGCCGGGTAGAAAGCAAAAAATATGCCGCCGTGATTTGTCCAATAATGCGTCGACACCATTATTGTCCACTGCCTCTTTGTAGCGGTAGAAAGTATCCCGGGTGAATAAGACATCTGATACGGTTAAACGGGCTGTGCAGGCACTTATCAAGGACACTAATACAAATAATCGCAGGTTACTGGAACCAGTCGGCAACATACCTCCTGCAGAGTTCGAGCGGGCGTATTATGATCAAACAGAGGCTCAAAACATCTCTCGTTGCATGCCCAGTTCCGTCAACACGCGGCTGGAGATCTCCTCGATGGAACTGTGCGTGGTGGTAAACACCGTGATGCCCTCCATGCGTAACAGGCTGTCCGCCAGTTCAACCTCCTTACGGCATTGCTTGAGGGTTGCATAGCGACTACCGGGCCTGCGTGTTTCACGTATCTGTGCGAGGCGTTCCGGGTCGATCTTCAGACCCACAATTTTCTTTTTGAAACGACGTAAAAATGGTGGCAAACGCATCTCTTCAAGATCGTCCTCCGTCAATGGGTAATTGGCAGCCTTGACCCCGTAATGCAATGCCATGTAGAGACAGGTCGGGGTTTTTCCGGAGCGCGATACACCGACCAGGATCAGGTCCGCCTTGCTGAACGAGAGGCTGACACCGTCATCGTGATTGAGTGCATAGTTGGTCGCATCCATACGATTTTCATAATCTTCAAAATCCCCGACCCCGTGAGCCTGCCCCACCAGCGGCTGGCGCTTGACACCCAGTGCATTTTCCATGGTTTTAAGAAAAGTCGCGAACAGGTCCAGCATCACACCTTCACTGCCGCGAATAATGGCGGAAAGTTTTTCATCGACAATGGTGTTAAAAATAAGGGCGGGGGCATGATCTTCACTGCAGGCGCGATTGATTTGTTCAACCGCATCATTGGCAGCTCCCTCGTCTGTCACAAACGGAATACGTACCTGGTTGAATTCAATCCCGGCAAACTGGGTCAACAGGCTGTGCCCGAGGGTCTCACCGGTGATGGCGGTTCCGTCTGAAATAAAAAATACGGTTCGGGACATGTAAGGTGACCTTCTTTTCTCGTTATTTGTCAAATAAACCCTGATTTGGAATAGTAAGTGATAACGCGCCCTAGTAAAATGGTATCTTTATTTTATTGTTGGGAAGGCCATTGAACGAATATATCGCCTGGCTAGATGAACTGGGTATGGGCGACCTGGACAGGGTTGGCGGAAAAAACGCCTCACTGGGAGAAATGATCAGCCAGTTGCACAGCCTGGGTGTATCAGTCCCCGGTGGTTTTGCAACCACCGCGTATGCCTACCAGGAGTTCCTCAAGCAGTCAGGTCTCAAAGACCAGATTGACGCCAGGCTCAACGCCCTGGATGTCGATGATGTCGAAGCACTGGCCATCGCCGGAAAAGACATACGCCAGTCCATCCTGAATACACCGTTAACCCCTGAATTTGACCAGGCCGTTAAGCAAGCCTGGTTGAAATTCAGCCAGGATAATCAAGAGGAATTGCCTGTCGCGGTGCGTTCCTCAGCCACCGCAGAAGACCTGCCGGATGCCTCCTTTGCCGGACAACAGGAAACCTTTTTGAACGTCCGTGGCTTTGACCAGGTCATGGCAAAGATTCACGAAGTCTTTGCATCTCTCTACAATGATCGCGCCATCGCCTACCGTGTCCACCAGGGTTTTGATCACGCTGACGTGTCGCTGTCAGCCGGTATCCAACTGATGGTGCGATCCGACCTGGCGTCGAGCGGCGTGCTGTTCACCCTGGATACCGAATCCGGCTTTGAAGACGCCGTTTTTATCACTTCCTCGTGGGGGTTGGGTGAGATGGTGGTACAGGGCGCGGTGAACCCGGATGAGTTTTATGCTTACAAACCAAATCTTAGAGAAAACAGACCGGCAATCCTGCGTCGCACTATCGGCGGCAAAGCCATCAAGATGGTGTACGCGGATTCAGACACCGGTGGTGTGGAAACCGTCGCTGTACCAGATGAGGATCGTAAACGCTTCAGCCTGACAGACGAGGAGGTCGAAAACCTCGCCAGGCAGGCGCTGGTCATCGAACAACACTACGGTCGGCCGATGGATATCGAGTGGGCCAAGGACGGTGTCAATCAACGACTCTATATCGTCCAGGCTAGACCAGAAACGGTTCGCAGTCAGACCAGCGGCCAGTCAATTGAGCGTTACCGTTTGGCAAAACGCGGCAAAATACTGACCGAAGGCCGCAGTATCGGCCACATGATCGGTGCCGGACGGGCACGCGTAATTGACTCGATCGACAATATGTTTGAAGTCAAACGCGGTGACGTGCTGGTAACAGATATGACCGACCCAGACTGGGAACCGGTCATGAAGCGCGCCGCAGCGATCGTCACCAACCGTGGCGGGCGCACCTGCCATGCCGCCATCATTGCCCGCGAACTTGGTATTCCAGCCGTTGTAGGTTGTGGCGATGCAACCACGGTCATCAAGGACGGGGAAGATGTGACGGTCTCGTGTGCAGAGGGTGACAGCGGCTTTATTTATGAGGGCAAGCTGGATTTCCATATCCAACGGGATGACTTGCAATCCATGCCGGAACCCCCCTTGAAAATCATGATGAATGTGGGTAACCCGGACCGCGCGTTTGATTTTTCCCGCATCCCCAACGCCGGTGTCGGTCTGGCTCGTCTGGAGTTCATTATTAACCGCATGATCGGTGTACACCCCAAGGCACTACTCAACTATGCCGATCAGCCCGCTGAACTGCGCAAACAAATTGACCAGCGCATCGCGGGCTACGCCGGACCCGTCGAATATTATGTAGAGCGCCTGGTGGAAGGCATAGCGACCATCGCCGCTGCATTTGCACCCAACCCCGTCATCGTGCGTCTGTCCGATTTCAAATCAAACGAGTACGCCAACCTGGTTGGCGGGCGAGACTATGAACCGTTCGAAGAAAACCCGATGCTGGGTTTCCGTGGCGCCAGCCGCTACGTGTCCGATGCATTCCGTGACTGTTTCGAGCTTGAATGCCGGGCCTTGCGTAAAGTACGTGAAGAAATGGGTCTTAAAAACGTTTGGGCGATGATCCCGTTTGTGCGCACACTCGATGAGGCAGGTGGCGTCATTGAGGTGATGAAAGATTTTGGTCTGCAACAGGCTAAGCACGGTCTGAAGATCATCATGATGTGTGAATTGCCATCCAACGCCCTGCTTGCCGACAAGTTCCTGGATATCTTCGATGGCTTTTCCATTGGCTCCAATGACCTGACCCAGTTAACCCTCGGTCTAGACCGGGATTCCGGTGAGATAGCGCATTTGTTCGACGAACGGGATCCGGCGGTCAAGGCCATGCTGGCCATGGCCATCAAGGCCTGCAACGTGCGTGGCAAGTACATCGGCATCTGTGGACAGGGTCCTTCAGACCACACCGACCTGGCCGAATGGTTGCTGGAAACGGGTATCGAAAGCATGTCGCTCAACCCGGACACCGTGGTCGAAACCTGGTTGCAACTGGCAAAACACAAAACCAGGGCTGTCTAGGAGGCTACACACCGCCGATGGCACTGCGCTGTCAGGCAACAAACAGTCAAAATGGACCCCGGGTCAAGCCCGGGGTGACAATATTCCCGTCATTGAGGGCCTGACCCGGGGCGACAATCCTCCCGTCATTCCGGGCTTGACCCGGAATCCATTTTTGTTTGATAAGAGCCCGCACACCGCCGGCGGCGCTGCGCTGTCGCGCAG
>CAZYVH010000125.1:0-5662 GCA_964650905.1 uncultured Wenzhouxiangellaceae bacterium | reverse complement strand
AACCGGGTGCCACTGTTGGCAACCGTGAGCAGGCAATCATCCGCGCTGCTTTTAGCACCGATATCTATCCTTCCGTCTGGTGCGCTCAGGCCGATGGCGTTGTCCACCAGTTTGTCGAGCGCCTGGGCGAGCAGGTCCGGGGCGCAGTAAAGTTCACAGACATCGGCGTCCCTCGCCAGTCTGATGTCGCGCCCGGGGTATGCGCTGCGGTAACCGGCGACGCAGTTTTCCAGTAACCCAAACAAACTGATGGTATCCCATTCTGCCGTTTTAACCGACTCTTCAAGCCGCTGCGCGGCGCTCATGGCGCTGACGATGGCGGCCTGCCTGTCCAGCCCCTCGCGTGCCCGTGACAGATATTGCGTGGCCTTATCATCGAGGTCACAGCTGGAGAGGTTTTCCAGTGATGAACGGGTGATTGCAATCGGTGTTTTGAGTTCGTGCGAAAGACGCCCGGCCAGCTTTTGCAGGTAGCGTGTGTATTCCGCGACCGCCCGCAGCAATTTTTCGGTGTTGCGCGCCAGATCCCCCAGTTCGTCGCTCGACCTGCTCGCCGGTAACTGTAGCGTCTCGCCGCTTGCGTCCATGGCGCTGCTGACGGCGCCGCTGAGTTTACGCACGCGCCGCGACAGACGTGAGGCAAACAGCCACAAACCACCCGACAGCACCCCCACGAGCAAAAAAGTGGTGGCCAGCAGACGCCCAAGTGCCCGGTTGGTCATCACCAACAGGCCATCGGAACTGGCCTCCAACACCAACGCACCGATCACCTTGTCTTGCGCCATGACCGGTACGGCCACCAGGCTGAAAACCGCCGCGCTGTCCACGTCACGACTCCATTGCATACCTTCACCGGCCTCAAACGCGGCGGTGGTCGCTGCGTTTTGAATCCTGACCGGCCACTCACTGCGTTGACCACGACGCTCGATACCTGAACCGGCAACACCCTGGTAGAGCATACGCTGCGCCCAGCTCAGTTCGCTGTCAGTGGCCTCGCTGACTTCTCCCGAATCAGCGATGACCCAACCATCCGCCTGTAACAACCAGGCCCGGGTATGGTCCGGTACGACCTTTGTTAGCCATTGCGCCACCCCGTTATCGCGCCAGGCCAGTTCCAGCCACTGCCCCTGTTGCCTGCCATTGAGGGTACCGGCGTAACGCTCGGCAGATACCCCCGGCAGCGTGGACACCGGTGCCACCGCACCCACACTGATGCGTTCCACCCCGGCTGGCAGACTGATCTCCAGCGTGTAACCCGCCGCATTGTCCATCCAGGCCGCCGCCAGACGGGTAGCGGTGCCCGCCTCGCTTTTGACCGTCAGGGGCCCCGGCGCCTCGGTCGAGATCATGAAGGCTTCCTGACTGCGATTAGTTTGCAGGTAGAGCATCACACCAGCCTTTTGGGCGGGTCTGGAGGTGCCGGTATTGAAGTCCGTTGCATTGATATCATCGGGGTCGGTCACATTGAGCAACAGGTAGACTTGCTCACCAAAACGTCCGGCCAACACCTGCAGAGCGAGGACCCCGCCAGGTGCTTCAAATTCAAGGTTTTGCCGGGTTTCCGGCCAGTCCGTGCCATAGCCGTCAAGAATGGGCGGGCTGGCAAATTGCCGCACCGGCAGAATCTGCCCACGCGCCAGTTTCAACGCGGACTGATACTCGCCCGGCAACGCCTGGGCAATACTGTGCGCGGAGGCCAGCAGCGCCGTCTCCTCACCTTCACGCAGAAAATTCTCCAGCTCATGTAGCAGTTTCCAGCCCGACCACGGCAACAGCAGCGTCAGCGCGGATAAGGCCAGTAGCTGGTTTTTCAATTTCATCTAAGCAGAATTATTCCAGCGGTAGCCCGCTCCATAAACCGTATCGAGCTTGTCAAAAGAATCATCTATAACCTTGAACTTACGCCGGATGCGCTTGACGTGGCTGGTGATGGTCTGGTCATCGACGAAAATCCTCGCATCTTCCATCAACTGCGCACGCGAGCGCACGTGCCCGGGGTGACGGGCCAGCGAATACACGATCCACAATTCAGTCACCGTCAGCGGCACAGGCGCATAACCCCACTGCACTTCCATGCGTTCGATGGACACACGCAATTGACCACGCTCCAGCCAGGTATCGGTGGTCTGCTCACCCGACATCATTTCAACACGCCGGAAAAGCGCGGTGATCCTGGCCATCAGGTGCGGCATGCTGATGTCCTTGGTGAGGTAATCATCGGCACCCAGCCTGAGACCGGAAATCACATCGAGGTCATCGTCGCGTGCCGTCAGGAACATGATCGGCAATATCGGTGAAAGGGATCGCAACTCACGGCAAAGTTCAAAACCGCCTTCGACATCATCCCCCAGACCAACATCGATCAGCACCAGCTCAGGCAAGCGACGGCGGAACGCGTCCATTGCAGTGCGCCGGTCAGCATAACCGCTGACCTGGAATTTCTGCCGTTGCAGGGCATCCATGTAGTTATGGCGAATGGCTGCCTCGTCTTCAACGATCGCTATGCTTCTTGGCATGACACCTCCTTGCAGACCTGTCGCTATTCTACTGCTTCAACACCTGCACTTGCACAACACAGGGGCAACTCGGGGG
Organism: uncultured Wenzhouxiangellaceae bacterium; assembly: GCA_964650905.1. Lineage (GTDB taxonomy): Bacteria > Pseudomonadota > Gammaproteobacteria > Xanthomonadales > SZUA-36 > SZUA-36. The sequence continues at coordinate 3,070 of CAZYVH010000125.1, read as the reverse complement.
TGGCTGCCACCAGATTGCCATAATCGGGCCCTTTATAGACCGCTTTGGGCCCTGACTGGTGCATGGTGGACGGGCTTAATGTCAGGCATATCCTTAACGGAGCGCAGCCATGACCCAGGAAATACGAGCCGGACTTAATCAATCCTCCCAGTCACGCCTGTCAATACGTGACCGGCTGGAACAGCAGACGCGGGTCAAATACCCCGAACTGGCGCAACGTATGAGCAGACACAGGCGTCTGCGCCGGGTGCGCTCACGGCACACACTATGGCAGGACCGTATCATGTTGGCCCTGTGTGCCGTGCTGGTGACCTTGCTCGTCATACGCACACAGGTCAGTGTCGCCGCTGAACCGCAATGGGGCCTGCAACTGAAAAGTGAAACCAACACCTATGTGCAACTGGCCATTGACACCGATATCCAGGTAGATGTCACCGGTCTCATCGCGCGGGTCGCGGTCACACAAACTTTCAGTAACCACGATGACGAATGGGCGGAAGGCGTCTACCGTTTCCCGTTACCGCAGGGCGCGGCCGTTGACAGGCTGTATGTCAAGGTAGGTGATCGTATCCTCGAAGGCGAAATCCAGGAAAAGCAGACTGCCCGACGGACCTACCAGAAAGCCCGTGACAACGGCCAGACCGCGACACTGGTGGAACAGCAAAGACGCAACCAGTTCGAAACCCGTTTTGCCAATATCGGCCCTGGTGAAACCATCAAAATCACCATCGCTTATTTGCAAAATGTCAGCTACAGCGACGCCAGTTACCAGCTACGCATCCCCATGACCTTTACGCCCCGCTGGCAACCACCCATCCGTGCGCAACTAACGGATGAATTACCACCACAGCCTGTCCTGAGACCGTCGGCCACCACCAGCGACCACACGCTCAGGCTGCACGCCAACCTCGCGAGCTCGTCTGAGCTTGCCGTCATTGAGAGCCGTTACCATGATATCGACATTCGCCACGATGAGAACGGTTACCAGATCGAACTGCTGGATTCTTATGCACTCAGCGACCGCGACTTCGAACTTGACTGGACACCCGCTTTGCAAGCCACACCGAGCGCATCGTTGACGACCTTTAATGATGGCCAGGACGTCTATGCCCAGTTGATGCTTGCACCGCCGCTCGCCAGTGCCATTGCCGTACAGGCCCGCGAGGTCATCATGATTATCGATACGTCCGGTTCCATGCAGGGTGCCTCGCTCACCCAGGCCCGGGCAGCGCTCAACGCGGCACTGGCGTCATTGGGCCCTGATGATTATTTCAACCTGCTGCAATTTAACTCCCATACCGGGGCGTTGTTCGAGCGCTCAACGCCGAACGATCCGGCCAGCCTGGCCAGGGCACGGGACTTCATCACCGGTCTGCGGGCCAATGGCGGCACAAACATGGCGCCGGCCCTGGAACAGGCACTTGCCGGTGATGCAAACCATGGACTGATGCGCCAGGTGGTGTTCATCACCGACGGTGGCGTGAGCAACGAAACCGAGCTGTTGCAACAGGTCGCCGCGCAACTGGGTGACAGCCGCTTATTCACCGTTGCCATTGGCGCGGCACCGAATAGCTGGTTTATGCGTAAAGCCGCGGAAATCGGTCGTGGCAGCCACGTCCACATCGGTAACCTGGCAGAGGTCGAAGCGCAGATTTCGGCGCTCTGGGGCCGCATCCGCCTGCCGGCGCTGACGGATATCTGTATCGACTGGGGCGGGGCCGCCGAGTATTACCCGGAAGTGATACCTGACCTGTATGCCGGTGAACCCCTGTGGTTGATCGCACGTCTTGAAAACGAGCCCACCACCATCAAACTGTGTGGAAATTTCAACGGCGCGGAATGGGACCTGGATATTGATGGTTGGGTAGTGGGCGGCGAGAACCTTGCGATCCTGTGGGCGCGCAAAAAAATTGAAGCACTCGAAGACGGCCTGATGTTTGGCGCCGACAAGGAATTGACCGATCTGGAGATCACCGGCCTGGCGCTCGACTATGGTCTGCTGACACGTCACACCAGCCTGGTCGCGGTCGACCGGACACCGCGACGTGATGCGGCCGAATTACTTGCCCGCTCCGACATCCCGGGTCTGTTGCCGGCCGGTACGTCTTCACAGGTGGCCGCTTATCCGCCAACTGCTACAGGCTGGTTGTCACAATTGATGCTCTCTCTCCTCGTGTTGCTGCTATCCGGCGCACTGCTGTGGTTCAGCGGCAACCGCTTGCCGATGGCTAATCACCCTGCATGATTCACCCTCGCTTGCAGAAACGTCATTGGCTTCTGGTGGCGGTGTGTCTCACCGCCACCGCTTTTTCTGTCAGGGCGGCGTGGATTCCCGTCAAGGCTCAGGTCGCCCAGGCCCTGCTCGCCCGTTCATGGCAAAAGACCCTTGCAGGGGAGGACAATGCCAAACCCTGGCCATGGGCCGACACGCGCGCGGTTGGCGTGCTCAAAGTACCCCGGCTGGGATTACAGGAATATGTATTGGAAGGCAGTTCCGGGCGCAACCTGGCCTTTGGCCCGACACTGGTCAATACCACAACGCTGGAACAAACACGCGACCGTATCATAAGTGGCCATCGCGACACCCACTTCCGATTCCTTGAGAATCTGCAAATCGGTGATGTATTGCGTCTTAAAAGTGTCGACGGCCAACAGGAGTATCGGGTCGCTCAAATGCAGCGCATCGACAGCCGTGAACGTGAACTGGTGATTGAAAACGATGTGGACAGACTCACACTGCTAACCTGCTACCCCTTTGATGCGCCGACTGCCGGCAGTCCGCTCAGGTGGCTTGTCACCGCGTTCCCAACCATGAATTAGCCGGCGTTCTGTTTCATGGCCGCGATGGTTGCAGCATAATCTGCGCTGCCGAATATCGCCGAACCTGCCACAAACGTATCCGCACCGGCTGCGGATATTTCAGCAATATTATCCACCTTCACACCACCATCGACCTCCAAACGGAGGTCCCGGCCCGTGGCATCGATCATGGCTCTCACCCGGCTGATCTTGTCCAGCACATAGGGGATGAACCCCTGTCCGCCAAAACCGGGGTTGACCGACATCAGCA
>CAZYVH010000124.1:0-5688 GCA_964650905.1 uncultured Wenzhouxiangellaceae bacterium | reverse complement strand
AGTATCCGGTCTGAGGTTGAGAATGGTCCGGTCAGAAATATCCGTCCACGGTCTGACAATGTCCTGGTAGGTCTGCATTGAGGCAATGATACGACCCATCAGTTCGTTTTCAGCGGCCATTTCCTGTAATAAACCCTCACTGATCCCAGCCAGGCGGCGCAGTACCTCATTGGGAAAGCGACGCAATTGCACCGCGTGTTTGTCGAGCAGCGTTTTAAGCGCAACACCATTGTTGTAGGTGAAATCTGAAAGTGTATCCATTACACAGGCCTGGCAGGCGATCTCTACAATCGCCTGCAGATCAGCGGGCAGGGTGTTCCATGCATCCTGGTTGATCATACATTCAAGACCCGTACCCGTTTCGTGCCAGCCGGGGTAATAATAATATTTGGCCGCACGGAAGAGGCCAAAGGCGAGGTCATTGTACGGCCCGACCCACTCGGTGGCATCAATGGTGCCGGTCTGCAGCGCGGTGAACAATTCTGCACCGGGTATGTTGGTCGGTGTCCCGCCTGCCCTTCTGAGGATTTCTCCACCGGGGCCGGGTATCCGCATCTTAAGACCCGCAAGGTCGTCCAGACTGTTGATTTCACGATTAAACCAACCACCCATCTGCGGACCCGAGTTGCCGGCCAAAAAGGGCACCAGACCATGTGCAGCATAAACTTCCCGCCAAAGGGCCTGGCCCCCGCCATAATAGATCCAGCCATGTAATTCCTGTGCCGTCATGGCAAAGGGAAAGCCCGCGAAAAACTGCGCTTCCGGCACCTTGCCGATCCAGTAATAGGTCGCACTGTGACCCATTTCAGCGGTGCCCTGTGCGACGGCATCAAACACCTCGAACGGCGGCACGAGTTCATTACCACCATAGACTTTTATTTTCAGACGACCGTTGCTCAGACGGCTGATGTATTCGGCCAGGCGGCTGGCGCCGGTCCCCAGGCCGGGAAAATCACGTGGCCACGAGGTCACCATTTTCCAACTGAACGTGGCCCTGTTCGCATGTTCATCACAGCTTGTTTGCGGTTCGGCCGCTTTGCCGCAGGCAGCCAACAGACCGGCTGCGCCGGCCAGACCGGCAGCACCAACAAATTTTCTTCTATCCATGGGATAATGTCTCCATAAGCAGCTTCAGGGCTACAAGTGATACTATAACGGAAAGCAGCAGTTTATTTTCATGAAATCAGACGACTCCGAAGAGACCAGGCGATTACTCGCCGAATTACGTGAGGAGCACCGTGACCTTGACCAGGCCATCCACCGCATGGTCATGGATCCCTGGCAGGACCAGTTGCGTCTGCGGCGAATGAAAAAGCGCAAACTGAAACTCAAGGACTGGATTGCGCGTCTGGAATCAAAATTGATCCCGGATCTCGACGCGTAGTGCCACGCCCGGTCAAAGCTGGCAAACCCCCAATATTTCCTGCCTGATGGCGTCACCCAGGATGAACGCGGCATCCACAGTAATGCGTTTGAGGCGATGATCAAATACCAGCTTGTTGGACTCACTGACGGTCAGGATACCGGTTTTCTGTAATTGCTTGATGAACCCCCTGAATAATGCCCGGTCGTAAAATTCCGGTGCATCGAATTCATGCAACATGGAAATACGTTGTGCCGTCTGAATACACAATCGTTCCAGCTCTTCCCTGCTCAGCTCACCCGATGCGTGTTTGCTCAGAACGGATATTACGATCAGGTAACGTTGCAGCATTTGCAGCAGGCTGTGTGCCAGGATTCGCAATTGCAGTACCGCTTCGGGGGTGGCCGGGTTTCGCAACAGGGTCTTGCCATCCTTGCTCCACACCAGGAGCCCTTGCGCAACGACCTGTGTAACAGACTCTTCCAGGGCCCGTGTGATGTCCCGCTGGTTCCACGGCAAAAATAATTCAGCTTTTAAAAATGGATGCAAGGCGATCACAAACCTGCGTAAATGGGCCAGTGTAAATTTGTCGTGCTCGACAAAACAGCAGGCGATCAACGAAGGCAAAGCCATCAGGTGCGTAATATTATTACGGAAATAAGTCAGACCAACCGCTCGATCCGGCACGATGGACATGATATCGCCCAATGCGTGCGCCTGGCGTTGCAGAATGTTCAATTGCAAACCGTAGGCAATGATTTCGGCTGCATTTTTTTGTGTGACGGTGACACGTTCCGGTGTAGGTTTGTGGCCCAGGAGTGACTGATACAGGCTGATTTGCCTCGCGAGCTGTTTTTCACCCAGGGCGTGCCTGGGTGTGCCCAGCAAAACCTGTGCCAGCAGGTTGACCGGATTGACATCCGCACTGTTGTTGATGTTCGTCATGATGCTCTGGCCAAGCTCATCAACCACAGCGGCTAACCACACGGGGCGTTCGGTGTTTTCAAGAATGCTACCCTGCCAGTCGGGGTCCCGTTTGTTTAGCAGGGCATCCAGAAAAACAGGCTCACCGAGACTGACATGAGCCTCGCCATAATTGTGACGCGCTATACCCAGAATCTTGGTCAGGTCGGTCAATTTTTCTGAGCGTTTGGCCTTACCCGATAACTCGGTGGTATAGCTGTTTCCCTCGACCAGACGCTCATAACCGATGTAGACCGGCTGGAACATGATGGGTCTGACCGGTGAACTCAGGTAGCTTCTGACCGACATGGCCAGCATACCGCTCTTGGGAGATAACAGACGGCCAGTTCGGCTGCGGGTGCCCTCAATGAAGTATTCAATCGAAACGCCTCGCATTTGAATCGTCTTGAGGTATTCATAAAAGACGGTTGCATACAATTTTTGAGAGCGAAACGTCCGTCTCAGGTAAAAGGCGCCACCCCGCCGTAACAGGCCACCCAAAATTGGCAAGTTCAGGTTGACACCAGCGGCTATGTGTGGCGGCACAGAACCATTTTCGTGAACCAGGTAGGAAAGCAAACAATAGTCGAGGTGGCTGCGGTGACAGGGTACATAAATGACTTCATGACCCAGTGCCTGGTGTGGAAAACTTTCAAAGTGATGCAGCCTGATACCGTTATAGATGCGATTCCAGAACCAGCTCAACAACGATTCGAGAAATACAATGAAGGAATAGGAATAATTGGCGGCAATCTCGTGGGCATATTTTTTTGCCTGGCGGCGTGCTTTCTCTTCTGATATACCGGCGCGGTGTGCTTTTCCCTCAATGGCCTTGCGGACCTCTGGCGAGTTGATAACATCATCTATCACCGTGCGTCGGTGGGACAGGTCCGGACCGATGGCCGCGGTGCGCACACGTTTGAAATGTACCCTGAAAATACGCGACACTTTTCTTAAGGCCAGTGCTGGGGAGAGCCCTTCTTTAGCCAGTTCCTGCAATGCAATGGGCCGGCTGAATTGCACGAATGTTCTGCGGCCGTTGACCAGCGTGCTGAAAAAACGACGCACTCGACCGGCTATTTCCCAGTTCTCTGCGAATATATTGCGTGTGAGTCCGCTGTCTTTGCTGGGTCGCTGTCCTACCAGTACCGTGACCGGAACCAACTTGATATCAAGCTGTGGGTCTGCCCAGGCCCTTTCAATCAATAACTCCAACACGGCGGGGTGGCGGCGCAGATTCGGACGCCGTATGAACAGGCCTTGCAATCGTCTGAGTACGGTATAGGAACGATCCGGCCTTCCCGGGACGCCTTCGGGCGGCAGCAAGGGCCTCGCCAGACCTTGTTGTTCACAGCACTTATCCAGGATCAGCACCGATGACAGGGCGTAGGAATCCATCACATAACACACAGCCTGCCGGGTCTTAATGCCAATATTACCGTCTGCATCGGGTTGGATACGGGGTTTGACCCACAAATCCAGAATCCAGCCTAACAACAGATACCAACGTAGTCTCAGACCGGCCGCTATCGCGGTCAGTCTGCCTTTTGTGTCCGCTTGTGTCTGCACCTTTATCAAGCGGCTATTTTAGCTTGGAAATCAATCCGCGTATAAAAAATCCGGGCGAGACACGAAGTCTGCCCGGAAATCCGGCAGAGCCGGAGAGGATCGATGGTTGATATTTATTAAATTATCATTGTCTATTATATAGTTACAACTATATTATAATGTTGAACATTAAACAATGTCAAGACCGGAACTTTATCCGGGGACACGCTTTGTGCGACGCGGCGTCTAAAATTAAAGTATTACGCGGGCTTGAGTGCTCTGGCGATGTCAGCCTGGATGGCCTCAGCGGCAGCTTGAGGGTTTTCAGCGCTGCGGATGGGTCGGCCAACCACCAGGTAATCTGCACCATCACGGATGGCTTTAAACGGAGTGATTACACGCCGCTGATCGTCATCATTGTGTACCGGCCGGATGCCTGGGCAGACCGTGATCAGGCGCGGCTCGATGGATTCACGCAGGGCGCCCACTTCCAGCCCGGACGAGACTACACCGTCACAACCAAGCGCCAGTGCACGCCGGGCGCGTGACAATACCAGGGTTCTCGCGTCACATTGGAACCCCAGGTCATCGAGATCACCCTGGTCAAGGCTGGTGAGTGCGGTCACTGCCAGGATTTGCATATTGCCCTTGGCCTGGGCAGCGGCTCTGAGCATACTGTCATTGCCGTGCACGGTACAAAAATCAATGTCACGGCGCGCCAGTTGACGCACGGCGGCCGCCACCGTAGCGGGAATATCGAACAGTTTCAGGTCGGCAAAGACCTTCTTGCCCAGGTCTTTGAGTTCCGCCAGCAATTCAAAATAGTGACCGGACAGAAATACCTCGAGACCCAGCTTGTAGAACACCACGGAATCACCAAGACGGGTTATCATATCGTGAGCTTCATCGCGACCCGCCACATCGAGGGCGAATATCAATCGCTCCCGGGCGGGGATATTTTTATCAGTGCTTGTCATGGCTGTCACTCTCATTGTGAAAAAAGTCGCTGATGCAGGCGCCGGTTTCTTCTGCCTGTTCCATGTGAAAATGGTGGTGGCCCGTGACAGTGATATGTTTGCAATGATTTATCGCTGCCAGGCGTTTTTGCAGCATGCTGTCACCGAGGTAATCTGTGGCTTGTGGTGAGGTCATGACCAGTGTCGGTGCCTTGATGGCGGCAAGCAGGTCCAGCATCTGTGCATCGGTCAGCAGTTGTGGTGAGCGCCAGTTCAGACGCGGGTCGGTAGACCACTCGAAATGTGTGCCGGTGTGTCGTAGTGACCGTTCACACAAAAGCCGGGCTGCCCTATCGGACAGGGCAGTGTCTTTCTGGCGTGCGCGCATGGCCTCAGCAATGCTCGAGTAGGGCCGCAGATTGCTGCGGTTTTTGCGCACGGACTTTAAGGACAGGCGCAGTTGCCGGGCCGTCTGGTCTACCGGCCGTGTCAATGCACCGACCGCATCCAGCAGCACCAGACGTGCGACACGTTCGGGTAGTGCTGCGGCAAAACTGCTAGCCGCACCACCACCCATCGAATGACCGATGATATGGCACTGCTCCCAGCCCAGGCTGTCCATGGCCGCATCCAGGTCATACAGGTATTCAGGAAAATAGTAGCGACTGGCGGCAGGCCGGTACGCAGATAATCCATGCCCCGCAAAATCCAGCGCCACAAGGTCAAAGTCCGATAAAAAAGCCGCCAGCGGTACAAAAGACGCTGCATTATCCAGCCAGCCATGCAAACACAGCACCCGTGGTGCGCCGGGTCTGGGCCAGTGCAACCCGGCCAGCTTACCCCAGGGCAGTGTCAGAC
>CAZYVH010000123.1:0-6119 GCA_964650905.1 uncultured Wenzhouxiangellaceae bacterium | reverse complement strand
TTTTTTGGTCCGGGATGACGGGATGGTTCGCGTCCCCGGGATGAAAACGTCGGGTGGACATTCATGTCCAACGGACGAGAAGCGCAATTGCGCGGAACGACGGTATTCTGTTTGGTATAATAAGACCGGCAGAGAGTAACAATGGTGGGCGTAGCTCAGCTGGTAGAGCTCCGGATTGTGATTCCGGCGGTCGTGGGTTCGAGCCCCATCGTCCACCCCATTTTTGAATTGGCGGGTATTGGTACTCGTCATAAACAACGGGCCATTAGCTCAATTGGCAGAGCAGTAGACTCTTAATCTATTGGTTCTAGGTTCGAGTCCTAGATGGCCCACCAATTTTCTTGGCCCCTGACGGGAATTCAGTCCGGACAATCATTTTGCGAAAGTGGCGGAATTGGTAGACGCGCTGGATTTAGGATCCAGTGGGGTAACCCGTGGGAGTTCGAGTCTCCCCTTTCGCACCATTTTTACTGGCACAATAGGCAAATCACAAGATCACCAAGAGGTTGAACCTACCCATGCAAGTTACTGTTGAAAACACCAGCACGGTCGAGAAGCGGCTGAAAATCCAAGTGCCAGCCGAAGAAGTGCAGCAGAAGGTTGACACGCGTCTGCGAGAACTTGGCAAACAGGTCAGACTCAAGGGATTCCGTCCCGGTCGTATACCCTTCAGTGTTTTACGCCAGCGTTACGGAAGCCAGGCGACCAAGGAAGTCATCCAGCAAACGACCCAAAGCACTCTGCAACAGGCTGTTGAGCAGGAAGCGCTGCAAATCGTGGCCATGCCGAGACTGGAGAAAGACCCGGTACTGGACAAAACCAGCGGGCTTGAAATTAGTGCGGTGGTTGAAGTTTACCCGGAAATAGCGGCCATTGAGGTTATGGATATCGTCATTGAACGACCCGACGTGAGCGTCGCCGATGCAGACATTGACGCGATGCTGGAGACCCTCAGGAAACAGCGTACCGAATGGACAGACGTGGAACGCAAACCAGCCAATGGTGACCAGGCTCTGATCGAATACAGTGCTACAACCGAGACCGGTGCCGTGCCAGAAGATGGCAAGTTAGGTCTCGCAATCATCATTGGCGAATCCGGTTTCGAGCTACTCGAAAAAGCATTGCTCAAAATGGGTGCAGGCGATGAAAAAGAACTCGATCTTGAATTCCCCCCTGACTTCGGTGAGTCGGCGTTGGCCGGTAAAAATGCACATGTTGCACTGACCGTTAAAAATGTGCAGCAGGGTGAATTGCCCGAGGTTGACGAGACGTTTATTAAGTCATTCGGTGTTGAGAGCGGCGCTATTGAAGAACTTAAAACCGATATCAGGAGTAACCTCGAAAGGGAATTGAAGCAGGCGGTGGCCACGCTGCTCAAAGTTCAGTTGGCAGATCGTCTGCTGGAAATGCATGACGATATGGATCTGCCCGAGAGCGTCGTCGTTGATGAGGCGCACAAGATGTTTAAACAAATGCTGCGTGGTACCAAGATGGAGATCAGCAGGGACATGCTCGAGCCCCTGATGGAACCGGCCAGTAAGCGTGTGCGTAGTGGCCTGTTGCTGGGAGAACTGGCCAGGCAGAACGACATCCATATTGATAGCTCACAGGTGCGCGCGATGATCGAAGAATTTGCGCAGACTTATGAACAACCCGAAGAAGTTGTGCAGATGTATTACCGGGATCAGAATCTATTACAGAGCATTGAGAACACGGTGCTGGAGAACCAGGTGGTTGACTGGGTTATCAATAACGCTAAAGTGACGGACAAGGCTATGAGTTTTCAGGATGCCATAAAGGCAGCGACACAGGCGGCAGGGGTGGCTTCATGAATAAGCAGACACGCGCTTTAAACCTTGTTCCTATGGTGGTTGAGCAGTCCCCACGTGGTGAACGGGCTTATGATATTTACTCCCGTCTTCTCAAGGAGAGGGTCGTTTTCCTGGTCGGCGCGCTGGATGACAGCGTAGCTAACCTGATCGTGGCCCAGTTGTTGTTCCTCGAGTCAGAAAATCCGGACAAGGACATCAGCTTGTACATCAATAGCCCGGGCGGAGTGGTTAGTGCGGGTCTGGCGGTATACGACACCATGCAGTTTATCAAGCCGGATGTCAGTACCATGTGCATCGGTCAGGCGGCGAGTATGGGTGCGCTGTTGCTGGCAGCAGGGGCGAAAGGCAAGCGCTATTCCTTGTCGCATTCAAGGGTGATGATCCACCAACCATTGGGCGGCTTTCAGGGCCAGGCCACAGATATTGACATTCACGCCCGTGAAATCCTGAAGTTGCGTTCACAATTGAATGAAATACTCGCTGCTCATACCGGTCAGAGTGTTGAAACGATTGCCAATGATACCGAGCGGGATAACTTCATGGATCCAGAGGCAGCGAAGGCTTATGGTTTGATCGATACCTTACTCGATAGTAGAATTGATGACTCAGGCGCCAAAAAATAGTAAGATTTTCCGCATGATGCGGAGTGAAACGAATGAGCGAACGTAAAAACAAGACCACGGACGGCAAAATTCTTTATTGCTCATTCTGTGGCAAGAGCCAGCATGAAGTCCGCAAGCTGATTGCGGGCCCCAGTGTTTACATCTGTGATGAGTGCGTTGAATTGTGTAATGACATCATCCGTGAGGAGTTGGAGGATGTCAGCAGTTCGGATAATGAAAAACTTCCAACACCCAAAGAAATTCACGCTTTCCTTGATGATTTCGTCATCGGCCAGGAAAGCGCCAAGAAAGTGTTATCAGTTGCTGTTTACAACCACTACAAGCGGCTTGAACCTCTACGCAACAAGGACGATGTAGAACTGGCCAAAAGCAATATTCTAATGATCGGCCCCACGGGTTCCGGCAAAACCCTGTTGGCCGAAACGCTGGCCCGTATGCTCAATGTGCCATTCACCATCGCCGATGCAACGACGCTAACCGAAGCGGGTTATGTCGGTGAAGACGTTGAGAACATCATTCAAAAATTGCTGCAAAAGTGTGACTACGATGTCGACAAGGCGCAGACGGGCATTGTCTATATTGATGAAATCGATAAGGTTTCGCGTAAGGCAGAGAACCCTTCGATCACGCGTGATGTTTCCGGTGAAGGTGTGCAACAGGCATTGCTAAAACTGATTGAAGGCACCATTGCCTCGGTTCCACCGCAGGGTGGACGTAAACACCCGCAACAGGAGTTTTTGCAGGTGGATACCGGCCAGATACTGTTCCTGTGTGGTGGTGCTTTTTCAGGTTTGGAAAAAGTGATCAAGGCTCGCTCAAGCTCCTCAGGAATTGGTTTTTCTGCAGAAGTGAAGAGTACGGATGCTGATGGAGACATCGGCAAAGTGTTGTCAGATGTCGAGCCCGAGGATCTCGTTAAATATGGTCTCATCCCGGAATTTGTCGGTCGTTTGCCGGTCGTGGCGACGTTAAGCGAACTGGATGAAGACGCGTTGGTGCGTATTCTTGTCGAACCGAAAAACGCCCTGGTCAAGCAGTACCAGCAACTGTTTTCAATGGAAGGGGTGGAACTGGATATCCGCGAGGAGGCATTACAGGCCATTGCCGGACGGGCCATGGCACGCAAAACTGGTGCGCGTGGTTTGCGCACCATTATGGAAAGTACCCTGCTCAACAGCATGTATGAATTGCCTTCGTTGGAAAATGTGTCCAGGGTTGTTGTTGATGAAAGTGTCATTGAGGGTGAGTCGGAACCATTCATTCTTTACGAAAACGCCACTACCACTGCTGCCTCTGGTAAGTAAGCACTATCCTCACCTTGTCCCGCTTCAGCGGGATTGACGTACCAATCCTATTGAATTTCTGTTTCCTGTGCCCATATTTTGGGTAGTCAAGTTGCAGGGCGGTCCGCCCTGATTTACATTGAAATTAATTGAAGGACTACGATGACAAAACCTGAACCCTCCACGCCCGCCAGGAGCATAACCGGTCAGCCGACACCTGTGCTGTCGCTGCGTGATGTCGTGGTCTACCCGCACATGGTGATCCCGCTGTTTGTTGGGCGTGACCGCTCAATTCTGGCACTGGATCAGGCCATGAATGTGGACAAGCGTATTGTATTGATCACCCAGCGCAGTGCGGATATTGACGAGCCGAAAGAGACGGATTTGTTTGAGGTTGGAACGTTGGCGACCGTATTGCAGTTATTGAAGTTGCCTGACGGCACCACCAAGGTGCTGGTTGAAGGTGGTGAGCGGGTCAGGATTACAACTTTGGTCGACAACAATGGCTTTTTCGAAGGTTGGTGGGAGTTATTACCGACAACACTAACCAGTTCTGAAAAGGAACTGGAAGTTATCATGCGTTCCCTGACGTCCCTGTTTGAGCAGTACGTCAAGTTGAACCGAAAGATACCGCCGGAGTTGCTTACGACACTGGCCGGTATCGATGACCCGAGCCGTCTGGCAGATACGGTCGCCGCACATCTCACGATACGTCTGGAAGACAAACAGGCCATTCTCGAAATTGGAAGCGTTGCTGAAAGAATTGAAAAGTTGATGGGTCTCGTGGAAGGCGAAATTGAGGCCCTGCAACTGGAAAAACGCATCCGTGGCCGGGTCAAGACACAGATGGAAAAGAGCCAGCGCGAGTACTACCTGAATGAACAGATGAAAGCCATCCAGAGTGAATTGGGCGACATGGATGATAGCCCCAATGATATGGATGAGTTAAACCGCCGTGTTGAAGAGGCGGGTATGAGTAAAGAGGCCAAGAAAAAGGCTTCATCAGAACTGGCCAAACTAAAGATGATGTCACCGATGTCAGCCGAGGCCACTGTGGTCAGAAATTACATCGACTGGATGTTGAATGTTCCTTGGAAAAAACGTAGCCGCATCCGCAAAAAACTTGAAGATGCTGAGGAAATCCTTGAAGCAGACCATTACGGTCTGGAGAAGGTCAAGGAACGCATTCTCGAATACCTGGCTGTCCAGCAACGGGTCAAAGCCATGAAAGGCCCCATATTGTGCCTGGTTGGACCGCCCGGCGTGGGAAAGACCAGTCTGGGCCGTTCAATCGCACGGGCGACCGGTCGCAAATTCGTGCGCATGTCACTGGGCGGTGTGCGGGATGAGGCTGAGATTCGTGGCCACCGGCGCACCTATATCGGATCCATGCCCGGTCGGATTTTACAGAATATGGCCAAGGTAGGTACCCGTAACCCGTTGTTCATGCTGGATGAACTCGACAAGATGTCCATGGATTTTCGCGGTGATCCATCTTCTGCCTTGTTGGAAGTGCTCGACCCCGAGCAAAATCACGCGTTCAATGATCATTACCTCGAAGTGGATTTTGATTTGTCTGATGTCATGTTCGTGGCCACGGCAAATACACTGAGCATTCCGAGCCCGTTGCTGGACCGTATGGAAGTGATCCGTATTCCGGGTTATACCGAAGATGAAAAGTTGCATATTGCACAGAGGTATCTCGTACCCAAGCAACTGGAGCAACATGGCCTGCAGACTAAGGAAATAAAGATCAGTGATCAGGTTTTGGTGGATATCGTGCGTTATTACACACGTGAGTCCGGTGTGCGTAACCTGGAGCGGGAGATTGCAAAAATATGCCGCAAGTCGGTTAAGAAATTGGCACTGGAGAAAGGCCGTAAGCAGGTTGTTGTTACCACTCGTAGTCTGAAATCATTCCTGGGCGTGAGGCAGTTCCGTTATGGTCTGGCGGACCAGAATAATGAAATTGGCCAGGTGACGGGGCTTGCCTGGACACAGGTGGGTGGTGAGTTGCTACAGATAGAGGCCACGCTCGTTCCCGGCAAGGGTAGACTGATACTGACTGGCAAGTTGGGTGAAGTCATGCAGGAATCCATCCAGGCAGCCATGACGGTGGTCAGGAGCAGGGCTCAATCACTCGGTATTGAGTCTGATTTTTATCAGAAATTTGATGCTCACGTGCATGTTCCTGAGGGCGCTACACCCAAGGACGGGCCGAGTGCAGGTATTGGGATGTGTACCGCACTGGTCTCGGCGCTGACGCAAATACCGGTTCGGGCCAGTGTAGCAATGACCGGTGAGATCACCTTACGTGGCAAGGTGTTACCCATAGGCGGTTTGAAGGAAAAACTGCTCGCAGCCCATCGCGGTGGTATCAA
>CAZYVH010000122.1:0-6509 GCA_964650905.1 uncultured Wenzhouxiangellaceae bacterium | reverse complement strand
CTATGCTTGTCCGGAATGACGTGGGTGGATTCCGGACCACGTTTAGCAAATCTCCTGGGACTGGTTATAATGGGTTCCCACCATCGTCACCACCGACGGTGTCGTAACAGACAACGAGTGGTTATTGCCTCGACCTGATAAAGTTACCAGTAATTGTTGGGTGCCAATCGGTGTCAGGACTTCCGGCACGGGGCAAGCCCGGAAGCAGGTCGCCAGGAGCAGTCAGATGAAAATCAGATATTTACAGCAGATGCATCACTCGTTCGTAAAGCGTTTCGGAGTCTTGAGCGCTATGCTGTTGATCATACTGGGCACACTGGGCGCCTGCTCCAAAAGCCCGCCTCCACAGGAAGAACCGGTGTTAAAGGGCGCCAGCAACCTGCCGTTCAGCCTGGATGGCCTGGAAACCGCCCAGGTCAACGGCGAGGATGTTTTTTTACCACCCAATGAATACAACATCTTCATCAATTACGAATTGGGCATGCATTGTGTCGGCTTCGATATGAGCTATTGCTGTGTCATTCCACCTTATAACAGCATCCAGTCACAAGCGATACGATCAGCCACTGCCAAAAACACCCGGCCGCAGCTGTTATCACCGGATGACGGAGTCGCGCTGCACTACAGTACGGATGACAACTCATATTCGGAAGGTGACAAAATGGCCTACTGGGGTGTGCCCAAGGACGTTAACAACGATGGCGACAAGGACGATCCCAATGACAATATGGCCAACTATGTCTGGACTCACCTGTATATCTACGCTGACCTGGAAGGCACCCTGCCTGAAGGACGAACGGCGGCAGACCGCTTACACGTGGGTCAGGAAATTGCAGTGCAGGTTGACCACGGTCCGTCTGGGGCGTCCATGGCGGGTAAAGCCAGCTATGCCGGTGAAAATGGCGGCAATGTTGTCTTCACCGAGTCCCGCTATGGTGGTCTTCCGGATATCCCTTTGACCCTGACAGCCAGCTACGTCTGGGATGCTCTGGGCCTGCCGATGACGGCCTTCAATGACGGCGTCCTGGAAGGTGGTTCCCACCGTACCATCAAGGAAACCGATTTCCAGCCCTTCCAGCAGTCACGGGTAACGCTCCACAACGCTGAAGACGGGCAGCCACTCCTGGCGAAAGGCCAGGCCGTCAGTTTCTTTGGCACCAACCCGGTGGACATCCCCAACTGCGTGTGGTGCCACGGCACGGAAAGGGCCAATTCGTTTGGTAATAATACCTCTAAGCGCTATAAGCAAGAGTATGACTACTGGACAAAAACCTATCCGGACCAGAGTGACTACATGGCTCGCCTGGCGGCTGCTTCTATCAGTATCCTCGAAATTCACGATGACAAACATGGGACTCATTTCCTGGCGGAATATGATCCCAATGCGTCGAGCAATCGCCTGGGCACGGCAGGTGCAGTCAATTGCTCAGACTGCCACGGCGACAATGTACAGGGCCGGTTGAAAGTTGCCGCGGAGACACCAGAGCAACAAGCCACGCCAATGACGGAAGCGATTCATCAGACCCACCTTTCCATGGTACCCGATGCCGACGCTTTTGGCCGCTCACAGGCCTGCCAGATGTGCCACCCTTCACACTTTCAGAATCCTGAGTTGAATGTCACCGGCACCGGCTTCAGTCCTCTCACCCAGGATGGACAGCCCCGTTTTTCAGATGGAGATATTCGCTCTGCCGGCGGTGGTTGCTATCTGCGTCGCGATGCTCATACCAACACGAATGCCGAACCACCTTTTTTCCTGAATGCTGTCGGTGACTACGTGCTCAATGAAGTGGCAACGGTCGATGGGGAACTGCGTGGAATCTATTGCACTAACTGTCACAACCACAATGCCCAGGCGTTAGCCGCCAGGGATGCGTTGAAGACAGCACAAAACCCGGGGCCAGGTGAAACGCTGCGCGACCGTTCGCTGGCTGAAATTGCCAGCGCCGTGACGGGTTCCGATGATGTAGCAGCCTATGCAGCCTACCACCTGGACCCGGTGGTTGGCGCAGACGGCAATCCCCTCGTTTCTTACTACGCGGAACATGAGCCGGCGGCGCTTCCCGAGGTGGCTGAAGGCGCGACCTACGCTGACGCATCAGCCGGTATCGACTGGTGGCTGGCGGCGAGCGAACCCCATTGCGCTGACTGTCATGCCGCACCTTTTGTTGAAAGTATGGGTGGTGTCTATTTCCCGATTGACCAACGCGGTAAGTATTCGTTATACCGCTATTCAAAGGCGCATGCCAACATCGCCTGCCAGTCGTGTCACGAATCGATACATGGACTTTATCCTGGCGTCGAAACCGATGGCGCGGATCAGACCACCGTCGCACAGGCGTTGCAGTTCAGCCCCGATGATAAATACGCCGGGCCGGTGACCTGTGTAGCCTGTCACGCGGTCGGCGCGCATGGTGTTCCGGCCTTGCTGGCGGGAACTGAGTACTACGATGACTATTGGGCTTCGGTGGTACTGATGCACTTGATGCGCGGAGATGATTTTACCATGCCCGTTGAAGAACTTATGGCGCGGTACCCTCACCAGGATGCAGCTGCCATCGTCACCGATAGCCTGTAGTAAAAGACCATAATGTCTGCTCGTGGTGCTACGCCCCATTGGTACATACCGGTGCTTCTGGTCACCGCGGTGATAGCAGTTTTCGTGGTCCGGGTTGCTTTGGTGCCTGCCAAGTTGTCACCCGCTGCCGCAAATTTTTCGCTGGCCAGGCTGCTGGATCAGACAGAGACCGTTAGCCTGAGCGATTACCGGGGCCAGCCTGTTATCCTGAACTTTTTTGCCAGCTGGTGCGCCCCCTGCAGACGGGAAATACCGGCCCTGGAATTGCTTTATCAGCGTCACGCAGAGCAGGGCTTGGTCGTCATCGGCGTCGGCAGCATGGATGGGAAACGTCCACTCATCGGCTTTGTTTCATCCACTGGTGTCAGCTTTCCGGTTGTTTGGGATAAGCTTGGTCAGGTCACGGCCGAGTATGGTGTGCATAGCCTTCCAAGCACGCAATTCATTGACCGGCAGGGGAAAATTCGGGTAAGTACCCGTGGTGGCCTGGACGCGGCGCAAATGGAGGCGTGGGCCAAAGCCATCATTGACTGAATGGGATGCAGATCGTTGGGGTTATTGAACTTTTTGCATCAAAGCGTCGAGTTTTTCACACACCGAACCGGTTTCAACCAGGTCCATGACACCGGGGAACTCGATACGCTGGCCCCAGCGAAGTTCCTGTGGTTCTTTATGTTTGTACTTCCTCGCTGCCTGGGTGTATTGATCAACGCAAAGATCAAGGCTTCGGTGGGGTCCGGAGCGCAGGCTGGGTGTGGCGGCATACAGACCGATGACCGGCGTGCCGACTGCAGAGGCGAGATGGACCGGGCCGGAATCCGGTGAAAGCAAAACCGTAGCCCGTTGCAACAGGGCGACGGTCTGGTTGATGGTGTCCTTGCCGATCAGGTTCAGGACCGGCCCGTGCATGGCGGCTTCTATGTCCCGGCTGGTGTTTAGTTCGGTTTCGGTTGGGCCACCCACCAGGACCACGCGCATTCCATATTTTGAGATCGCATAATCGGCCACGGCCGCATAGCGGTCCGCTGACCAGTTTCTGGCAGGGTGGCTGGAACAGGGGCTGATCATCAGTACCGGTGCTTCATCACCTGTTTGTTGTTTGGCCCACTCGGCATCCTCTTTTGCAATCGGGAGATTCCACTCGGGTGGCCCGGACTCAAGGCCTAAAGCCACGGCGAATTCAAGGAAGGCGTCGACCTGGTGTTGCCGTGGAACACTGCGCACCGAACGATTGATGAACCACTGGTGCCGCTCGCGCCAGCGTGGTCTGTCCCAACCAATACGCGCCGGTGCTTTCACCAGTGTACTGAGTAAATTGGCGCGTGCCGACACCTGCATGTGTAACAAGACGTCAAAGCTGCGACCCTTTAAAGCCTTGCGCAGTCCACGAATGGCTCGCAAGCCACCGTGTTTGTCATAAACGATAAACTCAACGTTTGCCAGGCCCTGTAATAACTGGCCTTCCAGCTTGCCGATGATCCATGTGATGTGTGTGCCCGGGCGGTACCTCTGGATAAGCCTGATGACCGGCATTACGTGGGTAACGTCGCCGATGGCAGACAGACGCAGTATGCAAATGGATTGCGAGGACACCTGTGATATCACCTTCATAAACAAAAGTCCCCCAAGTATCTGAGATTAGCCGGTGAAAATCACGTGGTTTTATTTACATGTGCCGGTTGTGGGCGCTGTTGTTCGTCTTGTGACGTTTTAAAATCCCGCCTTTATGCACGATGCAATACAGTTGACATATATCAATTAAAATATTGCGTATTAGCTTATCATTAACCAGTTGGTTTTCACGTGAAGGACTTGAGGGGAGTAATTTGCTCAGTGTACATTAGCCATCGCCCATGACACTTGCCAGTAGAACGCCCATTAAAAAGCCACGCATGATGACCTCTTTATGGCTTCTGGTCATTGGGGCATCTCATGATGAGATGCTTTTTTTTAATGAAAAACTTCTCAAGGAGTGGCCCGGGCTTACCATTGAGCGGGTGGATTGTGTGGCGGGCCTGTCGGCCGCACTTGAAAACCAAACCTGGGACTGTGTTGTGTGTGACACGGATCATCCGGGGTTTGACCCATTCCAGGCCTTTGAAGCCATTAATAAAAGCGGACAAAGAATTCCTTTTGTGGTTGTTTCGGGCGATGCAAAAGTTAAAGACGCTATCAGCTTTCTGAAAGCTGGCGCGCACGATGTTGTCCAGAAAGATGAACTTTCCCGTCTCATCCCTTCGATAGAAAGCGCCATTCAGGAAGTTGAGCAACTGCGATCGAAGGATGCAATCGAAGACCAGTTGAGGGCCAGTGAAGAACGCTATAAAAGTTTGTTTGAAAATTCCGGTGTTTGTGTGTGGAGCGAAGACCTGTCGAAAGTTCGAACGGCCCTGAACAAGCTCGAGTTTGAAAACGTTAATGATCTTCGTGAGTATCTTGGGTCAAACAACAAACAACCCGCCAGGGATATGGCCGGGATGGTCAGGGTACTCCACGTCAACCAGGCCGCCTTGAAACTTTTTGGCGCCAGGACCGAGACTGATCTTTTCACTTCTCTACCCAGGACTTTCGGACCAGGTGCAACGGACGTGCTCATTGATGAGCTCTGTGCCATTTGGGAACAAAAGAAAAATTTTCAATCCGAAGTAAATTATCGCAGCCTTGATGGACGAAACTTGCAGGCCTTCATCTCCCTGCCTATTCCGGTAACACAAGACGGTTATAAATGTGTCCCCGTCAGCATCATCGACATCACCGAGCGCAAACGTGCCGTCGATTTGCTTGTCGCAAGTGAAAAACGATTTCGTAAACTTTATGAAAATTCCCCGCTCGGTTACCAGTCGCTTGATGCTGAAGGCTGTTTCATCGAGGTCAATTCAACATTTTGTGCGATGCTTGGTTTTCAACGTGCCGAGTTGATCGGTCAGCCGTTTAGTGATTACCTGACGCCTGAATCAGCCAAGAAATTCAAGCGTAACTTTTCACAGTTCAAAGTGGCAGGCAAGATTCATTCAGTAGGTTACGAGATGCTCAACAGGGACGGACGGATCATGTCGGTCGAGTTTGATGGGCGTATTGCTCATGATGAGCAGGGTGGCTTTAAACAGACCCACTGTGTGATTCGGGATGTTACGTCACGCAAGAAGATAGAGGATGAATTGGTGAGTCATCGCCAGCACCTGGAGGAACTGGTCAAAAAACGTACCGAGCAGTTGACCCTGGCATTAAAAAAGGCGGATGAAGCTAATGTGGCCAAGAGTGCTTTCCTGGCCAATATGAGCCACGAGATACGAACACCCA
This sequence comes from uncultured Wenzhouxiangellaceae bacterium, assembly GCA_964650905.1. GTDB lineage: Bacteria > Pseudomonadota > Gammaproteobacteria > Xanthomonadales > SZUA-36 > SZUA-36. The sequence continues at coordinate 631 of CAZYVH010000122.1, read as the reverse complement.
TGAATGCCATTGTCGGGCTGACCCACCTGATGCAACATGAGGAGCCGAGTGCGGGACAGTCCAGGCAGTTGAAAAAGATCGAGGCCGCCGCCGGACACCTGCTTTCGGTCATCAATGACATCCTGGATATCTCGAAAATCGAGGCCGGCAAGCTGACCCTGGAAAAACTGGACTTCCAGCTCGGTACGATCTTCGAGTATTTCCAGTTATTTTTTGGTGAGCAACTGGAATCCAGGGGTCTGAACCTGGATATTGACATGCAGGAAGCACAAACCTGGTTCAAGGGTGATGCAACCCGTCTGCGTCAGGCTCTGTTAAACTATATCGGCAATGCCATCAAGTTCACAGAGCACGGCAAAATCCTGCTGCGCGCCACGGTGCTGGATAAAACTGACCATCAGGTGCTAATGCGCTTCGAAGTGCATGACACAGGTATTGGGATCGAGGCCGATGTTTTGTCCGGTTTGTTCCAGTCCTTCGAACAGGCCGATAAGTCCACCACACGCAAGTATGGCGGGACCGGTCTGGGGCTGGCCATTACCCGCCGCCTGGCCAACATGATGGGTGGCGAAGCCGGGGCCGAAAGCGAACCGGGTGTTGGCAGTACCTTCTGGTTTACCGCCTGGCTTGA
>CAZYVH010000121.1:0-6573 GCA_964650905.1 uncultured Wenzhouxiangellaceae bacterium | reverse complement strand
TCGAGTTGGTCATTTTGCCGGCTGGATTGCAGCCCCGAAAGCCGGTATCGATGGTAAGCCGGGTGATTTCGAATATGTTCGGTTAGCCAGTTGAGCAACACCCTGCCAATGTAGAGAAACTGATGCCTGACTACCCTTGATTTTCAGCTATTGAGAAGTCCAGTCGCTAATATGCATTGCATAACCGAGGGGGATTATAAAAGACTCTCTACGTGCGCCCGTCCGGCACTGGCCAGCGCCTCGAGGTCATAACCCCCTTCAAGGGTCGAGATGACACGCCCTTGACAACTGTCAGTGGCCAGTCCACAAATTTCGTCAGTGATCCAGCGGAAATCGCCGTCCTTGACTTCAAGTTGTGCCAACGGATCCCGTTCATGGGCATCGAAGCCCGCCGAAACGAGGATCAGGTCCGGGTCAAAGCTGTGGATCGCCGGCAGACCCAGCCTGCCCCAGGCCTTGCGAAAGGCCTGGCTGCCATCGCCGGGTGCGAGTGGTAAGTTGAGGATATTACCGCAACCGGTTTCTTCGATCTGCCCGCTACCCGGAAAGAGCGGCAATTGGTGGCTTGAGACATACATGACTTCGGGGCTTTGGGCGAAGATCGCCTGCGTGCCGTTACCGTGGTGTACGTCAAAATCGATGATTGCAACCCGCTCGATGCCGGGCTTTTCCAGTGCTTGCCGGGCGCCGATAGCAACGTGGTTTAACAGGCAAAAACCCATGGCTCGGTCAGTTTCGCTGTGATGACCGGGTGGCCTGACAACACAAAAAGCCCTCTGGGCCTGGTCGTTGGTAATTTGGTCAATGGCAAAGCAGATAGCGCCACTGCCACGTAAAGTAGCATTAATGGAACCCGGGCTGAGGTAGGTGTCCGGATCAATTGCAACACGACCCGAAGAAGGTGCTTTCGATTCAAGCATGGACCAGAACGTCTGCGTGTGTACGCGCAGGATCTGTTCAAGCGTGGCACGTGGTGCCGGCAGTCTTTGCAGTCCTCTCAATCCTTTCAGACCACTCAATACCGCCTTGACCCGCAGAGCGGACTCCGGGTGTTTACTGCCCGGATTGTGACGCAGACAATCGTCGTGCTGGATGATGAGGGTGCTCATGGGTTGATTTTAACCGACCCGTCACAGCAGCGGCAGGTTGAGTGTCTCCTTGACTTCTTCCATGACCACGTAACTGCGTGAACCGTTCACGCCAGGTAATGAAAGTATCTGTTCGCCAAGCAATTTTCGATACGCCTTCATATCACTGACGCGGGCTTTGATCAGGTAATCGAAGTTACCGGAAACCAGGTGGCAATCCAGGATTTCAGGTAAGCGTTGTGCTTCTGCGCGAAACCGTCTGAAGGCATCGGGGGAGGTATGTGACAGGTTGATCTCGACAAACACCAGCAAACTCGCGTTGACCAGTTCAGGATCGAGTACCGCCGTGTAACCACGGATAAAGCCATCTCTTTCAAGACGTCTGACACGTTCAAGACAGGGTGTCGGGGTCAGGTTGACCTTGCGTGCAAGGCGCACATTTGAAATCCGTCCATCGGTCTGCAGACAGTCAAGTATACGCAGGTCGGTACGGTCAAGTGTCTTCAGATGGTTGGGTTTCTTCTTCATGGTATATGCTATAGAAATACTTTAATACAGAATAAACCTCTTTAAAATATTTATCAATAGCGTAAAAAACTGCATTAATAGCTATAAAATAGTTATTTCACATATTCAAAGGATATTCCCATGAGAGTTGGTGTTCCCAAGGAAATTAAAAACAATGAATTTCGTGTCGGGCTGGTACCCGCATCGGTACACGAACTGGTCGGTCATGGTCACGAGGTTTTTGTAGAGACCAACGCCGGTGTCGGTATTGGCATGACGGATGTTGACTACCGTGCTGCCGGGGCCAACATACTGGATGAGGCAAGCGAGGTTTTTGAGCAGTGCGAGATGATCATCAAGGTCAAGGAGCCTCAGGCTGTTGAGCGCGCCATGCTGCGAAAAGAGCATACGCTATTCACTTACCTGCACCTGGCCCCCGATGCCGAACAGACCAAAGACCTCGTCAAAAGCGGGGCGACCTGTATCGCCTACGAAACCGTCACGGACCGCAACGGTCACCTGCCTTTACTGGCGCCAATGTCCGAGGTGGCCGGTCGCCTGTCCATCCAGGCAGGCGCCTGGTGTCTTGAAAAGGCCCATGGTGGCTCGGGCGTGTTGCTCGGTGGCGTACCCGGTGTCGAACCGGCCAAGGTGGTCGTGATCGGTGGTGGTACGGTGGGCTTCAATGCGACCCAGGTTGCGGTTGGTACCGGTGCACAGGTGATGGTTCTGGATCGCAATATCGATGTACTGCGTCACTTTGATGCAGTATTTGGCGGTCGGGTTCAGACCGTTTATTCAAGCGCACATGCCATCACGACCCACCTGCAGGATGCGGATCTCGTCATCGGCGGTGTGTTGATACCCGGTGCGGCGGCCCCCAAGCTGGTGACCCGCGAACACCTGGCAGGGATGCACAAGGGTTCCGTACTGGTGGATGTCGCGATCGACCAGGGTGGGTGTTTTGAAACATCGCACGCGACCACGCACGCAGCGCCGATTTTTGAAGTCGATGGTGTTGTGCATTATTGTGTCGCCAACATGCCGGGTGCGGTACCACGGACCTCGACCTTTGCGCTCAATAATGCGACCCTGCCTTTTGCATTGGCTCTGGCCGACAAGGGCGCCAGGCAGGCGCTGTTGGATGATCCGCATTTGCTGGCCGGTCTTAACGTCCACCGCGGCATGGTGACCTATAAAGACGTGGCGCGTGACCTGGGTTATGACCATGTGCCGGCCATTGAAGCGCTGGATACACCTTGAGATTTATAAAGGACTTTTGATATGACGGAAAAAAATTTGGCGATGGATGCGTTCTGGATGCCGTTTACCGGCAACCGTGCCTTCAAACAACACCCCAGGCTGGTCGAATGGGCCGACGGCATGTATTACTACACACCCCAAAAACGCCAGGTACTCGATTGCGTTGCCGGTCTGTGGTGTTGCAACGCCGGTCATCAGCACCCACGCATCGTTGAGGCCATACAGCGCCAGGCAACCGAAATGGATTACGCGCCGCATTTCAATTTTGGTCACCCTGCGGCCTTCAGACTGGCGGAAAAGCTTGTTTCGATTGCACCTGAAGGCATCGATAACGTATTTTTTACCAATTCTGGCTCCGAATCGGTGGATACGGCCCTGAAGATCGCACTGGCTTACCAGCGTGAGCGTGGCCAGGCATCAAAGACCCGCTTGATCGGTCGTGAGAAAGGTTACCACGGCGTAGGTTTTGGCGGTATTTCAGTGGGTGGGATCCCCTACAACCGTATGCAGTTTTCGGCCTCCATGATCCCGGGTGTGGACCATATGCCGCACACCCACCTGATTAGGGAAAATGCCTTTTCGCGTGGCTTACCGGAGTATGGCGCACATCTTGCCGATGAACTTGAAAACATCATCAATCTACATCACCCGTCTAATGTTGCAGCCGTGATTGTTGAGCCCATCGCCGGTTCAGCCGGTGTCATCATGCCACCGGTTGGCTACCTGAAACGTCTGCGGGAAATTTGTGATGAGTATGAGGTGCTACTGATATTTGATGAGGTCATCACCGGATTTGGCCGTCTCGGCACCGGTTTTGCCGCCCAGGCCTTTGAGGTTACACCGGATATCATGACCACGGCCAAGGGCTTAACCAGTGGCGCGGTGCCGATGGGCGCAGTATTTGTCAGCGGTCGTATTTACGATGAGTTCATGGGCAAACCGGGTTCCGCCATCGAGTTATTCCACGGCTATACCTATTCGGCACACCCACTGGCAGTGGCCGCCGCCGAGGCGGCCCTGGGCGTTTATATCGAAGAAGGTCTGTTCGAGCGTTGCGCGCAGATGGCGCCGGTCTTTGAAGATGCCTTGCATTCGCTGGCAGATGAACCGAATGTCATCGATGTACGCAACTATGGTCTGATGGGTGCCGTCGAGGTCGCGGCAATCGAAGGTCAGCCGGGTGCGCGTGGTATGGAAATTCTGCAGAAAACCTTTGAGGCCGGTGTCATGGTGCGTGTGACCGGTGACACCGTTGCGTTCAGCCCACCTTTGATTATCGAGGCGGATCAGATTGCACAGATGGCGGATGTGGTCCGCCAGGTGTTAAGGACACTATAGATCTATGGAACAATTAAAGCATTTTATCCAGGGTGAGTTTGTTGCAGGCCGCAGTGGCAGTTTCGGCGATGTGTTTGACCCGGCCACCGGTCAGGTACAAAAACGGGTGCCGCTGGCATCGGCAGACGAGGTGGATGCCGCGGTCAGTGCTGCAGCAGCGGCCTTTCCTGATTGGTCAGCGATGCCGGCGTTACGTCGCGCACGTTATATCTTTCGTCTCAAGAACCTGCTTGATGAACACAAGGAAGAGCTGGCGGGTTTGCTGACCTCGGAGCATGGCAAGGTTCAAGATGATGCGCTCGGCGAGGTCACACGTGGTCTGGAGGTTGTGGAGTTTGCCTGTGGCGCGCCGCAGTTGCTCAAAGGTGAGTTCAGCGACAGTGTCGGTACTGGAGTCGATGCCTGGTCATTCCGCCAGCCACTGGGTGTGGTGGCTGGAATCACACCTTTCAATTTTCCCGTTATGGTGCCCTTGTGGATGATCCCAATGGCGCTGGTTTGCGGAAATACCTTCGTCTTAAAGCCATCGGAGCGGGATCCGGGGGCCTCCGCATTACTGGCTGACCTGGTGAGGCAGGCGGGTGTGCCCGCCGGGGTGTTCAATGTTGTGCATGGTGACCGTGAAGCGGTTGATGCCATACTCGCACACCAGGATATCCGGGCAATTAGCTTTGTCGGCTCCACACCGATCGCCAAAAAGATATTCGAAGTGGGTTCCGCCAACGGCAAACGGGTACAGGCACTGGGGGGCGCCAAGAACCACATGCTGGTCATGCCGGACGCGCCGCTGGAGGCTACCGCTGACGCCCTGATGGGTTCAGCCTACGGCTCAGCCGGCGAGCGCTGTATGGCGATTTCCGTGGCGGTCGTGGTCGGTGATGCCGCTGCCGATAAACTCGTGAAAGAACTACGCCCGCGTGTCGAAGCACTGCACATTGAGCCGGGCAATGTTGCCGGTGCGCAAATGGGACCGCTGATCACCGCTGCACACCATGCAAAAGTCAAAGGTTACGTCGACCTGGGTATTGATGAAGGCGCTGAACTGGTCGTCGACGGACGTGGGTTCAAGCATCCGGATGCAGCCGGGGGGTTCTTCATTGGTGGCTGCCTGTTCGACCATGTCAGGACGGATATGCGTATTTACCAGGAGGAGATTTTTGGCCCGGTGTTATGCGTGGTCCGGGTCGATTCCTTTGATGAGGGCGTTGATCTGATCAATGCTCACGTGTACGGCAACGGTGTTTCCATCTTCACCCGTGATGGCGATGCCGCACGCGATTTTGTCCAGCGTATCCAGGTCGGCATGGTCGGTGTCAATATCCCGATACCGGTGCCGATGTCCTTCCACAGTTTCGGTGGCTGGAAACAGTCATTGTTCGGTGATCATCATATTTATGGCCCGGAAGGTATCCGTTTTTATACACGGGTGAAAGCCGTCACCCAAAGGTGGCATACCGGTATCCGCAAGGGTGCAGATTTTCATTTCCCACAACTTGGGTAGGTGGCAGGAAGTTATTCCGGCGCTGGAATCCTAAAGTTAAAGATGGACCCCGGGTCAAGCCCGGGGCGACGGTGTTCTATCCGGGGCGACGGTGTTTCGTCCGGGGCGACTTTTTTCCGTTCGGGGTGGCGGTGTTCCGTTCAGGGCCGCGCTCTGGTGTCAGAGTAAAGCGCGCACCACGCCATACAGTGCACCCAGCATCAGGGCGATGTTGGCCAGGCCCGTAATACCCATGCCCACACCGCGGGTCTTGGGGTCCTTGACGTATTCTGATGCGTACAAAAACCGGCCGGCGATGAAGACGATCCCCGGCAGCAGGACCCATTGCCCACTCAGGTAAAAGGCAAACAGCAGGCTGGCCGGAATCATGATGATGAGCTGTTCCATCGTGTTTTGCTGGACCCTGAACAATCTTTCCCAGGTTTCATCGCCCCTGCACGCTGGCGCGTCGACCTGGTATTTTTCACGTGTCAGGCCAACCCGGCCGGTAAAATAAAAATACTGGAGCAGGGCCAAAAGTATCACAAGTGCTGCGTATTCCATCATCATCTCCTCAGGTCATTAACCCGCATATCTCACCAGTCGGTATTCGGCCTCACTATATACATATGAATCAGTTGAATTAAATGGCAGTTTTGTCAAATAATCCTGCGGTACACTTTGTACCCGGCCTGCTACCTATCCCGGTCCTGACTTGTTCAGGTGCACCTGGACTTGAGCTTCCCTCGACCAATAGCTACGGCTATTGGTCTCAGTCCAGCCCAGCGTCCAGTCACACCTGTCCGTCGCCATCATCCGGGATACTGGTGAAATATGCGGGTTAACCACGTTTATCACCGTGTACCCATAACACTTCCGCGCCGCCATCGGCACGGG
>CAZYVH010000120.1:0-6595 GCA_964650905.1 uncultured Wenzhouxiangellaceae bacterium | reverse complement strand
GAAGGCATTAGCTGTAAGGCGCGTCTCGTAGGGAATGGCTAGTCCTTTCCAAGAGTACACTAGCAGGCATTGCAGGATCATCTATCTATTGGAATTTAATTGTTTTGGGAGCAGAATAAGTCCGTTTATGCGGTGACCAGCCGGTCATCTGCCAGAACTGGTGGGAGGGACACGATGGCCATTCCAAGAGATTGTAATACCTGCAAGCCCAGCATGATATTGAGTATTCCTGCTGTAGTGTTATTTGGCTTGGGTGTCCTGGTGCCCGCTGCTAAGGTCGTCGCGCAAACTGCCGAGCCCGTGTTGGAAGAAATCATCGTCACCGCGCAAAAACGCGAGGAGCGTCTGCTGGATGTGCCGCTTGCCGTCAGTGTCATTGACGATGGGGCCATCAGGCGTGCCCGCGTCAACACCCTGGCCGATGTCGCCATGCTCACACCCGGGGTTGAGATCGGCAATTCGATTGGCCGGCAAACGGGCATCATATCGATCCGTGGGGTCAATCCGGGTGTATTCGGTAATCCGACCGTGCTGGTCTATCAGGATGGCTTCACCATGGGTAACTCCCGCGTGCTGAATAATGGCATCCTGTTTGACCTGGAACGCATCGAGATCCTCAAGGGACCCCAGGCGACGCTGTATGGGCGTAACGCTCTGGGTGGTGTTATCAATTATGTAACACGTCGGCCGGGCAATAAGCCGGAAGGATTCCTGACGACCTCGTACGGCAACTTCGATACACTGGAAGTCACTGGTTCAGTGTCAGGCCCCCTGGTCAAAGACCGCTTGTTTGCGCGCCTTAGCGGTCAGTTCCAGTCTCATGACGGTTATTGGGATAACCAGTGGGATGGCGAGCGAAACATCAATGATGAGGAAGACAAGAATTTACGTGCGGCATTTGCGTACGACGCCTCTGAGGATCTGACCCTCGATTTGACGGTAAGTTATGCGAAATCCGACGACGATTGCGGTGATTGTCCCAATTTTCCTGACAGTTATGACCCCGCCAACCCGGCTGCCGTCGGCCAGGGTTTGGTTGACATGAATGAGTACCAGCAACGCGTCAACCAAGACGTTCTTGGATACTTCAAACGCGAAGTCACACAGACCGTGCTGACCATCAATTATGATTTCGAGAGCTTCTCGCTTACCAGTATCTCCGGCTACGGCAAGATGGAGTCTGAGCTCGAAGTCGATCAAAACCGGGCGCCGGGACCCATGGTGATCGGAGGTGTTCTTCCCGTCGAGTTCTTCCAACTGCCCATCGATCTGGATGTCTTCAGCCAGGAGGTCCGCCTGACATCGGCAGATGAAGGCCGCTTCCGCTGGATGCTTGGCGGCTACTATTTCAGGGATGAAACGCATGGAATTGTCAGTTTTTTCCTGACGCCTCCGCTTGATTTCCTCAATCCGCTGGTATTCGGTGATTCGGCCATCAAGACCAGGAACTACGCGCTGTTCGCCAACGCTTCGTTTGACATCAGTGAGCGGCTAAAGCTCGCGGCCGGGATACGCTATGACTACGAAAAACAGGAACTGGATGATTTCCTCAATCTTGAACAGCGCGCCAAGGATGGCTCGGAGTGGCTACCGACGGCGTCGCTGTCCTATCGGGTCACTGAAGACACGAATCTGTATGTCTCGGCCACCAAGGGTTATAAAGCGGGTGGATTCAATAATTCCGACCAACCCGTACTCGAGTACGATCCGGAGTTTCTGTGGAATTACGAACTGGGGATCAAGGGCCGGTTCGCCGATGGTTCTGCTCGCTATGAGCTTACCGCGTTTTATATGGACTGGAGCGATCAACAGGTCAACCGTGCTTCGGTAACGGGTGGTTTCACAGTCAACGCGGCTCAAAGCACCATCAAGGGTATCGAGGCGCTGCTTGGCGCAATGCCTCTGCCGGGTTTGAACCTCAGCGCGTCAGCCACCTATACCGACGCGCAATACGATGAATATATCGATGAAACTTTTGTACCTCTGTTTTTTGGGCTGGATCCAGATTACTCGGGAAACGACATTCCCTTGACTCCGGATTGGACCCTTGCGCTTTCTGCAGACTATTTATACCCGCTTGGAAACACGGATGGCTGGGGCTTGAGAACCCGCGTTGATGCCCGTTATACCGGGGAGCGGAATTTTCACGCATCCGGAGCCATGCCCCAGGATTCATACGCGCTCGTTAACCTCTACCTGGGGGTCGAGAGCCAACGCTACGAAATTGGGTTTTTCGCGCAAAATCTGTTTGACAAGGGCTATCACGTATTTGGCGATCTGGCGGTTGGTCTGCCGCCATTGTTGTGGACGGGGCCGCCAAGGGTATACGGTATAAGGGCGCGGCTCAATTTCTGAGTGTTGCCAGCATTAGCGTGCCGCGAAAGCGCGCTTGTACATCGATCAAGTGACCCGCCCTGACCTACACACCGGGTCGTGCGCCATGGCAATGCCGGTTACCGTTTCAGCAGCGTGATTTTGTCTCTGGTGACGTTGATCTGGCGTTGTTTGTAGAGCGCCCCCAGGGCTTTTTTGTAGTTGCCCTTGCTGACTCCGAACTGCGCGTAAATCGCCGCGGGCGGGCTGTAATCGGTCAGCGTTGAAGACCCGCCGTTGGCTTCCAGGTGGGCCAGGATGCGAGTTGTCAGATCATCCAGTGAGTGCTTGCCTCGGCGTTGCAGCGCCAGGTCAATCTTTCGGTCATCGCGTATCGCCTTGATAAAACCGCGCACCTCATCGCCGGGTCTGAGCGCCCGGAATACTTCATCCCGGTAGAGCAGGCCCAGGTGGGTTCCATTGACCACGGCCTTGTAACCCAGACCGGTCTCGCCCACGATGAGCAGATCGACGGCCTCGCCCGGTGCCATGTTCTTGGCGCGTTCATCAAGAAAATTGTGCAGCTTGCTGCTGCCGATGAGCCGTTGGTCTGGATCCAGGTACAGGTAAACCACGTACGACTGACCTGCGACCATCGGTTTGAGTTGCTGGGATATGGGAACCAGCAGGTCCTTTTCACCACTACGCTGAAGAAAGGCGCCGGCAGGGGTGACATTGACGACTTTTAAAAAGTCGCACGACCCCACTTTTGCCCTGGATTCTGAGACATTCATCGGTTCAGGTTAACGCTCTTTTGCAATCATTGCATTTTAACAGTGAATTTCAGTGTCATGACACTAATACAGGGTATGCACTGTACTGGGAAGGGATAGCGGTTGGCTGCCTTCGGGACCGTAATTCGCCGGGAGCGAATTCCCGAGCGTACAGGACGTCTTGAGCGTGTCCCGTAGGCAGCTGACCGCTGTCCCATTGGCACAACGTCAGGTCGTCGGTCTGGGAACGGTTTATAATGGCGGGCGCTGTATCCATCCAGCATAGTAATGAGGAGAAATGCTATGACCCCCGAACTTAAATACCTTGCAATGATCACCACGTTTACCGCGTTGATGTGGATTCCTTACGTCCTGAATGTTCTGGGCAGGAATAAAATCAGTGACGCGGTTGGTTACCCCGATACGCCACTGACGATGGCGCCCTGGGCTGAACGTCTGAAAAAAGCGCATTACAACGCGGTGGAAAACCTGGTCGTGTTTGCCGCAATCGTGCTGGTTGCCAACGCCCTGGAAATCAGCAACCTGGCAACCAGTTCCGCTGCCGCTGCCTACTTCTGGGGCCGCCTGGTACACGCGGGCGCCTATACCGTGGGCATTCCCTGGGTACGCACACTGGCGTTTGTGGTGGCCTGGGGTGGAATTCTCTGTATTGCCTGGCAGATACTGGGCTAAGCTCGATTCTTTAGGCTCTTAGCCAATGCGCCGAGGACCAGCAAGCGCAGGGCCCGGTCTGCCGTGTCCTGCGGTTTGAGCAGACCAAGCCTCGCCAGTTCGTCATCGAAGGGTGTCTTGTCTGCCAGTAATCCCTGCGCAATCAACGTCAGTCTTGCAAGATGCGACGTCGCGTGGGTCTTGATGTAGCCAAGGGCGCTCAGCAAGCGCTGTTCGATATCCGTGAAGTCGCTGCCAAATGGAAACGCCTGCAATGAACCGGCGGCTCGTCCGGGCACCAGTGCATCGATGATCCTTGCGGGCAGGTTGTTCCTGAACCTTTGCGGAATCCTGTAATCGCGGTCAATTTTACCTGCGCGTTGCGCCTGCTGTAAGAGATCGTTTTGAAAACGTGAGTCGCAAATGGCGAGCATGGCCGCGATCACCTCGGCGTCGGTTTTTGCGCGCAGGTCAGCGATACCGTATTCGGTCACGATGACATCACGCAAGTGGCGGGGCACGCTCTGGTTGCCGTATGACCACAGTATATTCGAGCGAATCCTGCCGCCGCTCATACGGGTTGCGTTGAGTGCGACCACCGAGCGGGCGTCCTCGAGCGCAAATGCCTGGGCGACAAAGTCATATTGACCACCAACACCACTCACTACCCGGCCGTCTTCCAGTGCATCGGAAATTACCGCGCCCTGCAATGTGGCCATCATAGCGTTGTTGATAAACCGGGCCTTGTGGCGTGCCATGCGTTTTTCACCCTCGTCCCGATACAGGGAATTAACCCACGAGACCGGTTTCATCTGGATCTGCCGCCGGTCCTCTGCCGACATGTTCCGCAAGCGCTTATAGAACGCCGCTGGTCCCAGGAAAAACGCGGCCTGGATAAGGGCACCGTCGACCGTGCGTTTGACGACACCGGCATCGATGAGGGGCAGGAATGCGTCGACCAGCATCTCGGACAGACCAAACAGGCCTTTAACGAAAGGTTCATGGTGCAGGCGTGCAGGTTCATCAGCCGTCGTCACTGACAAGCGATCTGTGATTTCCTTGAAAAGCGTATTATTATTCTGGCGAACGATAAGTGCCTGTGCAACCGCGTCACCGATTGAACCAATACCGATCTGCAGTGTGCCACCATCCGGGATCAGGCATGCGATTTGGAACCCCGCTGCGTAGTCCGCTGTTGAAATGGGTAATTTGGGTGGTGCAAACAGCGTATACGCACACCGTGGCCCTTCGAGCAGGTAATCAAAGGCTTTATCCGGTAACGCGGAATCGCCCTCCATAAACGGCAGGTTCGGGTTGACCTCTCCGACGAGGAGGAACCCGGTATCGCCAGCGTCGCGCGCCCTGAGAAGGTCGGGTGTCAGATCGGTGTTGCAGCTCAGGCTCAAGCGCTGGCTGTCACGAACAACCATTTGTGCGACCACGTTCACACCACGCTCGATCAGCGTGTGCGCGGCGTCGGTGTAATTCGACGAAATGTAGTTTTGTTGAACACGCGGTGCCGCCAGCCATCGCCCGGCCGTCAGAAAGAACTCATTAACGCGGATATTCGGCGGAAGCTGACCTCTCCTGAGGGCCTTGATGTAGTCGAGTTCCGGGCAATTGCCGAACACGCGCTCGCGAACAGGCCCGATGAACCGTTCCTCGAGACGGGAATGGCCGAGTGGCAGTTCAAGTGAAAGGGCCGTGAGGATCGTCAGGGATATGGAGGCATCATATGCAGCCCTTTGATAGAGTGCATTCGCGATCAGGTTGGCTTTGCCGAGCCCCAGCGGCAGACCGAGCACGACCTTGCCCCCAAGCCGTCTGATAATCGTGTCAGCGATGGCAGTTGCATCGGTGAACTGTCCGGGGCGCCTACCCATGGAGGCGACCGTCAACCGGATGCGGGTACTGGTGTGGGTTGCCCGTCCTCGCCGAGTGCCACATAAACAAATACGCCCTCAGTAACCGGTACGTGATTGCCGCTGTCCTGACGCATGGCAACTGCATTGATCTTGACCGTGATTGACGTACGGCCAATGCCGAGGATTTCAGTATAACAACTGACCACGTCACCGACATGAACCGGTTTATGGAAGGTCATGGCGTTAACGGCGACTGTAACCACACGTGTGTGGGCACGTTGTCTGGCCGTGATTTCACCGGCCATGTCCATCTGTGACATCAGCCAGCCGCCAAAGATATCACCGGCGGGATTGGTATCAGCGGGCATGGCCCGTGTGCGAACGATGGCTTCTGCAGTTTTTGCAGGATCGGGTATCGTCATGTTTCGTTGTGGCTGCTGCCGGCACCGCAGACTCTCTGCGGTGCCCGATTTTCGGTCAAAGAGCACACCGGGAATTCCAAGCACCGGTGTTTTGAGTGGCCCTCTTTCCGGGTGTCTACCTCAACCGTCGGTGGCTTCTTCAGCAGCATCCTCCGCGGCCTCTTCGGCCTGGCCGGTTGCTTCTTTAGCAGCGTTCTTAGCAGCTTCCTTTGCCTGATCAAGCGCATCGCTGGCTGCACCGGCCAATGCACCGGCTGCTGCACCGGCCATATCATCAGCTGCGCTGGCTTCGTCAGCAACTGCTGCTCCAACGTCTTCGGCGGCTGCGGCCATGTCATCGGCTGCTTCATCAGCAACTTCGGTCGTTGCCTCGGCTGCATCTGTGGCCGTCTCGGTGGCTGCTTGAGCAGCGGTTTCCACTGCAGCAGCCGCTTCAGGTGCGGCGGCACTGCTCTCGTCTTGTTGCTTGCAGGCGGTCAGGGCAGTCATGGCAATTGCGATGGTAATCAAGGTTAAAAGTTGTTTTATCATGATGGTCTCCTCTTTCCCT
>CAZYVH010000119.1:0-6812 GCA_964650905.1 uncultured Wenzhouxiangellaceae bacterium | reverse complement strand
GATTTGCTGTAATTATCTCTGCCGGGCAGCTCTGAACCTCACACTATAGGCTTGATGCTGCACTGGATTGACTATGCATTTTGCCTCTGTAATAGATTCGACTTAGCAGAAGCAGGGCCAGGATCAGTGCATAAACAACTGGCTCGAAGGTATCGAGTTTGACCTGCCAGTAAAAATGCCACACACCCAATATTGCAATGACATAGACCAGGCGATGCAGCTTTTTCCAGCGTCTGCCCAAACTGCGCATCATACCCCGGGTCGATGTTATCGCAAGCGGAATCAACAGTACAAAACCCGTCATACCCAATGTGATATAGGGCCGTTTGACAATGTCCTCTAAGATGGCTGCTTTGTCCAGGCCCTGGTCCAGCACGGCGTAGGTCATGAAATGCATCACGATGTAAAAAAAAGCAAACAGACCGAGCATACGCCGGAACCTTAACAACCAATACCAACCGGTCCAGCGACGTACAGGTGTCACCGCCAGTGTCAAAAATAGAAATTTCAAACCCCAACGACCAAGTTCATGCAGCAACGCTTCAATCGGGTTGGCACCCAGACCCGGACCGGCAACATTGAAGGTGCGCAAAATCAAATAAAGCAGTGGTAACAAGCCCGACAAAAACACGGCAGGCTTGGTCAGGCGGTAAAAAGACTTTGAGCCCGGGGTCATACCGCTTAGCCACTGGTTAAAAGTTTTTTCGCAAATCCAGACCGGTATAAAGGGAAGCAACCTGCTCAGCATAACCGTTGAACATCAGGGTCGCTTTTTTGCCGGCAAAAATATTTGCCCCAATGGCCCTTTCCCTGGCCTGGCTCCAGCGCGGATGATCAACCCTGGGATTGACATTGGCATAAAACCCGTATTCCGAAGGTGCGGAAGTCTGCCAGCTGGTAGGTGGGCGCCGCTTGACAAAATTGATTTCCGTAATCGCCTTGATGCTCTTGAAACCGTACTTCCAGGGAACGACGAGACGCATCGGCGCACCGTTCTGGTTGGGTAACTCGCGACCATATATTCCCACCGCCATCAATGTCAACGGGTGCATGGCTTCTGCGATCGTCAGCCCTTCACGATACGGCCAATCAAGGATGCGTCTTTTTTGACCTGGCATACGCGAGGGATCATACAAGGTTTTGAACTGTACAAATTTGGCGTCCGAGGCCGGTGCAAAACGTGCCAGCATATCCGCGAGCGGGATACCCACCCAGGGGATCACCATCGACCAGGCTTCGACGCAGCGCAAACGGTATATTCTTTCTTCGAGGGTGTGTGGTGACACCAGGTCCTCGTAGTGATAGGTTCCCGGTTTTTCACATTCACCAGCCACGGCCACGGTCCAGGGTTGAGGCTGGAAATTTCCGGCATTGCGGGCCGGGTCATCCTTGTCGCTGCCAAATTCATAATAGTTGTTGTAGGTGCTAATATCCGACCACGAGTTGGCCGTCTGTTCAGTGCTGAACGGACCGGGTTTCACGTTGGCAAACTTCTTGTCTGTAACAGCCGGCGGTGCTGCCGCCAACGCCGTTCCACCCAGCAGGCCGGCAGTACCCGCAACAACGGCATTTTTTAATAACTCCCGACGTTTCAAGTAAACAGATTCTGGTGTAAGTTCGGATGAAAGTACGCCTGGTGAGTGTTTAGTCAACATGAATAGCTATCCCCTTGTTGGAAAAATTAATTGGTTTCCTGTTTACAGACCGGAAAGCTTATCGATATATTTCCAGAAAATGTCCAAACAACAGGCTCATACCGCTATTATAGTCGTTGCACGAAGATTCCCGGAATATGCCGAGCCATGACCTGAAGCAACTGCCGCAAAACCCGCACAGCACCATTGCTGCGATCGCCTTGCCTGCGATCCTGGCAAACTCTTCAGCACCCCTGGTCGGTCTTGTGGATGCCTGGGCTATCGGCCACCTTCCCGATGCCGTCTACCTGGCGGCGATCGGTCTCGGCAGTGTGATTTTCAATTTTATACTGTGGGCCTTTGGTTTTCTGCGTATGGGTACGACCGGCGTCATCGCACAGGCTTACGGCAAAAACGATGCGGCACAACTGACCGGCATAGTTTGGCGCAGCATGGCACTGGCACTGGTGTTCGGCGTGATTCTGCTCGTCTTCCAGAGTTTTATCCTGGCCGTCGCACTGGAGGCGCTTGAGCCACCTGAACTGGTGTCCGGTCTCGCAACCGAGTATTTCAATATACGTATCTGGTCAACGCCGGCTGCGTTGCTGATCTATACCGTTTCGGGGGTACTGTTCGGCCTGGCCAGGACCCGTGCGGTGCTCGTCCAGCAATTACTGCTGAATGTGAGCAACGCCGTGTTAAGTGTCACCTTCGTTGTTATCCTCGGTATGGGTGTCGCTGGTGTCGCACTGGGAACCCTGATTGCGCAATGGCTTGCCGCGGCAGCCGGTCTCTGGATACTGGCCCATATTTTTGGTCTGCCGGACTTGTTACAAGGTCTCAAAGACGCCCGTACATGGCTCTACTCCGGGTTCAAGCGATTGATTGCCATCAATGGATTTATTTTTGCACGCACTATACTGTTAATGTTGGCCTTCTCATTGATCATGCGTGTGGCCGGTCAAATGGGTGAAGTGGAAATGGCCGCCAGCCATGTTGTGATGCAGTACCTGATGCTGATCTCCCTCGGGCTCGATGGCTTTGCCCACGCTGCAGAAGCGCTAACCGGTTCTGCCTGGGGTAAAAACAGCGCAAGTGATTTTAACCGTTGGGTCAGGTTAAGCGGTATGTGGGCCATCTGGGCGAGCGTGCTCTACGCCGTCTTTTTCTGGATCGCCGGCAATACCATTACAGCGCTTTTGACCGATATCGGTACTGTGCGTGAATCTGTCGCGACACTCATGCCGTTGGTGATCGCCCTGCCCCTTGTTGCGGTTGCCTGTTACCAGTTTGACGGTGTTTACATCGGCGCAACCGCAGCAGCAGCCATGTTGGGTACCATGGCCATTGCCTTCGTAGTCTATTTGCTGGTCTTACAACCCATGACGGGTGCCTGGGGTCTGCGTGGTCTGTGGGGAGCAGTGTTGATTTTCATGGCAATACGCGGAATCGCACAGGCCGTCTGGTACCCAAGACTGGTCGCTCGTGCTGCTTCAAGCCTCTGATGTGATGTTCAGGAATGTCAGCAAAGTAAATAAACCCGGCAGTTTAGCTGCCGGGTTCAGTTTGCAAATGATTAAATCTAGTGCCGCAATTCAACACGCCGGTTGGCCGCACGACCCTCCCTGTTACCATTGTCTGCAATGGGTGCTGATTCGCCATAGCCTTTTACGCTGATGTTCGCAGCATTTGCTCCGTGGCCAATCAGGTAATCCGCGACCGCCTGTGCACGCCTTTGTGACAAAACCTGGTTATAGGTATCATCTCCCTGATTATCAGTATGGCCCGCGACTTCAACCTGCAGATCAGGATAACGTTTCAGGATTTCCACGGCAGCGTCCAGGGTCGCATTGGAATCTGCTGTCAACGCCGCAGAATTCAATGCAAAATTAACACCCTCCATATTGTAGGCACTGGCCAATACGCAACCCGTATTGTCAACCGGAGCACCACGCACTGTATCCGGGCATTTATCCAAACGGTCAACAACACCATCACCATCAGCATCCAACTCACAGCCATGTGTATTGACAGCCGCGCCTGCTGGTGTATCCGGACAGCGGTCAAGACGATCAACTACGCCATCCGCATCACTGTCAGGCTCACAGCCACGCGCATCGACCGTGACGCCCGCCGGGGTTCCGGGACACTCATCCAGACGCTCCACGACCCCGTCGCCATCGCTATCAATCTCACAACCACGACTATCCACAATACCACCGGCCGCGGTTCCCTCACAGTCATCCTGGTAGTTTTTAACACCGTCACCATCGGTATCACCCATGGCACAAATAACACCGCCAATGACGGCACCACCTGCCGCACCCGGGAGTGCTGCATCATCATCCGCGGCCGCACCCGCAGCCAGACCGGCTGCACCACCTGCCAGCGCACATTTGTACCAACTCTGGTACCAAGCGGTTTTACCCGGACCTGTTGCGCAAGCACCCAGTAAAAGGGAGGCTACCATCAGAGAAATACCCGATCTCATGTAATTCATATCAATTCTCCTACGTCTCATTGCTGATGTCCCAAGTAACAGTTTATCGCTTAAAATAGCAATTTGATATACATCTACCCGGTCATGGTTCGAAACTCATGCTATTTCAGTGTCACTGAATGGCTGCTGGTAAACGCGCCACAGGATAAAGCAGGTACTGATTATCATAAAATGGTGTCTGCTCATAAAACCACAGCAGACGTTGATACTGACTATCGGCAAAGGTCTTATCAGTGGCCAGTTTCTTCTCAAAACGTGATTTCAAAGTGCTGTCGGTGGCCAGCATTCTCCGGGCCAGCGGTTCCAGCACGTAGGCTTCGGCATATTCTGTGCGAGTAAATATTTCCAGCATAAAACCCCACTGCAAAAAAGAATCAGCAGCCTGCGGTTCCAGCATCAGTACAATCAGGTCACTTAAGGGCTGATCCGTGTCGATACGATAACTGCCTGCCGGGAAAGTGGTTTCGATCACCTCTGTGACCGGTGGGCCGGGGTCAATACGGATATGGCCTTCAAAGGGGTTGGGTGTCCAGTCGGTGGCTGCCGCAATATGAGCAACGGGCAGCCGGTACACCTCCGCCCGGGTTGTCAAAGCCTGCGACAGACGCTCAGCCTTGATGCCATGCAACTGCATGCGTGCAACGATGTCGGACCATTGGGCGGGAACAATATAGGCACGCGGACGCTGTACGCTCACCGTTGGTTGATTTACATTTATTCTTGCTAAGGTCTGTTTAACCGGGTGACCGGTCCAGCGCACGACCTCACCACCCGATATTTCACTCTGGTAGCGTTCGGAACTGATACCTTTAAACGCAACCGGTACGGGTACTTCAGATTCGTTACGTTTAAAACCCAGTGCGATATTAACCGTACGGCGCTGCCGGTCAGATGCGGTTGCCATACGTAGGGAAGTCTGTTCCCTGGCCAGCAGTTCCAGTGTTCCCGCCAATAACACGTAGGTCCCCAACACACGTCGTTTATAGGGTTTTAAAGAATGGTTTTCGACCAGGATGGTCGGCAAGTGGATAGCGTCCCCGTAGCCATTGGAGTAGCGGGGATCACCAACCCATGTCAGGAATCCATCCTGCATATCCATACCGTTTGCTGCAAATATCAGGCCACCAGGAACGTGGCCCTTTTCACTCAAGGTGGCGTTGATGGCTGGCCGGTAGACGTCTTCTATCCAGTTGCCGATGGCGGGTGACCAGCCATCTTTGCCATTACCGCCAAATGTGATGTCATACTGGTAATCGGCTCCATCGGTCACATGCAGGTCCAGATACAGATCTGGCTGCCATTGTCTAAGTACGCTGATCACAGCACGTACGCCTGGGGTATCCAGCTTGGTAAAATCACGGTTCAGGTTCTGGTTGCGTGCATTGGTGCGCCAACCCATCCGTTGCGGGCCACGCTGGTTGACACGATTAAAAGATGAGATACGTTCATGGCCGTCAACATTCAATATGGGTATGAACAGCAGATTGGCATGTGCCAGCAAATCAGGGCGCTTACCAGCGACCGTCATATCCCGCAAAAGCATCAAACCCGCATCCTTGCCATCGATTTCACCCGCATGTATACCCGCTTGTGCAATCAGTAGTGGCTTGCCACTTGCTTTCAAGGCATCAGGTGACTTGTCTTTCACGTTGCTGGCAATGACCATCCAGATATCCCGCCCCTGAAGGCTTTTACCTATGGAGACCATGTCGAGCTCCGGTGCAGCGCTGACCAGTCTCTTGAGCCATGCAACGGTCCGGGCATAATCCGGGGTTGCGCTCAGCCCAGTCTGCTCGGCGGGCGTTATCCATGGGTCATCAGCAGTTACGATCAGGGATTCGCTTGCCCCGCTCCATGCCCGCACAGGTGGCAGCAAAGCCATTGGTTCAGCAAATACATCCGCCCATATTGTCGACGTCCCGGTTAAAAAAAACACAAAACATTGCGTCATTATCCAGCTTTTGCGAAGGCAAAGTTTCAAGCTGTACTCCTTGAGTGTTTACAGTCATTACGAATTAATATCTTGATGTAATTCATATCGTTACGCCTGATACATCATAATCAGTCTACTTCGGATAATGGTAGGGAAGCGCTGCGAGATACTGGCTGATACAGCCCACAAAACATGGCATCCAAAACATCGGTCGATATATATTATCCTCTGCATTATTATTATCTATCTTTTTTTTGACCTGCTTTTGCTTTTACGCCTACAATGACCCCTTGAACAGCAAATATAATAGAAGGTATAGAGTTTATGAAATGTCCGAAGTGCTCAAGTGAGATGGAATTGGTATCTTACAACAGAATAGAAGTGGATCGCTGCACCGGCTGTGGTGGCCTGTGGTTTCAGCCAAATGAGTTACGTGACCTGCGTGACGACATCTGGATGGCTGATTACATTATTGACAGCGGTCATAAGGGCACCGGGAAAAAATTTAACACCATGCGAGACTATGACTGCCCTGAATGCAGTGTATCCATGGAACAGGAATTCGATGCTGAACAACCACATATTATTTATGAATCCTGTCCCAACGGCCATGGTACATTTCTTGATGCCGGTGAATTCACCGACCTGGTAAAAAAGACGTTCTGGGATAAGTTTAAACGCGCACCAGGCTAACCCGCATATTGCACCAGCATCCCGGAAGCTGGCGCAGAACAGGTGCGGCTGA
>CAZYVH010000118.1:1335-6996 GCA_964650905.1 uncultured Wenzhouxiangellaceae bacterium | reverse complement strand
AACCACCGACACGCGGATTTTCAGTCCGCTGCTCTACCAACTGAGCTATCTGGCCTTTAACATGCAAACTCTGGAATCAGAGAGCGCGGTATTAAACCGTTTAGACGCTGCCAAGTCAAGGATTAACCCGTTTATTGACGT
Organism: uncultured Wenzhouxiangellaceae bacterium; assembly: GCA_964650905.1. Taxonomy (GTDB): domain Bacteria; phylum Pseudomonadota; class Gammaproteobacteria; order Xanthomonadales; family SZUA-36; genus SZUA-36. Next base: position 6,855 of record CAZYVH010000118.1, on the reverse strand, counting down.
CTTCATTTCTGTTCTGTGGGTACAAAACCTTCAGGTTTTTCCGAACCTCCTCCGAAAAAGAATTTTTCCATCTCCTGTTCGATAAATTGCCGGCTTACCGGGTCGAGTGGATTCAGCATGTGTTCGTTGATCAGCATGGTCTGGTGGGTCATCCATTTTTGCCAGGCCTGCTGGGATATATTTTCAAAAATTTTCTTGCCCAGTTCACCCGGGTAGGTCTGGAAGGTCAAACCCGGGAGTTCCTGTTTGAGCAGGGCGCAGTTAACCAAACGTTCTGTCATTTATCTTCATCCGTTATGAGTGTCACTGGCGTGTGTTTCCAATAGTTGTCTGACTGGTTTTGGCAGACCCAGTTCCAACCATTCCCGGGGCTTGAACCAGCGTTGCTGATGACCACATTCTACGCCTTTTACGACTGGTTCTCTTGTATTCATAAACGGGCGTATGGTCAGCTTCATATGGGTCAGTTGGTGATGCAGGTCAGGCAGCGGCTTGAGGGCGTCAGGGACAACAGCGAAGCGTTGCCCGAGTGCCCGGCCGGCATCATCTGCAGGCAACGACCACAGCCCACCCCAGATACCGACAGGTGGGCGGCGCTCCAGCAGAACGCGGCCGTCTTTGTCCGTCAGGATCAGCATCTGGATCGTTTTATTTGTGATCTTCAACTTGGGTCGCCGGGCGGGGAATTGCGCTACCCTGCCGGTAAGACGCGCGCGGCAATCATCCGAGACCGGGCAGCGATGGCAGAGCGGGTTTGTGCGCGTGCATACGGTAGCGCCCAGGTCCATGACGGCCTGGGTGTAGTCGGCGCCGCGCGCGCTGGGCAGCAGTTTTTCAGCCCGGGCCCAAAGCGTTTTGTGCACGCTGGATTGACCCGGCCAGCCTTCGACTGCAGCATGCCGCGCCAGCACCCGTTTAACGTTACCATCCAGTACCACTGCGGGTTGGTCCCAGGCTTGTGAGTAAATCGCATTGGCCGTGCTTGCGCCGATGCCGGGCAATGCGACCAGTTCTGCGGGTGTCACCGGCAGCTTGCCGCCGTGTTCCGCGTTACAGATTCTGGCGGTTTTGAGCAGGTTGCGGGCACGGGCGTAATAGCCCAGACCTGACCACAGCGCCAGTACATCATCCGTGCTGGCGGCAGCGAGACCGGGGATACCCTCAAAGCGCCCGGTAAACCGTTTGAAATAGGGGATGACAGTTTTTACCTGGGTCTGTTGCAGCATGATTTCAGCGACCCACACCCGGTAGGCACTGCGTGGGGTTTGCCAGGGCAGGTCTTTACGGCCGTGTAAGTCCCACCAGCCCAGCAACCGTTCAGCAAACCGGCAGGTTTTCAACACATCTTCCAGATCATTCCATCGGCAGGATGGCGTTGATAAAGGTGCCGGCATCGAAGGGTCGCAGGTCCTTGGCCGACTCGCCGACACCGATAAAACGAATCGGGATACCCAGTTCACTGGCAATGGCGAACAGCATACCGCCACGTGCTGTGCCATCCAGCTTGGTGATGGTGATACCGGTGATGTCGACTGCGGCGTTAAAATGCTGCGCCTGGCTGAGGGCATTGCTGCCAGTACCGGCGTCGATGACCAACATGACTTCATGCGGCGCACTGGTGTCGACCCGCCCCATGACGCGGCGGACCTTTTTCAACTCTTCCATCAGGTTGGCCTGGGTATGGAGGCGGCCCGCGGTATCGGCGATCAGTACGTCGATATTGCGTGCCCTGGCGGATTCCATGGCGTCGTAAATCACTGCCGCGGCGTCCGCGCCGGTGCCCTGGGCGATGACCGGCACGTCGTTGCCCGCACCCCAGGATTTAAGCTGCTCGACCGCGGCCGCACGAAACGTATCACCGGCGGCCAGCATGACCGTGAGCCCTTCTTCCTTGAAACGTTTGGCCAGCTTGCCGATGGTGGTGGTTTTACCGGCGCCGTTGATACCGACCATCAAAATGACAAACGGTTTGTGGCTTGTGTCCACGCTGAGGAACTGCTCGCAGGGCTCGATCAGCTCATAGAGTTCAGCCTGCACCGCGGGTAACAATGCCTGCGTATCGTTGATGACGCCGTTGCCGATAGCGTTGCGCAGGTTTTGCATGATTTTAAGACTGGCCCCGACCCCCACATCGGCCGTCAGCAGTGTGGTTTCCAGTTCTTCGAGCAAGTCCTCGTCGATGCCGCTGTGACCGCTGACGAGTTCTTTGAGGCGCTTGCCGATGGTGCGGCGTGAATTCTCGAGGCGTTTTTCCAGCGGGTCGACACCGCTATATTCGACCGGGCGCAGTTGCACATCCTGCAATTCGCCGGTTTGTTTGTTTTTCTTGCGGAAGATTCGAAACATGGGTAGAAGGTGAATCCTTTGAGCTAAAAGCACTACACTAACAGTTTGGTGCTTAGAACAATATGGGTAAATCGGCAAAAAACAACAGTGTGAGAATCATCGGCGGCCAGTGGCGCGGTCGCAAGCTGCCGGTTGTGGATGTGCCGGGGCTGCGCCCCAGTGGTGACCGCTGTCGGGAAACACTTTTCAACTGGTTGCAACCCTGGATTGTTGCCGCCGACTGCGCCGACCTTTTCGCCGGCACCGGTGCGTTGGGTTTTGAGGCGGCATCGCGCGGGGCCGCGTCGGTATTGATGATAGAAAAACACCCGCGTGTACTCGCAGCCTTGCGCCAGAGCATTGCACAACTGCAGGCCGGGCAGGTCACGCTGCGCCCCGGCGGTGCCATGGCCCTGCTTGAAGAACTGGCGCCTGACAGCTTTGACCTGGTCTTTTTGGACCCGCCCTTTGACAGCAACCTCGGTGGTCTGGCGCTGCGACGTCTGCACCGCCGGGGCTGCGTGCGAGGCGGTGGCTTGGTTTATATCGAGTCGCCGGCGACGCTGCACCTGGCCGCACCCGAGGGCTGGTCGGAATGGCGCGAGCGGCAAATCGGTGAGGTTCGTATGCAGTTATTTCGCAATCAATTGCATTCCCCTGAAAGAAATCCTGCTAAAGCAAGGTCTCATTAATCGAGGGCAGGCCCCACGTCTGCTTTCAGTCCCTGCTTGAAGGCCGGCCCCTACGCCGGCCTTTTTTTAAGCTTTTTCCCGGCCCTGGTTTAACCGGACCCGCCATCAAGGGTAGAATACCAATCCCTTGAGACACAGCAGAATGGCCAGTCGATGAAATCATCTTGCGTGGCGGTTTACCCCGGTACTTTTGACCCGGTTACCCACGGTCACACCGACCTGGTGACGCGTGCGGCGAGGGTTTTTGACCACGTCATTGTGGCAATTGCCGAGAGTCCGCACAAAACCCCGTTTTTCAGTTTGAACAAACGAATCGAACTGGCCAGAAGCCAGCTCGGTGGGCTGGACAATATCGAAATTGTCGGTTTCAGCAACCTGCTGGTGGATTTTGTCCGTGAAAGGGGCGCCGGCGTCATTGTGCGCGGTCTGCGCGCTGTCTCGGATTTTGAATATGAATTCCAGTTGGCCAGTATGAACCGCAACCTCTGCCAGAACATTGAAACCATGTTCCTGACACCCGATGAGAAATTCGGTTTTATCTCATCAACCCTGGTCAGGGAGGTGGCGCGTCTGGGTGGTGATGTTTCGCAATTTGTTGGCAATGAAATTGCAACGGCGCTGAGCGAGCGGTTCAGGCGTGAGGGTAACTGATCTTGTCACTGAAAATTACCGGGGAATGTATCAATTGCGATGTTTGCGAACCTGAATGCCCGAATGAGGCCATTTACCAGGGCGTTGAGATTTATGAGATCGACCCGCTAAAATGTACAGAATGCGTGGGTCATTTTGATACACCGCAATGCGTGGAGGTCTGCCCGGTGGAATGTATTCCCAAAGACCCTGCGAACACGGAATCAGAGGAGCTGTTGTGGGAAAAATATCGTCATTTGACCAGCACTGTAAAAACATGAAAGGCCGGCTTTTCCTGCTGGCCCTGCTGCTTGCCTGCATCCAGCCGTTGCAGGCTGACCAGCCCGGCAAGGCGGCCATCGCCAGTGCCCATTACCTGGCCACTGAAGCCGGTCACGAGGTGCTGGCCATGGGTGGTAACGCCTTTGACGCTGCCGTTGCCCTCAGTGCCGTGCTGGCGGTGGTCGAGCAGACCAGTTCCGGTGTCGGTGGGGGTGGCTTTTGGCTACTACACCGTGCTGGCGATGGTTTCGATGTGATGATCGACGGCCGTGAGATGGCGCCGGCGGCAGCGGAACGCGACATGTATTTAAATGCTGACGGTTCGGTAAATCGTGACCACGCGCTCAATGGGCCGTTGGCGGCGGCCATACCGGGTGAAATCGCCGGCTTCGAACACCTCGCCGCACACTATGGCCAGCTGACACTGGCAGAAAGTCTGAAGCCCGCGATACGTATTGCACGGCAGGGTTTCCCGGTGTATGAAAAATTTCACAACATGCTGGCTTACAAGCAAAAGACCATCCAGCGCTGGCCTGCTGCCAGCAAGGCATTTTTGGCCGGCGGCAAGGTTCCCGGGCTGGGTGATGTCATCCGGCAACCGGACCTGGCCCGTGTGCTGGAAAGGGTCGCCGCCAAGGGGCGTGATGGTTTCTATAAAGGTGAAGTCGCCAGGCGTCTTGTTGCCGGTGTGAAAGCCGCCGGTGGTATCTGGAGTATGGCAGACCTGGCTGATTATACCGTCAAGGAACGGCAACCGGTTTACACCCGTTACCACGGCTACCAACTGGTGACGGCGTCACCACCGTCATCCGGTGGCATCGCCATTGCCGAAATGCTCAACATTCTGGAGCCTTATCATATCGGCCGGCTCGACAGGGTGGCGCGCACGCATCTGGTGATCGAAGCGATGCGCCGTGCTTATCGTGACCGTGCACTCTACCTGGGGGATTCTGATTTTTACGATGTGCCGCAAGCGATGTTGACCGATGTCAATTACGCTGCGGGTTTACGTGCTGGCATCCGCATTGACAAGGCCACGCCCAGCGACATGCTGCCGGGCCGGGAAAACCTGCCCGAGGGTACCGATACATCGCATTTTTCCATCATCGATGTGGATGGCAACATGGTGGCCGGCACGCTGACGGTCAATACGATTTTCGGCTCCGGTTTCATGGTGCCTGGCACCGGCTTTGTACTGAATAACGAAATGGATGATTTTTCCGCCAAGCCGGGTGAGCCCAACGCCTATGGTCTGATCGGATTTACTGCCAACGAGATTCAGCCGCACAAGCGGCCATTATCATCCATGACACCGACGCTGTTGCTGGGTGAAGACCGGGTCGCGGCGCTCGGTACACCGGGTGGCAGCCGCATCATCACCATGGTATTGCTGGGCATTCTTGATTTCATGGACGGTCATGGGCCACAATCCTGGGTGTCGCTGCCGCGTTATCATCATCAGTACCTGCCCGACAAGGTGTTTGCCGAAAAGGATGCATTTACCTCCGCTGAGATCGCTGCCCTTGAGGCCATGGGGCATACAATTGAGGTGCGGGACCGGCCCTGGGGTAATATGCACGGCGTGATGTGG
>CAZYVH010000118.1:0-1235 GCA_964650905.1 uncultured Wenzhouxiangellaceae bacterium | reverse complement strand
CTCAGTTTCGCTGCGATTGCAGCAGTACACGCGGACATCACGGAGCAGGAGATCGATCAGGCTGTGGACGCTGTTCAGCCACAGGTGGTCGAGTGGCGGCGCTGGTTCCATCAGCATCCGGAACTCAGTAACCGCGAGTTCAAGACCGCCGAGCGCATTGCTGAAATTCTGCGGGGTATGGGGTTAGAACCGCGTACCGGTATTGCCCATACGGGTTTATCCGCCATCATTGAGGGTGGCAAACCGGGGCCTTTAGTCGCCATCCGTACCGATATGGACGCCCTGCCGGTGACCGAACAAACCGGATTACCGTTTGCATCAACGGCCCAAAGCACTTACAACGGCCAGGCGGTCGGTGTCATGCACGCCTGCGGTCACGATTCCCACATGGCGATGGTGCTGGGTGCGGCGAAGATACTGAACGATATGAAAGCCGAACTGCCCGGTTCCGTGATGCTGATCTTTCAACCGGCCGAGGAAGGCCCGCCGGCGGGTGAAGAAGGCGGCGCTTCGCTGATGCTCAAAGAAGGTTTGTTTGCCAACAGGACACCCGCTGCAGTATTTGGTATCCATGTTGGCATCAGCCAGCCGGGCGGCCAGTTCGCGGTCAAGGCTGGTCCGATGATGGCGGCTGCCGACCGCTTTCTGATCACGGTGAAGGGTAAGCAGACACATGGAGCCCGGCCCTGGGATGGGGTCGACCCGGTCGTAACAGCCGCGCAGATTGTCATCGGTCTGCAGACCATCGTGAGCCGTCAGGTAGATGTCACCAAGGCGCCCTCCATAATCAGTGTGGGGCGTATCACCGGTGGTATCCGCAACAATGTGATCCCTGACACAGTGGAGTTGGAAGGCACCATCCGGACCTTTGACCCGGCTATGCGAGCCTATATCCACACGGCGATGGAACGCACCGCCCGCTCAATCGCAGCGAGCGCCGGGGCGGAAATAGATTTTGAGATCGACAAGGGACCGCCACCACTTGAAAACGACGCGGGGCTGGTTGAGATGATGAAACCGGTGCTGGAACGTGCCTCGGGCAAACCGCTGGTCGCGTTGAACCCGCAAACGGTGGCCGAGGATTTTTCTGAATACGGCAATGTCGCACCGTCAATGTTTGTTTTCCTGGGCAACTGGCCCGAAGACATCGACCCTGCCACGCGGCCGACCAACCATTCACCGCTGTTTGACATGTACGAGCCCTACATGGAGCGTGGTGTCAAAGCCTTTGCTTA
>CAZYVH010000117.1:0-7211 GCA_964650905.1 uncultured Wenzhouxiangellaceae bacterium | reverse complement strand
GCTTCTTTGCGCTTGACAGATTTGTATTGCTACCTCAGAAACAGGTGGTTGAGCAGTTGAAAGTTACACTGTTGGGTGCAGGTCCTCACACCCAGACGACTGATCCCAGGGCCTATGCGCTCTACCTGCGGGCACGATGCGGCCTACAACATCGCCTACGTGCTGGCCTTCCGGGGTGAGACCGACCGGGCCTTCGAATGGCTGAACAAGGCGGTGAAATATGGCGATCCCGGTTTGGCGGACATACCGGTGGAAAGCCTGTTTTCAAGGCTCTACAGTGACCCACGATGGTTGTTGTTTCTGGAGCGTATCGGCAAGTCGCCCGAGCAACTTGCTGCTATTAAGTTCGAGGTAACGCTGCCTCAATTGGCGTGTTTAAATAGTCACTACAATTCCGATTGCCCATAAAGCGGGTGCGCGTGGGCATCCACGACAGCTTACTGAACAATGTAGTTCACACCCAGTTCTTTGGCCAGGGCATTCAACTGGGTGACATCGTTTTTAAGCACGTCCTCCAGGTCAGCCTTACTGTGCTGGTACAGTGCCGTCAGTTCCGCGTTGACCTCGAGCATACCTTGAGTCGGTGGACCGCTATGGTCCAGCGAACTCAGATACAGCCAGCCCAGACGTGAGTACAGCTTGGCGCCGCCCTCGCGGCCGGCCAGGATATCGTAATTCACCTTGGCCTCCGGGCTGTAAAGAGCCAGCTCAATCGCGTGCAACCGGGTGCTGGTGGTGATGCCCAGGGCGAGCAGGCGAGCGTTTTGTGGATCGTCGCCGAGCTGTTTGTGATAGGCATCCAGTTGTGCGCGTATCGCACGGATGCGTATGGCAGCAGCGGAGATGGCTGAGATGCGATCACGCACATCCAGCAGAAATCGGGTTTGCGCTTGGATGTCTTCTGGCTTTGCACTCGAACGTGGGTCCTGCACAACCGTCAGCGGCTGTTCGAACGTTTCCCCGGCAACACTCAGGCGCAGTGTATAGACGCCGGGTGGTGCCGGCGGCCCGACATTAATGTCACCGGCATCGTTGGTTGAGCCGGGAATGCGGGTTGCGCCCTGGTAGCTCAGATCCCACGCGGCGCGGTTCAGGCCCTGTACATTTTCGAGTTCGGCCTTGCGTTTCTCGCTCGGATCAGCGTCGGCGCTGTCGGGTGCGATATACGGTGGTTCAAGGACACTGCTCAATGTCCGCACCAAGGTGCCGCCGGCATCGAGTACCTCGAGCTTGATTTCACCCTTTGCCTTTTCGGCCAGGTGGTAGCTAATGAGCGCGCCCCTGGGTGGATTTGAGGTTGCCCCGGCGCGTGAGCCCTCCGGTGCCGCTGCGTAATGCCAGCGAATCGCCGGCAAAGGTTTAAACAGCTGTGCAGTCTGGCTGGCAATTTTATCTGACATTTCACGTATTGGCGTCAGGTCGTCCAGGCTATAAGCGGACCTGCCCAAAGTGCCGACCACGAGGTCGTTACCGGCGATCGTCATATCTGCAATGGCGACCGTTGGCATATTCAAACGCAATGATGTCCAACTGGCGCCATCGTCGTGCGAAACCATGACACCACGTTCGGTGCCGAGAAATAGCAGGTCACGCTTTTGGGTGTCCGAGCGCAACACGTGCAGATGGACTTTTTCATCCAGGCCGGTGGAGATATCCTGCCAACTGCGACCATAGTTATCGGTCCTGAACACATAAGGCCTGTCATCGTCGAGACGATGCGCGTTGAAGACGACATAGGCCTTGCCGGCATCCCAGTGTGAGGTTTCGATGGCTTCCACCGTTCCCCAATGCGGTGCGCCATGGGGTGTGACATCGTCCCAGTTTTTACCGTCATCGCGACTGACGTGCACCAGTCCATCGTCAGAGCCCGTCCAGATAACGCCCTGTTGGACAGGCGATTCCGCCACCGAGAACAGCGTACCATAGTACTCCACACCGGTGTTGTCACCGGTGATCGGCCCACCCGACCACTGCTGTTTGCTGGCATCGTTACGGGTCAGGTCCGGGCTGATGATTTCCCAGCTTTGGCCACCGTCGCGGGTCCGTTGCAGCGTATTACTGGCGTGATAAACGAGCTTCGGGTCATGCGGGGATATGATGATCGGCGCGGTCCACTGGAATCGGTGGCGCTGGTCCGCGTCACCATGTCCGCTGCCGTTATCGGGGAAAATGCCGACGTGCGGTGCCTGGCCGGTGTTATCGTTATAGCGTGATATATAACCCATGTACTCGCCGGCCCAGACGATACCAGGATCATCGGGTTCGGCGACCACGAAACCCGCCTCACCGCCACCGACCGGTTTCCAGTCGCTGAGGAAAATACCCTTTTCGTGCAGGCTGTTGCTGGGACCGGAACGTGTGCCGAAATCCTGCAGGCTGCCCATGACCCGGTAAGGGGTACGGCTGTCGACCGACAGGTGATAGAACTGTCCGATCGCCAGCGGCGGGCGAACCCAGGTTTTGCCACCATCCCACGACAAGGACACACCGGCGTCGCTGGCCTCGGCGATGCGTTGCGGGTCTTGTGGGTCAATCCAGACATCATGGTGATCCCAGCCGCCTGCCAGGACCGGCAACACCGTGTGGCCACCGTCAATGGTCTTCAGCATTGGGACCTGTGGAAACCAGACCGTGTCGGCATCGGTCGGGTCGACGGTCAGGGTCGAATAGTACCAGGCACGTTGCTTCAGCCCGGCGTTGTCACTGACATGCTGCCATTTGTCACCGCCGTCATCCGAGCGGAACAGACCACCATCTTTGGCCTCGATCAGGGCATAGACCCGATTGGAATCCGTGGGTGCAACCCGCACACCGACTTTACCCCAGATACCGTCCGGCAGGCCGTCACCTTGCAGTTTTTTCCAATTGTCACCACCGTCACGTGACAGGTAGAGACCGCTGCCCGGCCCACCACTGGTCATACCCCAGGGTGTGCGGCGCGTTTGCCACATACCGGCGAACAGGACATTGGGATTCAACTCATCGAAGGCGATATCACTGGCACCGGTATCCTGATCGACATGGAGTACGCGTTGCCAGCTTTGACCCCCATCAGTACTGCGGTAGATACCACGTTCCTCACCCGGGCCAAATGGACTACCCAGCACCGCTGCAAAGACGGTGTTGTCGTCTTGCGGGTGTACCACGATGGTGCCGATCTGGCCTTCGATTTTCAACACGTGTTGCCAATTTTTGCCGGCGTCCAGGGATCGGTAAATCCCATTGCCTTTGGCCGTGTTGCCGCGAATATTGGCCTCGCCGGAACCGACATAAACGATATTGGGGTTGCTGTTGCCGACGGCGACCGAGCCGGTTGATGACACCGGCTGATCATCAAACACAGATTCCCATTTCAGCCCGCCGTTGGATGATTTCCAGACACCGCCGGCGGCAGTAGCCAAATAGTAAATCAGTGGCTTATCCGGAATACCGACGACACGTGCTGACCGCCCACCTGCTGCAGGCCCGAGCAATCGATATTGCAGTCCGGTCTTTTTGTCCTTGGCAGTGTCCTTGTTATCGTTCGCAAACACGCTTGCCGCGAGGGTCACAGCCAGCACAAGAAACATGTACTGATTAAACAGTAATTTGAGAGTTTTCATTGGTTCCGGCTCCCGGCAGGTGGGTAGGCAGTATAAGGAAAACAAAGACTCTTTTCTATGCAATCCAGGTGCTTTGATCATCCTGTCAGGTCAAATGATCAAGCAAAATATGATTCAGGTGCTGTGCAAAACCGGAGATGAGGTTTGGTAGGATATCGGACCGGGGTCAGATTCAAATGCGCTTGATCCTGTGCGATAAGCGACAGCTATTTGCCGCATTTGAATCCGACCCCTATTTTAAGTTGCATAAAATGGCCGGTCGGCACGCACCAATAACATCAGTGAGGCACCCAGTAATGCAAAAAAACCACCGGCGGACATGGCGAACGTCCAGCCGAATAGCGCCGCAAGGCCTGGCACCAGCAGCGCATTGATAATACCCATCATATTGGCGCCGGTGTTGAGAACACCACCCGCGGTGCCGGAGCTACGCCCGCCAATGGCCATACTGGCCGCCCAGTAAGGACCTTCGGTCATCTGGTTGAAGAAAAAACACAGCGCCAGTGCGCCCACCGCCAGTGTCACGCTGGCAGAAATAGCGCCGATAAACAGCAGCATCCCTGACAGCACCATGCCAAAAATGATGGGCCAGCGACAACCCCAGCGTAAGCCAAATCGAACACACAGGCGGTCACAGATCCAGCCACCGGATGCCGCTCCGATCGCGCCCGCGATCCATTGGGTCGAGGTCATGAAACCGGCATCGGTGGCGGCAAAATCCCGAACTGTGACGAGATAGTAAAAAAACCAGTTGAAGACATCGTAAAAAACAAAATTCATGCAGGCATAACTGAGTGTCAGCAGCAGGATGTCGCGGTTAGCCAGCAACTGTTGCCAGCTGGCTTTTAACGCCTCATCCGCGCTTTCATCATCTGCCGGGTTGTCATTCACCAAGTCACAATCCCCCTCGATCAGGGCCAGCTCTGCAGCGTTGGTACCGTGATGGTCCGCGGGTTCATCACGCGCGTACCACCACCAGAGCAGGGCAGCACTAAAACCAAACGGCGACACGACCAGGAATGACCACCGCCAGCCCCATTGTGCAATCAGCCACACCAGCAATGGTGCGGCCGCAGCGAAGCCAAGGGTCAGACCAGTGCTGGTTAAACCCGTGGGAAAAGCCCGCCCGCCGGATGGAAACCAGCGTTCAATAGCACAGTTGGTCACCGGGAAAATGGGTGCATGTGCCACGCCAATCAAAAAGCGTACGGTGATCAACGAGACCAGGGTCAAGACAACACCAGCCCCGGAAGTACCTGGCACGAGGCTGGTAACAATGGTGAGCACCGACCAAAGGATTGCAATCAGTGTAAGCACCCTGCGCGGACCAAAGCGATCACCCAATACACCACCGGGGATCTGGCACAGCGCATAACCCGTCGTGAAAGCGGCCAGCACCCAGCCCCACTGCACTTCCGATAAGGCCAGGTCCTTGATCATCACCGGTGCCGCGATTGAAATATTGGAACGCAGCATGTAAGAAACGAAACTGGCGAAGATCAGCACCGACAATAAACGCCAGCGTACGGTACTCGCTTTGTTTTGCATTTTTATTTTTCCTTATTCCTGACAGACCAGCGCCGGGCCATGCTCGCCAATGGGCAAATCACGCAGTATCAATGCACTCTAAACCATACCACGTGGTTGATGATGGTCCACAATGTAGTGATGGTCGGTCAATCCAGTTCGATCCAGGTGGTTTTCAGTTCCGTGTAGTCATCAAAGGCGTGCATGGATTTGTCGCGGCCGTTGCCGCTTTGCTTGAAACCGCCGAATGGCACGGTGATATCGCCGCCGAAGTAGTTGTTGATACCCATGGTGCCGACACGCACAGCTGCGGCGACCTTGTGTGCGGTATTGATGTTTTTGCTCCACACCGCGCCGGCCAGGCCGTAGATTGAGTCGTTTGCTATCGCGATAGCCTCGGTGACATCGCGGAAGCTTATGACCGACATGACCGGACCAAATATTTCCTCCTGTGCAATACGCATACTGTTGTTAACGTCTGTGAAAATCGTTGGTTCATGATAGTAACCACCGTGATCTTGCAAAGTCCGCTTGCCACCACAACAGAGTTTGGCTCCCTCTGAGCGACCAAGACGGACATATTCAGCCACCGTCTTGTACTGAGCCTGGTCAATCAGCGGACCCATACGGGTTGCCGGGTCCAGTGGGTCGCCTGGTAACCAGTTTATGGCCCTGGCAATGAGCGTGTCGAGGAATTGATCACGTACGCTTTGTTCAACGATCAGCCGGGTGCCGGCGGTACAGGTCTGGCCGCCGTTATAAAACACAGCGGCGGTCGCCATGACGGCAGCTTTTTCAAGGTCGGCATCGGCAAACACGATGTTCGGACTTTTACCCCCCAGTTCCAGGAAGGTGCGCTTCAGGTTGGATTGACCGGAATATTGCATCAGCTGTTTGCCCACCGGTGTAGAACCGGTAAAGGTCAGACCGTCGATATCCATGTGCATAGCGAGGTGTTTGCCGAGGCTGCCACCCGGGCCGGGAAGTACCTGTAAAACGCCATCGGGCAAACCCGCCTCGCGGGCCAGCGCTGCAATCGCCAGTGCGCTCAGGGGTGTGCTCGATGCCGGTTTGAGCACAACCGAATTACCAGTGGCAAGCGCTGGCGCCAGTTTCCAGGCCGTCGTCGAGAGGGGGAAATTCCACGGCACGATGGCCGTGACAACACCCAGTGGTAATCGTTGGATCAAAGCCAGTGTATCCTGGGGAGCCGGTGATATCTGATCATAGACCTTGTCAATCGCCTCACCGCTCCAACGGATCGTGCGCACTGCGGACGGTACATCCACATTGACCGTGTCGTTAATGGGCTTGCCAACATCGAGGGTTTCGAGCAATGCCAGTTCCCCGGCATTTTTATCGATCAGTTCCGCCCAGCGCACCAGCACCATCTTGCGGTCTGCGGGGACCATCCCCGACCATGTTCTATTGTCGAATACTTCACGTGCGCCTTTTACAGCCAGATCGGCGTCCCCGGAACCGCAGACCGCGACATCCGCGAGCCACTTACCTGTAGCGGGGTTAACGTCCGGCCTCGTTTGACCGGACTGAGCGTGCGTGAAACGGCCGTTGATAAAAGCCCGTCCTTCCGGTTGCAGATTGCTGGCCAGGGATTGCCAGTCTCTAAGCGTATTTTTACTCATTGTGATTTTTCTGCCATTCATCATCGTCTAATATCGTCGTCCAATATAGTCGAATTCTCCTTGCATTTGCTAATTGTTGGTGGACAATTTGGTGTGACTATTGGAAGCTATCACACTACGATCAAAGAGGTGTGCGATGGGCGTCACAGAAAAAGGAAACACAGCGCCGGGAATAACCCGGGAGTGGCAGGAACGTGACCATAAGCACTACCTGCACCCGTTTACCGACCACCAGGCGCTTGGTGTCAAGGGTAGTCGCGTCATTACTCGTGCAGATGGTGTTTATATCTATGATTCTGAAGACAATAAAATTCTCGACGGTATGGCCGGTCTGTGGTGCGTCAACCTCGGTTATAGTCGCCAGGAACTGATTGACGCCGCCACCGCGCAAATGCGCCAGTTGCCGTATTACAACAGTTTCTTCCAGACTGCGCATCCG
>CAZYVH010000116.1:0-7413 GCA_964650905.1 uncultured Wenzhouxiangellaceae bacterium | reverse complement strand
TCATCAACCACACGCCCCTCATCGGTACACCAGACGGTATACATCACCCGGTTGAGCCCCAGTTTTCTGACATCCCGGGTGACCATGCGGTTCAGCATGGCCTCGGCATCACTACCCTGCACGTAATACTTCTGCATCGGACAGATGTCATAGGTCGCACAGCTGTTACGTACGCAAAAATACTCATACTCCGCGTCGTAATAACATTCGGCGAATTTGTAACCGTTCCAGGCAAACCAGGCATCGCGGATATTCAACGCGGCGGCGCGTGGATAAAAATGGGTCCTTTTCAGCCGTTCGCCTGCGTATGGGTCTGTTGTGTCCATGGGGCCTGGGCTATTCATCGTAAAAATCATCTTCGGGGACCGTGTTGGGTCGTTTCAAGTCCATCAATATTTCGCGGGCTGCGTTGGCGCCACAGGCAGCTGACACGCCTCCGCCCGGATGGGTCGAGGAGCCACACATGTAGAGGTTTTTAAGCGGCATCCGGTATTGCGCATAACCCGGGAAAGGCCGATTGAACAACAGTTGGTCCATAGTCAGCTCACCCTGGAATATATTGCCCTCCGTCAATCCGATCTCGGTCTCCAGTTCATGCGGTGTACGTACTTCCATGTGAACGATCAGGTCTTTAAAGCCCGGGCTGTAGCGTTCGATCTTGTCGATGACCGACTGACCATAAAGATCACGTTTTTCAGCTGTCCAGGGACCGTCAGCCAGGAAAGGGGGGCAGTACTGGACAAAATTTGACATCCAGTGTTTTCCGGGTGGCGCAACGGTCGGGTCCCAGGCCGACGGTATGATCGATTCGATAAAGGGATCGTCAGACCAACGCCCATGTTTCCAGCAATCGTAGGCCCGTTCCATGGTTTCCAGCGACCCCGTGAATGCCTGACCGCCCTGATTGACGTAGCGGTTATCGGGCAGACCGGTGAATTTCGGCATGCCGGACAGTGCGATGTTGACCTTGCCGGAGGAGCCACGGATCTTGAAATTCTTTGCTTTCTCATAGATGCCCGGTGGCAGATCTTCGCGCGCCACAATCTTTGTAAAGGTTCTCCTGGCATCCAGGTTTGAAACCACGACAGACGCGTGAACCTCATCACCGTTCTCTAGAGCGACACCAACGGCTTTGCCGTTTTTCACCAATAACTTCTGCACGCCCGCGTTGGTGCGAATTTCGCCACCATATTGCTGCATGGCGCCGGCAATGGCGTTTGATATGGCACCCATACCACCGCGCGCCAGACCCCATGCGCCGATATTGCCATCGACATCACCCATCACGTGGTGCAGCAGGACGTAGGCAGAGCCCGGTGAGTACACACCCAGCGCCGTGCCGATAATACCCGGACTGGCCATGGCGGCCTTGATCAGGTCGTTCTCGAAAAAGTCCTCCAGAAACTCGGCGGCACTCATCGTGAAAAATCGCATGTACTCGTAAATTTGCTTTTCGCCCAGCGCCCACACCCGCTTACCCAGCCATAGCAGTTCCCGTATGTCCCGGGGCCGGAACGAGCTTGGGTCGGGGGGGGTGCGCAACAGGGTTTTGCGTATGAACTGGGCGTATTTGCCCAGGACGGTCAAAAAGCGAAACATGGCATCTGCATCGTGTGGCGAATGCCGTCTCAATTCGAGGTAGTCCGCTTCCGGGTTGGTATATGTCGTCAATGTGCGACCGTCATCAGCAAAATTTACCGTGCTGAGATAGGGCACGAGCAACAGACCGTGCCGGGTTAGGTCAAGGTCGCGATGTATGGCCTGGCGCAACAGGCTGCATACGTATGAGGCATTTGAGTAGTGCCAGCCTGCGTGCATCTCCCGTGTTACGGATGCGCCACCAATGTAGTCATTCTTCTCCAGCACGACCACGTTGAGCCCGGCCTTTGCCAGGTAGGCGGCATTGGTAAGACCGTTATGGCCGGCGCCGATGATAATTGCGTCGTAGGGTTTCATTGTCATCACTTCACCGCAGGATTTCCTGTGCCGCGTTGTGGCCCGGTCCGCCCGTTAAATCACCGCCCGGGTGGCAGCCTGCGCCGCAAAGATACAGGCCGGGTACCGGTGTGCTGTACTGCGCTGCCTCATAGGTCGGGCGCATCATCAGAGCCTGGTCCAGTGCAAATTCAGTGTGGTGCCAGTGACCACCGGTGACATTAAAGCCCTGCTCCAGATCCACTGGTGTCAGTAACTCCCGGTGAATGATCTGTTCACGTATGGAGGGCGCATAGCGGGCAATCGTGTCGATTACCCGTTCAGCAAACATCTCGCGGGCCGCGTCATCCCAACCGCCATTGAGCCGGTAGGGCGCATACATGACGTGGGCTGAAAGCACATGTTGCCCGGCGGGTGCCAATGTGCTGTCATATAGGCTGGGAATGACGATTTCCATGACCGGTTTTTGTGAGCACTCACCGTATTTGGCATCATCGTATGCAAATTCGATGGCATCCATATCCGGGGCGATAATCATCCGGCCAGCGGGCTTTTCAAGACCAGTGAATTTTGGTAAATCACCCAGCGCCAGATGTAGTTTTGCAACATAGCCCTCACAGCGCAAACGCCGAATACGGTTGGTAAATTCGATTTCCAGGTTCTCCACCCCAACCAGCTTTAAGAATGTTGTTTGCGGGTCTGCCGCCGAGATGACGCGGTCTGCCTCGATCGTCTCGCCAGTGGCCAGTTGCACGCCATGTGCAACGAGCCCCCCTCCTTCTGCCTTGTCATTCGCCTTGACCAGGATACGATCAACGGGGGTACCGGTGCGGATATCGGCACCGCATGCGGTGGCTGCACCGTGAAGTGCATCAATCAAGCCTGCGACACTGCCATATTGTTCACCGGCCCGGCGGTAAAGCATTGCCAGTACGGCGTGATTCGGTGAACGCGGCGCCAGTTTTGAGCCAACAAGCCCATCCCAACTCAGGGTTGCCTTGAGTAACTCATGCTCAAAGTTCTCGTCCATCAAATCGCGGGTTGGCAAGGCGGTAACGCGCAGGAATTCACGCATGTCCGCTTTGCCCAGCATTCGCACACCCAGCCCCATGCGACCCAGGGTCAACAGCCCGGACAGGCTGTTGCTACTGACCCTCGGTATGGTTTTAAGCCAGAATGGCTCAAGCGTATCTGCAAAGCGTTGCATCAACAGGGAATATCGCCGATAAGAACTGGTATCGTTCTCGCCAACGCCGGACACCGTGTCCTGATCAAGAACAACGTGGTGTCCGTCGGGGCTCAGTCCGAGGGTTGCCAATGGCTTTGCTGGAAGCCCTAATCCAAATGATTCCAGATCCAGATCCTTGACGATCTTAGGTGGGAAATGATTGACGGTGTGTGCAACTGACGTTTTGAAGCCTGGATGGAATTCACGGCTGGACGCCAGTCCTCCAGACCTGTCAGATGACTCGAGCACCAACACCTTCTGACCCGCCTTTGCCAGGTAGGCGGCACAAACCAGTCCGTTGTGTCCTGCACCTATGATAATCGAGTTGACATGTTTCAATTTTAACATCCGTAGTTTGCGCACTATTCTACTTGAACAGATTAGGTAGCATGCTCTTGCGAAACCACCTTGCCTATACGCCCGAAGTTGGTGTGGCGCACTACACTAAGGTCTGATAGTGAAAGCACTGGATATTGATGGCCACATTAACGGTCGTTACACTCTGGCAACAGACGTCAACAAAGAGACAGACCAGCAATAATGAGCCGACGTACACGCGGGCAAAACATTCATGGGATTGTACTACTGGATAAACCAGCCGGTATATCTTCCAACCGCGCATTGCAAAAAGTCCGTGGAATTTTTCAGGCCCGAAAAGCCGGCCATACCGGTAGCCTGGACCCGTTTGCGACCGGGATGCTGCCGATTTGCCTGGGTGAAGCCAGCAAAACGGCAGCCTTCATGCTTGCGGCCGGCAAGTGCTACCGGGCGTGTGCGCAGTTGGGTCTTGCCACCACCACCGGTGATACCGAGGGTGAGGTCCTCCAAACTTGCCCGGTTCCGGATCTTCCTGAAGCCGTTATCAACGAGGTCCTGGAGCAGTTTACCGGTGACATCGAGCAGTTGCCACCGATGTATTCTGCCTTGAAACACCAGGGCAAACCCCTGTATGAATACGCGCGTGCCGGTATTGAGATCGATCGTCCCAAACGCAGCGTTACTATTTATGAACTCGAACTGGTTGACTGGCGGGCACCGCTACTTAGGTTCGATGTAAGATGTTCCAAAGGCACCTATATCCGGACGCTGGCAGAAGACCTTGCCAAAGCCCTGGGGTGTTGCGCACATCTTGAAGCCTTGCGGCGTATTTACACAGAACCGTTCCAGGATCAACCAATGGTAACGTTGGAACAACTCCAGTTTGCCAAAGAGCTTGATAAGCTTACACGCCACCTTTTACCGGTGGATGCCGGCTTGCAGAATTGGGCCAAGGTGGTGCTGGATGCGGAGCAAGGGCAACAATTCAGCCATGGAAACCGGTTCCCTATCGGAGACATGGGCAAGTGGGCAGGCAATGTTCGGGTATACGCTTCGACAGGAAACCTGTTGGGCCTGGCGGTCCTGACCAGCGAGGGAATATTGCAACCAGGCAAGGTGTTCAACCTCGACCCGGATTAGCCCAAACATTTCAAGTGTTTTAGCTTGTCTTGCCGGTAAGCGGCAGTTAAAATGACCGGCTACCGAAAACCGGGGCTACCGGGTTTTTGCGATGCCCGGGTGCAATCATGCATGGCAGGTGTTGCGGAGACCAAGGGGCTCTATTCATGGAGAAGGAACCATGTCTATCAATGCCGAGAGCAAGCGTAAGGTTGTTAGTGAATTCAAACGCTCAGAAAACGATACCGGATCACCCGAGGTACAGGTCGCACTGCTGACCGCTCGAATCCAGCACCTGACCGAACATTTCAAGACCCATAAACATGACCACCATTCCCGTCGTGGTTTATTACGTCTGGTCAATCAGCGTCGCAGCCTTTTGGATTACTTGAAGAAGAAGGAAATCCATCGTTACCGCGATCTGATCGACCGTCTTGGTCTGCGTCGTTAGCCCTTTTTATCCACCGGTGGTGACCGTCTGGCGAAACACATGTTCCGGCAGCGTTTGACCGTAGTTAGAGGAATTGCCTGAAAGCAGGCTTACAAGGACCAGGTGGTCCTTCACATAAAGCAGGAAATGAAACGTGCAAAAACTTACAAAATCATTTAAATATGGCGAGCATACCGTCACCATTGAAACCGGTGAAATCGCCAGGCAGGCCAGTGCGGCCGTTATGGTCAAAATGGCTGATACCGTTGTCATGGTGGCTGTGGTTGGGCGAAAAGAGGCGAAGCCCGGCCAGTCTTTCTTCCCGTTAACGGTCAACTACCAGGAAAAATTCTATGCCGCCGGGCGTATTCCTGGTGGCTTCTTTAAACGTGAAGGGCGTCCTACCGAGAAAGAAACACTCACCTGCCGTCTGATCGACCGGCCTATACGCCCCCTGTTTCCAAAAGGTTTTTTAAATGAGGTACAGGTGACCGCCAACCTGATCTCCTCCAACCCGGACGTGGATGGCGACATACCGGCCCTTATCGGCACCTCTGCTGCGCTGGCCCTGTCCGGGATGCCATTCAGCGGCCCGATTGGTGCGGCCAAGGTTGGCTACCTCAATGATGAATACGTATTGAATCCAACCGCTGAACAGCTAAAAGAATCCAAGCTGGAACTGGTCGTTGCCGGTACGCAAAAAGCGGTCCTGATGGTTGAGTCAGAGGCGGATCTCCTCTCAGAAGAGGTCATGCTCGGTGCAGTCACTTTTGGTCATGACGCCTTGCAGGCCGTCATCACAGCCATCAACGAAATGGTCGCCGAAGCAGGTGTTACACCCTGGGTATGGGAAACGGTGGAAGAAGATGCCGATCTGAAAGCAAAGGTTGAGGCAGTCGCCAAAGATGGCTTGGTCGCGGCCTATGCAATTGCCGACAAAATGACTCGTCAGGCAGCTGTCGCCGAGGTAAAAAGCAGTGTTATTGAGTCACTGTGTGACGCGGAAGATGAAAGCGCACCTTCGGCGGATGATGTTGCAGGCGCGGTTGGTAAATTGGAGAAATTTCTGGTTCGTGACCACATTCTGTCCGGCAATCCACGTATTGACGGACGTGACCTGACAACGGTTCGGCCGATCACAGTCAAACCCGGTATCCTGCCACGTACCCACGGTTCAGCCTTGTTCACACGTGGTGAAACCCAGGCTATCGTTACAACCACACTGGGTACGACGCGGGACGCGCAGATTATCGATGCAGTCAATGGCGAATACAAAGACCCGTTCATGCTGCATTACAACTTCCCGCTGTTTTGCGTCGGTGAAACAGGTTTTGCCGGTGGTCCAAAACGTCGTGAGATTGGCCACGGCAAATTGGCACGACGTGGTGTAACTGCCGTATTGCCAAGTATCGAAAGTTTTCCTTACGTGATCCGCGTGGTTTCGGAAATCACCGAGTCCAATGGTTCCAGTTCGATGGCTTCCGTGTGTGGCACATCGCTGGCGTTGATGGATGCCGGTGTACCGGTTAAGGCACCGGTGGCCGGTATTGCCATGGGTCTGATCAAGGAAGGTGACCGTTTTGCAGTCCTGAGTGATATTCTGGGTGATGAGGATCACCTTGGCGATATGGATTTCAAGGTTGCCGGAACGGCCGAGGGCATCAGCGCCCTGCAGATGGATATCAAGATCGAGGGCATCAACGCAGAAATTATGCGTATTGCACTTTCCCAGGCCCACGAAGGCCGCAATTTCATCCTTGGTGAAATGAATAAGGTCATCAGCGAGCCACGCAGTGAAATGTCCGAGTATGCGCCGCGTCTGGTAACGATCAAGATCCACCCGGACAAGATTCGTGACGTGATTGGTAAGGGTGGTGTGACCATCCGCGGTATTACCGAGGAAACCGGCGCGACCATTGATATCGCCGATGACGGCACCATCACGATTGGGTCGGTCAACAAGGAAGCCGGTGACGATGCACGTAAGCGGATCGAACAGATCACCGCCGATATCGAACCGGGACAGATCTTTGAAGGTAAGGTCATCAAGATCATGAATTTCGGTGCCTTTGTGTCACTGACCCCCGGTCGCGATGGCCTGGTGCACATCTCACAATTGTCTGACGAACGTGTCGAAAACGTCACCGATGTAGTCAAGGAAGGGGAGATCGTCAAGGTTAAGGTCCTCGAGGTGGATAAACAGGGCCGTGTGCGTCTGTCCATGAAAGAGGTCAGTAAAGACGACTGATTCACATTGATTTTGGAAGATGTAAAAACGCCCGGTTTAGCCGGGCGTTTTTGATTATTCGCATTGTCATCCGGGAATCTCGAATAGCGGAGCCATTCGACGCCCCGGGCATGACCCATAAAACCGTCACCCCGG
>CAZYVH010000115.1:5055-7454 GCA_964650905.1 uncultured Wenzhouxiangellaceae bacterium | reverse complement strand
TTCAGCCTGTGTCTGCAGCACCACATCTGCTCCTGCCTGTGACTCGACAGCAGTCTCTTCCGGCGGTTCTTCCACCGAACATGGTGTCGTGCGTTGCATGAAATCGTTGGGCTGGTCTTGCATATCCAGCGTAGGCAGGGTCGAACCGGCTGATTGTTCGTAGTCCAGCCAGTAGCGGGGCTCGACCTTGCGCTGAACCTGCATGCGCGGCTTATAACCCCTGGCTTCGAGGTCTTTTTTGTGTTTGCGGGCATTTTCCTGACGCCGAAAGTACCCCAGTGAAATGGTGTTGGCGTGTTCACCCTCGTAGATGACGCCGATATCTTTCAAACCCAGTGCCTGCAACGACAGCAATGCCTGGTTGGCCTCCAGCAGGCTGGGGTAGGGAGGTATGAATACCCAGTAGCCTTTGTCCACCAACGCCTGTGTGCGGCGCTCGCTGACAGTGGTTGCAACCGCTTTTATTTCACCACGAGCGGCGTCCATGTCCTCACTACTATGAAACGGGCCCAGAGTGAAACAGTGGTGATTGTTATCCATCAGGTCGGTGTCGTCCTGCAACTCGCTGAATAGGTGAATGGTGGGTATGTTGGGATCATCTGCGGTGACAACACCTTGAGCCACGTCACTCTTTTTTTCAGGTTTGCTGATCTCAATACCGAGCAATAATACGTTGGCCACGACCAGGGCAATGACGACGATCCTCAACATGGTATTCTCATCGTCCAGACGTTATGGGCCGCACGCTGACCTCGCCAGAACGCAGACTCAAAAACCCACAGCCGGTGTCCAGCAACAGCGAACCCTTTTCATCGATACCGCTGGCGATACCACGCAAGGTCTTATTAGCGGTTGTTACAGTAACATCCCGGTCTCTGAGGGCATCCATTTGGTGCCATGATTGCTTGAACGGTGCAAATCCCTGATCGGAAAATACTTCCAAATCCGTTATCAATTCCTGCAACAGCAGGACAGCCAGCCGGTTACGTGAATATCCGGACAAGTGGTTGTGCAGGTCCGTCCACGGCTGGTCAATGGCCGACAACGCTTGTGTGGCCGGCATGTGCACATTGATACCCACGCCGATGACTGCGTGACAGGGGCCGTGTGTTTCACCCTGGACCTCCACCAGACAGCCGCAGAGCTTGTGGTCATCGATCAACAGGTCGTTGGGCCATTTTATCTTATGGCCTGTGAGCCCGGCCCGCGTCATGGCGCCGGCAGCGGACAATGCCACGACCAGCGGCAGACAGCCAAGTGCCGCCAGGGGTTTGGCGAACCTCCAACCCAGCGACAGATACAGGTTACGTCCAAACGGGGAATGCCACTGCCGGCCACGCCGGCCCCGGCCCCCGCTTTGGTGTTCGGCTGCAATGACACTCATGTGCTGTTGCGCCAACGGCAAGTCTTGCAGCGTGCGGTTGGTTGAATTGAGTGTGGCTGCAATGTTCAGGTCAACAGTATGCGCACGAGTCATTTGACCCAACTGCTCAAGGATCAGGTCGCGGTCCAGCAGTTCCAGTGACTCTGTGAGCCGGTGCCCCTTCCGGTTGGCGGTCTCAATTTCCAGCCCCAGGTCACGCAGTGCCACAATGTGCTCTTGAACATCAGCTCGCCGACAACCCAGTTCGGATGCAATGACCGTTTCAGTGTGCCATGCAGCATCCGACAGGCAGCGAGCGAGTTGTAGGATTTTATGCAACGCTGGTGCTCAGGGCTTGTGTGAAAAAAGCCGGGCGCGTTCAAAACGCAGTTCCGTACCATTTCTAAGATTCCGCATGTTACTGCGGTGTGTAAAGAGCAGAAACAGGGCGATTATGACTGCGAAAACCAACACTGCAGGGTTTTGAGTCAACCAGGCTGCCGGTACCAGGCTGAAACCTGCGAGTACCGTGGCCAGACCGACATAACCGGTCGCGGTTAGCACCACCAGCCAGGTCAACGCCACGGGAATCAGCAACCAGGGCGCGATGATGATCAAGGCACCCACCGCTGTGGCCGCCCCTTTACCACCGCGGAACCCATGCCAGAGGGGATAACAATGCCCCAGCACGGCAGCGAAACCACAGGCCATGGGAAGTGGAACGGCTGTCTGCAACGGCGCTACGTCGTAAAGGTCCAATTGTGCTATCCAGCCTGTCGCCAACACGCCCTTGCCGATGTCGATGATCGCCACCGCCGCAGCAAACGCCAGACCTTGGGTCCTGAAGGCATTGGTACCACCGGCGTTACCGCTGCCATGCTGGCGGATATCGACCTTTTTGAGTCGGCCCAGCAAGAGACTACCGGATACGGAACCCAGCAGGTAGGCCATGACCATTTTCAATAGGAACGCTGTCATATTCAATACCGCAACCAGTGTCAGAGGTGATGGGGTCAGAGTCAAGTGCCAGAGTAAA
>CAZYVH010000115.1:0-4955 GCA_964650905.1 uncultured Wenzhouxiangellaceae bacterium | reverse complement strand
GGCGCTATCATTTTTGCCGTTTACAGCATTCTGATTGCCCGTAAGCCAAAGCAACTGAGCGTCTGGGCATTTCAATTCAGCAACTTTATATTGGGGCTGATTTTCCTCTTGCCCTTTTATATATGGGAAAACCTCACGGTCCCTGCGGCTATATTTGATGCCACAGCCATAGTTTCGATCCTCTACCTGGGGGTCTTTGCCTCCTTTATCGCATTCATTTTGTGGCACAAGGCCATCCTGGTGGCCGGCGCATCAAAAGCCGGCATGATCTACTACACACTACCGCTATTTAGTGGCATCCTGGCCTGGCTTTTACTGGGCGAGGCGGTTGGCACCGTACATCTCATCAGTGGTGCACTCATTATTTCAGGTATTTTTTTGGCGAACCATGAAAAAAGAGCTGATTGAAAGACATGCATGGAATGAAGCATTACTCACCACTGGAAGAAAAGACCAATATCATTTCTCATATGATCGGTCTCGTGCTGAGCATCGTTGCCCTGGTATTTTTACTCATTCGTGCGGGTCTTAATGGCAACGGCTGGCACGTTGTGAGTGTCAGCATGTTCGGGGCCGGTCTGATTTCCCTATATGCCGCGTCTGCTTTTTATCACAGTGCCAGGAATCCAAAGTCAAGAAGCCGTTTGAGGGTCCTGGACCACGCGACCATTTATGTACTCATTGCCGGCACCTATACGCCTTTTGCACTCATCACACTCAATGGCCCGGTGGGGTGGGTGCTTTTTGGGGTTAGCTGGGCAATGGCCTTGACCGGTATTATCCTGAAGCTGTTTTTCACAGGCAGATACAATGTCATTTCAACCCTGATGTATGTATTCATGGGCTGGATCATACTTTTTGCCATAAAGCCATTGCTTAACAACTTGTCCGGTGAAGGCGTATTCTGGCTTTTTGCGGGTGGTGTCGCTTATACCACGGGCGCCGTGTTATACAGCATCAAGAAAATACCATTCAACCACGCCATATTCCATGTATGTGTTTTATTGGGTAGTGCCTGCCATGTCATGGCTGTGTATTTTTATGTATTACCCGCTACAGTGCCCTTCTGAGGACTGTGGCAGGAAACCGACCACCAGTCCACCGGGGCCGAGGTGTACACCCAGCGCCGGACCGGCTTCGGTAATATGACAGGAGTGCACGGCGCTGTGGCGGCTCAATATATATCGACGCAGCACCCGGGCACCCTCAGGATTTGCACCGTGTGAAATCAACAGACGGTAACTGACGTTCTTTTTCATACGTCTGAGCGCAGCTTTACCCAGCGCCGAGGGTTTTGCACCGGTGCCGGTTGCAAACCCGGCCAGCGAGAAATTTCCCGCTTTTTCCACCAGGATTGGTTTAATGTGCAGAAAATCCGCCAGTACCTTGAGCCAGGCCGGTACACGTCCACCACGCACGATATAGCCAAGATCTGCGGGTATGGCCATTGTGCGTGTGAGTTTTCGTGATTCCAGCAAGAGCGCTTCGATCTCATCCAGCGACATGCCCTGTTGGGCCGCCTCCGCCGCGATGATGGCCAATAGCCCCTGACCGGTACTGGCGCTTTGTGAGTCCAGAACACGGACCTGACCGTCGGTCACATTCTGGGCCGCCGTTCGCGCAGCCTGGGTGGTGCCACTGAGGGCTTTGGAGAGCCCCACGGACATCACGTCATAGCCGTGGCTGGTCAACAGTTCATATTGGCGGGCGAAATCACCGACCGGTGGCTGGGACGTTTTGGGTAGTTCATCACATTCCACCAGCATGCGATACAGGTCGGCGCTTTGCAGCGAGACGTGGTCGATGTATTCCCTGGCGCCAAAATTGAGCCGCACCGGCACCATGTGTATGGCCAGTCGCTCCTGCTCTTCAAACGGGATGTCGGCGCCGCTATCCGTCACCACGGCGACTTTGCCGGTATGGCTCATCAGACCATGCTGACGTCGCATGTCATCGGCTTTTTGCTGGTGAATTTCCCCGAACTTTTCGCTGGCCAGAAAAACCTCGCCGGGGTTGTTGACGTGGAGGTGGACGCGCACACGTTTACGCCCCCCAGCGACCATCAATGAACTGCAATCGAGTTGTTGTAATTGTTCCATGATGACTTCCCGTTCCAGGGCATCACCATGGATCACGCATTCTGTGCAAAAACGATGTGCGCCGGCGTCTATTTCCATCGTTGTACCGGCTGTTAATAACAACTCATCCATTACCGGCAGCGATACCGGTTTCCCGCCACTGCGGATATATCCCCAGATACCTTCCAGCAAATCGACAAAGCCCTGTCCACCGGCATCGACAACACCCGCACGTTTCAATACCGGCAACTGGTCGGGTGTACCGGCGAGCGATTTTCGGGCACTCTCAAGACCATGCTCGAAGACCTTGCAGATGTCATCGACACCCTGCTGGGCCTTGCGTTGCAGACCGGCTGAAAAATCCTCCAGGACGGTGGGCAACGCCCCGGCGACAGGCTCTGACATGGCGGTCCAGGCGACCCTGGCACCCGCGCTGCTGGCGCTTGCGAACTCCCGCGCAGTCATACGGGCCTTATCGCCCAGTGACTCACTGAAACCGTGGAAGTACTGCGCCATTATGGCGCCTGAATTACCCCGGGAGCCATCCAGTGACGCATGCGCCACCCGGGTCATCATTTCCTTGATCGGCAGACCCTGGGTTTGACCAATCGCCTTGTGTATGATTTTAAAACTGAAGGCCATGTTGGTGCCGGTATCTCCATCCGGGACCGGAAAAACATTGATCCGGTCAATGTACTCACGACGCTTGAAAAGTTGCGCTATACCGGCGGTCAGTGCGCGCACCATGCGGTTCGAGTCTATGTAAGCAATCGCGTTGGTCAAAGAGGGTCGCTCGAATATTTGTGAGGGGCGCAAGTGTAGCACGGTGCAACTGGTCAAATACTCCGCGATCTGGTCAAAACTGCAATGTTTTGAATCTGTGGGCGGAGGCAAAGCCTTACAGTGCCTAATGGCACATTTGGCATGAAACCTGCATCTGTAAACTATGACTATCGTGTGTTTATCAGAGGAGATAATTCATGCAGGACAATACTTTTTTTGCAAGTGTCAAGGAAAACCTGAACGGACAACCGGGTCAACCGATGGTCCTGGGCGTGTGCAAGACGCTGGCTGCACGGTTTGACCTTGAAGTCTGGTTTGTGCGTCTGGCAGCCATCATCCTTGGTGTGTTTTTCACCTTTACCACATTGGTTGTTTATATTCTACTCGGTCTGTTCCTGGAAGAAACAGCCGTCCGCAGCAAGAGCCTTTTTGAGGGTCTGGGTATCTGGTTTCGAGAGTTCACCGAGAGGGTGGCCAACTGGTGCCACTGCACGGTTTGTGGAAGTTCCAGACACCGCGATCACTACGACCGCTGATTACTGAAATAAAGGCCTGGCTCCTGCGTCGAGCCTGAACCGCAGCACCTCGGCTACCGGCGTTTGCCCGGCCTGTATACCCCCTATCAGGTAATACCAACCGCTGACAAACGGCAGGCCACGATGATCCATGGTGCCCTGCGGCAGATCACCTTCGAGTTGCCATCCACCGGTGTCGAAGCGGTAACTGAAGACCGATTTCTCTGCAATGGCGGGTTCGCCATCATAGCCGATGCCATCGAAATTATACGGGTTGGCCGCACCACCGGCGAACACCACCCGCGTGTGACCGTCGCCACCTGCCGCCATGCGGTAACGCGGCACACCCGGATGAGGCACGATGGGTTGCCAGGCAATACGCCGGTAGTTCTTAGCGTCTATCCTGCCCAGCCAGCATTCATCAGAAGACAGGAACCGGCGCGGACCGGCGTCTGGGGGGTAGTGGATCAAGACACCATCACAGACCAGCAATTTTTCAGCATTGATGCCACCCGAGTGTCCGAATACCGGTGTACCCGGCCATGGCGTTGCCTGGGCCCATTTCAATGTCTGTGTATCGAGTACCTGTACCAGGTTCACATTGCCCAGGTCGTGCCAGCCACTGACCAGGTAGATATAGCGGTCCTGGTAGCCAACCACGACCGCATCTTCCACCGGTACCGGCATATCCGTGACCCATTGCACTTGTGATTCACCGGGGCGAATGCGGTATACCCCCGGTGTGGATACCTCATTGCCATCCGGTGCCACGGTGTAGCCACCGAACAACCACACGGCACCCGCAACACTCAACGCAGATGCGGCCAGGCGGCCGCTTTTCCCGGGTACGGGCACCAGTTTTTTCCAGGCCTCTGCGCCCGGTTCGAGCACCGCAGCCTGGGTGGAAATATCCCGCCAGGTCTTACCACGGCCAATACCAAGGAAACTGTAGAGATAGACCCCCTGGTCTGTAGCGAGCGCTGCCACGGCGTTGTTGCTGACGGCTTGTGGCAAGGGTGGCAATATCTCGGGAAGCGTCACCTCTGCCATCATACCGCTGCTGGCGGACAGTAACGAAATTACAAGCAGCGCTGACTTCATACCTCAGCGGCCATAAAACCCGCCAGTTCCTGCTCTCCAAATGGCCAGAACAGTTCCTGCTGGTCATGTTCACGCAGCAATACGGGCACATGGATACCGTAGCGTTTGAGCAATTCAAGGTCGCTTTCGATGTCCACTCTTTGCAGGCTTTGTGCAAGACCCATGCGCTCAAGCAGGACTTCCGCTTCTTCACACAAGTGACAGTCAGGTTGATAGAATAAGGTCAATTGATTCATCGTGTCCATGATCATACCCATTTTTCACCCGTGGTTGCTATGCTGATAACATAATCAGTTTTATTCCAAGGAAACGCTAATGTTGGTCAATATTCTCGTCTATCCCGGTATGACCATGCTGGATGCCATGGGTCCTTACGAGGTACTCAGCCGGTTGCCAGAGGCCCGTGTTCAATTCGTGGCGCTAAATAGCGATCCGATAACATCGGACACAGGTTGCATGACCTTTCTGCCCACCTGTG
>CAZYVH010000114.1:3398-7463 GCA_964650905.1 uncultured Wenzhouxiangellaceae bacterium | reverse complement strand
TTCCGGGATGACATTTGTGTTGCTATTCGCATTTCCGGGATGACATTTGTGTTGCTATTCGCATTTCCGGGACGACGGGGAGCGCAGCTCGGTTTTGAGCTGTTCTATTTCCTGGCTCAGGGCTTCGTATTCCTTGATTTTTTCTCTGCAGAAACCGCACTGAGATACGGGTTTTGGTTTCGATGCCCTTGGGTGTGAGGATGTATAAATAGGCACGTTTGTTGGCGCTGTTCTTAAAGTTTTTTGCCTTGACCAGGCCCTTGTCAATCAGCGCCTTGATACAGTAATTGGTTTTGCCCAGGCTGATGCCCAGCACGGCGGCCAGCTCGCGCTGGGTGACGTCCGGGTTGTCTTCCAGATGGCGGAGGACTTTTAAGTGGGTTTCCTGGGTGTTAGGGGGCATTTTTTAGGAGCGTCAGAGTAAAAACCAAAACATGTTTGCCAGTTAATAACATTGTTCCAACAACTGGATAAGATCGTGGCTCGCTTCGCTCTCACGATCTATCCTTATTCGTTGGATGGGGTTTTTACTGTGCCCCCATTGGTTCTCAGGCATGAAAAATGTGCTTTGCCATGTGTTTATACCTGCCACGGGTGTCAACGATGAGGTTTGCCTGTTGGCCAATAGCATCGTAATCAAAGGTATCGTGATCGCTGGCGAGTACTACGCAATCATACCGCGCAAGTGTTGCATTGCTCAGGTCGACACTTTTAAGGTCAAACTCATACTTTCGCATCTGTGGAAACACCGGCACCCAAGGATCCGAATACGCGACCTCGGCACCCCGCTTACGCAACTGCTCCATAATCTCCACCGACGGCGATTCACGCATGTCATCGACGTTCTTTTTGTAGGCGATACCCAGTACCAGCACTTTGCTGCCGCGGATGGCTTTGCCCTGTGAATTCAGGGCTTCGGAAACCTTACGGACAACGTATTCCGGCATTGCCTTGTTGACCTCACCGGCCAGTTCGATAAAGCGTGTATTGATACCGTATTCCCGGGCTTTCCAGGTCAGGTAGAACGGATCGATCGGGATACAGTGGCCACCGAGGCCGGGGCCGGGGTAATAGGGCACGAAGCCAAACGGTTTGGTGGCCGCAGCGTCGATCACCTCGTAGATGTTGATACCCATTTTATCGGCCACGATTTTCATCTCGTTGACCAGGCCGATGTTGACGGCGCGGTGGATGTTTTCCAACAGCTTGGTCATTTCTGCGACACGGGTGGTGCTGACAGGCACGAGCTGGTCGATGACGTTGTCATAGAGCGCCAGGCCGACTTCGAGGCAGTTGGCGGTGCTGCCACCCACGACTTTAGGGATGGTACGCGTGGTAAAATCCTGATTACCCGGGTCTTCGCGTTCGGGCGAATAAACCAGGAAGATATTTTTGCCTGTTTTCAGGCCAGTGGATTCGATTCGGGGTTTGAGTTCTTCTTCGGTGGTGCCCGGGTAAGTGGTGCTCTCCAGTGAAACCACCTGCCCCTCGTGTAAATGGGGCAACAGAGCGTCCATGGTGTCGGTCACAAAGCTGATATCGGGTTCGCGGTGTTCTTTAAGCGGTGTGGGCACGCAGATGATCAGGGCGTCAGCTTGGGTGATACGGGAAAAGTCGGTGGTGGCTTCAAAACCCCTTGCAATCGCTGTCGCTACCTTTTCTTTGCCGAAATGACGAATGTAGCTATCACCGGCGTTGAGTTGATCAGTTTTGGACTGGTCAACATCGAAACCAATGACTTCATAGCCAGCCTCACAGTAGCGGAAGCTCAGCGGCAGGCCCACGTAACCGAGACCGATGATGCCGATGGTGGCAGTCGTGTTCTGGAGTTTGTGTATCAGGGCTTGTTTGGCATTCATTGGGGTATTTTAGTTGTTGTTTGGCGTGGGCGTAAGCTCGCTGAGGTTTCTTGTCGTCCCAGGGTTGATCTGGGGGCCATTCATTTTTTTGCGCTTGCCGCATTGGCTTCACGCAGGCCGGTCATTTGTGTCAACCCTTCGACAAACTCCGAAAATATTCTATTGTGGGCACCAGGCCCTCATCCAGTGTGATACCGGGTTTCCAGCCAAGTTCAGCCTGAGCCTGGGTGATATCCGGTTGTCTTTGGGTCGGGTCGTCCTGCGGCAGGGGCTCGTAGATTAATTTCGAGTTGGAGCCGATCATATCGACCACTTTCTCCCCCAGTTCTTTAATCGTGAATTCACCGGGGTTTCCGAGGTTCACGGGGCCTGTCAGTTCAGGTCCGGAATTCATTAACCGGACCAAGCCGTCGACCAGGTCATCCACAAAGCAGAACGAGCGTGACTGACTGCCGTCGCCATAGATCGTGATGTCCTCACCCGCGAGCGCCTGCATGATGAAATTAGAGACCACGCGGCCGTCATTTGGCAGCATTTTAGGGCCGTAGGTGTTGAAGATTCTGGCCACTTTTATGCCTGTGTTGTGTTGCCGGTGGTAATCGAAAAAAAGCGTTTCGGCACAGCGTTTACCCTCGTCGTAGCACGATCTGATACCGATCGGGTTGACGTTGCCCCAGTAATCTTCCGTTTGCGGGTGTACTTCCGGGTCACCATACACTTCGCTGGTGGAGGCCTGTAAAATACGCGCACCCGTGCGCTTGGCCAGGCCCAGCATGTTGATAGCCCCGTGCACGCTGGTCTTGGTGGTCTGCACCGGGTCGCGTTGGTAGTGGATCGGTGATGCCGGGCAGGCCAGGTTGTAGATTTCATCGACTTCGACATACAGCGGGAAGGTCACGTCATGGCGCAACAATTCAAAATTTGGGTGTTCCAGCAGGTGGACAATGTTGCGTCGCGTACTGGTGTAAAAGTTGTCTACGCATAAAACGTCATGGCCTTCATTCAGGAGGCGTTCGGTCAGGTTCGAGCCAAGGAAGCCGGCGCCACCAGTGATAAGGATTCTTTTAGCTGTTGATGTCATAGGTTTATCATTGTCGCAGATACGCTACCGCCCTGCAGGGCATTTGGCTCCGCATGGTTGAAACTTGTTTTACTAACGTCGTACCTGTACCGGGTCGGGTTCCGTCATGACGGATCCGGAATCCATCTTGCTCTTAAACCTGTAACAAATAGCAAAAATGGGTCCCGGGTCAAGCCCGGGACGACGATTTTTCCGCCTCGGGACAACGATTTTTCCGCCCCGGGACAACGATTTTTCCGCCCCGGGACAACGATTTTTCCGCCTCGGGACGACGGCTATTCAACCCCAGAATGACGTTTATTCAGGCCAGTACTACGTGGTTAACCTGTTTTTTGTAACAACATGGCATCCACTTCTACCTTGGTGGGTCTGCCGAGTAATTCCATCAGAATCAAGGCACGGTTTTTACTCTTTGTTTCCTGCACGATGCCGTCGACGCCTGCCAGGGGACCGTCAAACACCCGCACTTTGTCACCGGCTTTGATCGCTACGGGCTGGATTTTGATCAAACCGGTGTCCGCGGCCACGCGTTGCTTGATGGAATTGACAATGGCTGCGGAAACCACTGCCAGTTCATTTCCAAACCGTACCATGCCGACCACCCCGCGGGTGGAACGCACGGGCGCCAGGTTTTGCAGGTAGGCAATGGCGTTGATAAACAGGTAACGCGGAAACAGGGGCTCGATAATGGGATGATTTATTCTGCTGCGACGCTGGTAGGGGTTTTCCGCCATGGGTAAAAAACACTCAAAACCCTGGCGTTCAAGGTTCGCCAGTGCGATGTGTTCCCGTCGTGGTTTGGTCACCACCGCGAACCAATTAGGTTTGTCCGCTTGCATGTCTCCTTTCCTTATTATTGTTAGTTATAGTCCAGTTGGTGAATTTGTTCAAGTGTTGAACAGTTGATTTATGAGTAGATTCAGGATCCGTCATACCGGACCCGAACGGACCCGTCATCCCAATACCAGACCCGTCATGCCGGACTTGATCCGGACCCGTCATCCCAATACCAGACCTGTCATGCCGGACTTGATCCGGTATCCATTCGGACCCGTCATGCCGGGCTTGACCCGGTATCCATTCGGACCCGTCATGCCGGGCTTGACCCGGTATCCATTCGGACCC
>CAZYVH010000114.1:3143-3298 GCA_964650905.1 uncultured Wenzhouxiangellaceae bacterium | reverse complement strand
GTCATGCCGGGCTTGACCCGGTATCCATTTTTTTGCTCTTAGTGTTAGGGGCTAAGAGCAAGATGGGTCCCGGCATTCGCCGGGACGACGTGCGTGTGGATCCCGGCATTCGCCGGGACGACGTGCGTGTGGATCCCGGCATTCGCCGGGACGAC
>CAZYVH010000114.1:0-3043 GCA_964650905.1 uncultured Wenzhouxiangellaceae bacterium | reverse complement strand
TCCCGGGATGCTGGTTTTACACACCAGACACGGCCACATCGCGGCCGAGAAAACGGTGGTCCTTCCAGCAGTGGTGCATGACGCACAGGTAAACCAAACTGAAAACGACATAGCCGTAGAACATCAGGTACTCCGGCCAGGCGTTGATTTGTCCGGCGAGACCGATCAATGTGGTGAAGGCAATCAATAGAGCCATGGCCGCCCACGTCTGGCGCACGCTGAAACCGGCTTTCAGAAAGGCATGATGCAGGTGGAACTGGTCAGCCACCAGGGCAGAACCGCCATTATGCCAGCGCTGGGTCATCAGGCGGGTGGTATCCAGTAATGGGACACCCAGCAACCACACAGCGGTCATAGGAAAGAAAGCCCGGTCATTGCCGTTGCCAAGATCAATAAATTGCCAGGCCAGGAACAGACCCAAAAACGCTGAGCCGGAGTCACCCATGAAGACCCGCGCACGGCGATTCCAGGGCAGACGTGCGTTGAGCAAAAAGAAACCAGCCACCGCACCGATTGCGATAATGAGCATGGTGGCGTTAAAAACCTGCCCTGCCTGCAGCGCCAACCAGGCCATCGCGCTAGCGGCAACGATGAAGATCAACGAAGACAGACCATCGATGCCATCCATCATGTTGAAGGCATTGATCACACCCAGGGCAGCAAATATCGTGATCGGCACACTTAGCCAACCTAGCGAGAACACACCATTCCACATCAGCGAACCAAAGTCGGTCAACACCACCCCGCCTGCAAAAATCATGATCGAACAGGCTGCTATCTGCAAAACGAAACGTATGCGGGGGCTCAGATTACGCCAGTCATCCAGCATACCGGTGACCAGCATCAATCCGCTGGCAGCGATCAGCGGCCATGCTGCATCGCCAAAAGGCGTGATCAGAAAGACAACAATTACAAATGCCAGAAAAATGGCTGTGCCGCCGACCAGTGGAATGGGTTTATGGTGCACCTTGCGCGCCGAGGGTTTATCCAGCAGACCGATATGATGGGCAATGGGGTCTAACAGCAGGCACAGTAGTAAGCTGAGCGCAGCGGCAGCCAGCGGGCCAACCCACCATTCAGTATGCATGATGGACCCGCCCGGACAATGGCCGAGTGTAAACACATGAACAAAAAGCAAGCATCGTCATTGCCCCCCCGGGAATTTAAATACTTTGTGGTAGAAATAATAGCTCATTCATGTTGGCTCTGCAAAAATTCCACTTTTTAAGAATAAACAAGGTTCAACCCCTGAACATACTGTCAGAAAGTACAGTTTTTCCTACACTACGATACGACGAACCTTCGTCACCTCGGTACGACAGACCTTCGTCACCCCGGTACCGGATCGGGGTCCGGCATGACGGACCCGGGGTCCATTTTCTTTTTGCGCGAGGGCGAAGGTGGATTCCGGGTCAGGCCCGGAATGACGATGGTGGGGCCGGTACGACAGACCTTCGTCACCCCGGTACCGGATCGGGGTCCGGCATGACGGACCCGGGGTCCATTTTCTTTTTGCGCGAGGGCGAAGATGGATTCCGGGTCAGGCCCGGAATGACGGGGGTGGGGCCGGAATGACGGGGCTGCGGGTTCCCGCTTTCGCAGGAATCCCGTTGAATAGGACTGTGCACAGGCCACACCCATCACACAAGCATAGGTGATTGCGACCGCCGGCATCTGCAGGCTGAAATCGAAGGCGGAATGGATGCCGACCAGTGACGTCGCTGCCAACCCGGTGGCGGGGAACACCCAGTCCCGGTGGCGCTCGCGTACCCCTTTTAGACACAGCAAACCCAGCCAGGCGATACACGCGAATAATGCCTGGGCTGCCGGCCAGCCCAGCTCAAAGATATCTTCCAGGTAGGTGTTGTGGGCCTTGTCAAAATGCGCGCGAAGCTCATCGCTACGATACATACGAAAGCTGTCCGAAAATGTACCGTAGCCCATACCCTGCATATTGCCGTGTTGTAATGGCTGCGCGACCAGCTCAAAAACCTTCAGACGATCGTTGCCGTCAAGGTCAATCCGTTGCATGCGTTGCAGCAGCACCTCACTGGTCAACACAAAGGCTACGACCGCCACCGCAATGGCCGCACCGATGGCAGCCCTTGAACGCAGGCTTTTTATCTTCTGGCGGTGGTTGAGCGCCATAAGCAACACGATGCCGCCCGCCAGGCTGCTGATAAAGCCACCACGCGAATGGGTCAAAATCAGTGCTGTGGTCAGCAATAACAGGGCAATCAACGGTTTCCATGCTTTGAGGATGAATTGCTCGACACGCAGTTGTCTGCCCTGTGGTATTTCGTATACCTGGTTGCTTCGCCGTACCACGACAGACTGATAAAACCAGGCCATTGCACACATCAGGCTCAGGCCGGCGTAGGTGGCGTAGGAATTGCGGTTCACAAAGGTGCTGCGGAGATCCATCTTGAAGGCATCCTCTTTG
Organism: uncultured Wenzhouxiangellaceae bacterium; assembly: GCA_964650905.1. Classification (GTDB taxonomy): domain Bacteria; phylum Pseudomonadota; class Gammaproteobacteria; order Xanthomonadales; family SZUA-36; genus SZUA-36. The sequence goes on along the minus strand of CAZYVH010000114.1, from coordinate 600 downwards.
AACCAAAGCAGACTGCCTTCGCCACTCCAGAACGTGATCAGACCGTAAATGGCATAGGCAAGACCGGCGAACGCCAGTATGCGGTATGCTTCAAAGGCCCGTTCCCTTGAGCGGCCCAATTGAAAACTGACAAAAAACACCAGCCCATAGCTCAGCAAGCGCATCAACGCCGTCAGGCTGTCCTCGTTTGATACGCTCACACGACCCGGCAGATCCACCGACAGCGCCTCGGCGGTCATACCCCACAGGGGGTGATGCCATTGAGCCGGTGTCCAGGGGGCGGTCTGTATCGCTGCCCAGGCGCACACGGCTAAAAACATCAGAATCAGGAACGGGTTAAGGTGCAGGCTGACTTTTCGAACACTGAACCCCTCCGCCAGCACCCACAGCAGCGCAATACCGGAAGCCAGTACCGCCACCAGTGTCCACGACCATTCACGGTTGCTGCCCAGTGGTAATGGCGTGAGGATGACGAACAGCATCAACAGGTAGAAGAGCGCTTGTGTGGCGAGTTTGTTCATGGGGAGGATGTCATTCCCGCTAGATCCCGGGTCCCGCTATTCGCGGTCCCGGGATGACGTTGGTTTGGAGGGATATTCG
>CAZYVH010000113.1:0-7471 GCA_964650905.1 uncultured Wenzhouxiangellaceae bacterium | reverse complement strand
CCAACCACTTCACGACTCGCTGAACCCTACACTATAGGCTTGACATGACACTAGGTAAGCGTGTAGATAATTTCACCCTGCCCGCCACTGGCGATCAAGATCTGTCATTAGCCGAGTTCAAAGGCCACAAGCTGGTTATTTATTTTTACCCCAAGGACAACACATCCGGGTGCACCCGTGAAGGCGAGGACTTCCGTGACCTGTACCCTCACTTCAAAGCCGCCGGATGCAACATCCTCGGCGTCTCCAGGGACTCCGTCAAGCGTCACGAAAACTTCAGAAAAAAATACAACTTTCCTTTCCACCTGCTCTCCGACAAAGATGAAACGTTGTGCAGGCAATTTGATGTCATCCATGAAAAAAGCATGTATGGACGCAAGTATTTGGGTCTGGTGCGAAGCACATTTTTGCTGGATGCCGAGGGCGTCCTGTGCCAGGAATGGCGCAAGGTCCGCGTGGCCGGTCACGCCCAGGCCGTTCTTGATGCGCTTAAAGCACTATCGTAAGTAGAAATCCTTGATGGGGAAAAACAAGCGTTTATATGTTCTGGACACCAATGTCCTGATGCATGACCCGACATCGATGTTCCGTTTTGAAGAACACGATATCTTCCTGCCAATGATCGTCCTGGAGGAACTTGACGCGGCCAAGAAAGGTTTGACCGAAGTTGCGCGAAATGTCCGACAGGTGAGCCGCTTTATCGGTGACATGATGAATGCCCAGGGGGTGACCCGTCTCAAGGAAGGACTCGGCTTACTGGTACCCCATGGTCTGGAATTACCATCAACACACGGGCGCCTGTTTTTCCAGACGCACATAACCGACATACACCCTGACCTTTTGCGAGAGGGTTCGTTTGCTGACAACGAAATTCTCAGCACGGCCCTGGCTTTGCAGGCGCAGAAAAAAGATTGTGAGATCGTACTGGTATCCAAGGATATCAATCTGCGCATCAAGGCCGCAATCCTGGGCATCCCGGCAGAAGATTACCGTAACGACAAGGCATTGGATGATGCCGATCTGCTCTACAAGGGCATGACCATTGAGGGCGACGGCTTCTGGGACCGCTATCCAGCGGTTGATTCGTGGAACGCGGACGGCACAACTTTTTATCGTATCAAGCGCATTGAAGATGATGACTGGTTCCCAAACCAGTGTGTAGTCATCGGCAGCAGCGATGGCATTGAAGCAATCGTGGTTGACGTCAAACCAGATTTTGTGGTGCTCCGGCTGGTCATGGACTACCTGTCAGGTAAAAACACTATCTGGGGAATTCAGGCACGTAACCGCGAACAGAATTTCGCCATGAATCTGTTGATGGACCCAGACATTGATTTTGTTACGCTGATCGGGATGGCGGGTACCGGCAAGACCCTGCTGGCCCTGGCCGCAGGTCTGGCCCTGGCCATGGACCAAAAATTCTTCAGCGAGATCATTGTCACGCGTGCAACGGTATCCATCGGTGAGGATATAGGCTTTCTACCGGGAACTGAAGAAGAAAAAATGACGCCGTGGATGGGGGCTCTTAGCGACAATATCGAGGTATTGACCCAACCCACGGAAGGTGGAGAATGGGGCCGTGCTGCAACCAATGACCTGCTTGCCAATCGTATAAAGGTACGCTCCATGAACTTTATGCGCGGGCGTACGTTTCTGAACCGCTACGTCATCATCGACGAAGCACAGAACATCACACCCAAGCAGATGAAAGCATTGTTAACCCGTGCCGGACCAGGCACCAAGATGATCTGCCTGGGGAATATAGGGCAGATTGATACACCCTACCTCACTGAAACGACCTCGGGGCTGACCTATGCGGTGGACCGCTTCAAGCGGTGGCAGCATTCGGCCCACATCACCTTGCAGCGCGGTGAAAGATCACGACTGGCGGACTATACATCCGAAGCATTTTAGCCCTCATTGGTTTGACCCGTCGATCAGTGCTGTTTGTGGATGAAAACTGTACCAGGCAAACCAGTACAAACGTGTGATCGCCACCGCATTGCCATCCAGTGAGGCTGTCACCTGGCCGTCCTGGCCCATGCTGACAGACCGAAAACACCCAACACGATGAGTAGCAGTATAGAATTTCTCTGATTCATGCGATCACCTCATTTGCTTCCAGGAATGAGACCTGTCATGGGGTAAATCGCTTTCGGGCATCACCGGACTATTGCTCTTCTCCATCCACAGGGTCAGTTATCTCCTGTTCGCGTACATCCCTGGGCCAGGCTTTCAATACCGCCTGCACAAGGGTTGCCAGTGGAATGGCAAAGAAAATGCCCCAGAAACCCCACAAGCCACCAAACAGGAGGATCGCGACGATGATGGCCACCGGGTGCAAATCCAGTGCTTCGGAAAAGAGCAGTGGCACCAGCACGTTTCCGTCCAGGGCCTGGATAATTGCATAGGCAATGATGACCTGACCAAAATCCCAGCCCCAGCCCCATTGGAAATAGGCAACAAATGCAATGGGCAAAGTGACCACTGCCGCTCCAATATATGGGATCAACACGGAAAACCCCACCACCGTGGCAAGTAAGGCCGCATACTGTAATTTAAGGGCAATGAAGGTCACATAAGTGACGGCAGCAACGATGACGATTTCACCTGCCTTGCCACGCACATAATTGGCAATTTGTGCTTCCACATCGGCCCAGACAGAAGATACAAGATGACGTTCGACTGGCAGATAGCCACTGACCCAGTCGATCAGCTGGCGCTTGTCCTTCAAAAAAAAGAACACCAGCACCGGGATCAGAATCAGCAAAACCAACAGTCCGACCACGTTACCAACCGAGGCCAACGACCAGCTTAGGAACTGCTGCCCCGTACCCGCAAGTTCATTACCAATACTGCCGATCAATTGCTGCACCTGTACCTCGGATACCAGTTGCGGGTAGCGTTCAGGCAATTGCTGCAACAGCTCCTGACCCTGGTTAATATAATTGGGCAATTGCTGTACGAGTTGGCTCAACTGACGGGTAAGCATTGGCACCAACCCGAATAACAAGAAGAACAGGCTGGCGAGAAACAACAGGAAAACAAACAGCACACAAACCAGGCGGGGCAGGCCAATACGCTGCATACGTGCTACAACCGCTTCGAGTAGATAGGCAACAACGATGCTGGCAAATACCGGGGCCAGCATTTTGCCGAGACTTATTACAACACCAAAGCCAACGACCAGGACAAGACCGAGGATAACGACCTGCGGGTCCGCGAAAGTTCTTTTAAACCACGAGGTCAGGACATTCATTTTCTTTTATCAAAACAGCAAGAATGCAAAGCTTGCGGGCAGTTATTTTTGAGCCGAGGTTTAAATTTGCAGTCAGAAGTCCACGGTCCACAAAGCTTCGAGTTCAAAGTCCTGGTTCAAGTGGTCGGTGGTAACACCCAGCACATTGCCACCAAATGCAAGTTCAGAGGGTGCATAAGCAGCATTGACATGCAGGCGGCTACTTAAACTCAACTGGCGACTGAATCCGATGGTCATGGCATTGTTGGCAAGATCAGCATTTATAGCCTGGCTTAAGATGCTTGAACTGGGCGATGGCTGGGTACGGGAACTGAAATCAACATACAGGGATGTACCCTTGTTATTCGCCCAATTCCAGCCGATTGAATAGACCGTCAGGTCATCCCAGGAGAATGACGGGCTGGTCGTGTCACCCAGTAAGGAGAGAAACCGGTCCGGCAGGTTGCGGTTGGCAAAAGCACCAACATCGCTGTAAAGAACCCTCTCAACTGCAAAATTCAACCAGGATTGTGAACCGGCTTTAACTGCCAGACCCAGCTTTGCACGTGCCGGAATATCGAGATCAGCCGGTTGCGCATATACTCCTCGGTAGTTCGCAAATTCATCCATGTTGATGCGTGACTGGAACCCTGCATCCAGTGCTATCCCATCGCTGAGTTCATTTTTCATTGCCAGCCGGATACCCGCTCCATAGCCGCTTTCCCGGTATGGGTCATAGATGGTTTGACGTAGTTCAGCCGGTATATTTTGACCATAGCTGTGCAAACCAAGACGCGAGCCCCCATAGCTTTGGGTCGCAAATACCGCGGCAACGCCGATCAACTGGTTGTCGCTTAACTGATGCATGAGGCTTGAGGAAATCAACTTGCGCTCAAGAGCAGGCCGGCCACTGATCAGCCCCTGGTCGAAACGGGTCATACCCAGGTCACCGGTGCGCTGCCAGTCAACTTCAAACCTGACATATGTTTTCGGCTCACCCAGTAGCTGTTCTGCAAACAATGGCAGTATCATGACAGACCGCTGATCAAGCCATGAAATATGTAATGGCTCAGCTGCCGGGTCAATAAGGTAATCCGGTGTCAACTGACGCGCCAGGTAATCCTGCCAGGGACCCAATTCAAAACCGAGTACATAAAAAGGGGTAAGACCCGTACCACCGGCACCAAAACCACTCAATGGCAGGCCTGCAAGACGTGCACAAGCCAGTGCCGGGATCATACCCGCCACGACGATCAGTATTGTCAAGAAACGAAATTTCATCCCTGCAATCTGGATTCTGCCAGCCACACTTCCATAACTATGTAAAATATGGCAGGAAAACAACAATAAGTCAACGATAATAAGTCCACACGGACAAATTAAACCTTAAAATATGTGTTTTCTCACAAGTAATTTATAAATGACTGTTTTATATTGATATGACAAAATGAGAAAACTATTTAAAGTCTTCGATAACGACACCTTATTGTCAGGGCTTAACCCACTGGCGTTGTGTTTTCACAACAATGAACTTTTGGTTTGCAGGCAGTCAATGCAGTACCCACAAGGATATCAGGCTGTTGGATCACTGTGGTTTTGCAGACGGCCATCCCTGTCCAACTCAACCAGTTGTTCGTATCCACCAACCGACTCACCGTCAATCAGGATTTGCGGCACCGTTCTACCGCCGGTCAATTCCCGCATCTCCATCTCTTCGGCGATGCTGCTGACCGGAATCTCTTCATAGGCAATGCCACGTTTGGTCAGGAGGTTCTTGGCCGCAAAACAGAAACCACAGTAGCCTTTTGTGTAGATTGTTACCCGCATAATGTTTTAACCATTCATGATAATGATGAGCAAATTCGAGCCAAGTGCCTCACAGGAACAATCAAAGCTGTGTTACTGTCCTAAAAGAGAAACTGGCAGTCTCAGAGAAAGTATGGCTTCAGTCAAGATAAAACAAGGTCTGTTAAAACACGTCGCCATCGCGTCGGCAGTCGCCGTCATGAGTTTGTCCGGCATCGTCAATGCCGAGCGCATACCATTGCCGGAACTGGGTAACTCAGCCAGCAATGTCATCTCAGCAACCGATGAAAGACGCTATGCAGAAAGCCTCATCCGGCAAATGCGCGCCTATAACCTGTTGATTGAAGACCCGTTGATCAACGACTTTTTTTCCGACATGGGGTATAAGTTGGCGGCACACAGCGACCAACCCGAAGCCGCGTTCACCTTCGTGGTCCTGAATCAGCATGTCGTCAACGCCTTTGCCGCCCCAGGTGGAGTGATTGCCCTGCACAGTGCACTGATTCTGCTCGCGGATAGTCAGGATGAAGTGGCCGGGGTTCTATCACACGAAATTGCGCATATCACCCAATTGCACCTTTACCGTGCCTTCGAGAAAGCCAAGACCATGAATATACTCGCCATGCTGGCAATGATGGGCGCGATCCTGGCAGGTGGCGGTGACGGTCAGGTCGTCACAGGCGCGGTCATGGGAGCCCAGGCGGTTACCCAGCAGGCACAAATCAACTTTACGCGTCATAATGAAATAGAGGCTGACCGGGTGGGTATCAGAACACTGTCTGAAGCCGGTTATGCTCCCCAGGGCATGGCCGATTTTTTTGCAAGGATGGGTCACACCTCGAGGGCCAATGGTGAAAACCCGCCTGAGTTTCTACGCACACACCCGGTGTCCGTTAACCGGATTGCGGAAGCCGAAGACCGCATCCGGAACCTGCCAAAGGTCGAGCCGGCTGAAGGACGCCAGTTTTACATCGTCCAGGCCAGACTCCGGGCATTGCTCGAAAAAGACCCGAACAAGGCCATTAGCTATTTTGAAACGGAGCTTGAAAAATCATCCGGCGATGCAAGAAATATTGCTAACCGCTATGGTCTGGCCATTGCACTGCAACGTAATACACAGTACCAGAGGGCCGCCGCGATACTCAAGGAGCTGCAGAACAGGGAACCACAAAGACTTGCATTCAAGTTGCAAATGGCTAACCTGGACTTGCAGTCGGACCGTCAGCAGCAGGCCATTGAAAGCCTGTCAAATCTTTACCACAGTTTTCCGGGCAACCAGGCCATCGCCCTGGAGTACAGCAAAGCTCTGCTGTCACAAAATACCGTCGCAGCGGCTGAAACAGCCAGCGATGTACTAAAACAGCAACTGGTTCAAAGAAAGGACGACCCAACACTGTACGCGCTCTATGCACAGGCCGCCAACCAGGCCGGAAATGACGTACGGGCTACCGAGGCAATGGCTGAATCCTATTACCAGAGGGGCGGCGTTGAAGAAGCCATTACACAACTGGAGAAGTTGGAAAGACGGTCCGACCTCGATTACTACCAACGCTCCAGGGTTAGCGCCAGGCTCACAGAGTTACGAATCGAGCTGGGTGCGTTGGACAAACCATCGCATAAAGGATAGTTGCACGACCGTCATCATGCGGTCACATTTAACCCTATAATATGGCCCAGCCGCTGGGAAAGCCGTGTGACACACAAAAAAATCAATGTGCTGGTTGTTGATGATGAACAGGCCATACGCGAACTCATTGTAATGGCGCTTCAAAGCGCTGGTATGACGGCGCGTTGCGCCGAAAACGGTAAATTGGCATTACTCAGCATCTGTGAGAACAAGCCCGACATGCTGTTGCTTGACTGGATGATGCCGGGTATGAGCGGACCTGAACTGACCCGTCGTTTGCGTAGAGATCCACTGACTGCCGAAATCCCCATCATCATGCTGACAGCGAAGGTTTCTGAAAGTGACAAGGTGACGGGTCTGAACACGGGCGCCGACGATTACATCAGCAAACCATTCTCACCCAGGGAACTGGTTGCACGCATCAACGCCATCCTGCGCAGAACCACGCCTGGCGGTGCTGACGGCATGATAAAGGCAGGATGTATCATTATGGACACCGCCTCGCGCCGAGTCTCATTTAATAAAAAACCCGTCCATATTGGTCCGACCGAGTACCGCTTGCTGGAATTCTTCATGACCCATGAAGGGCGGGCCTACAGCCGCTCACAATTACTCGATCACGTTTGGGGTGCCAACGCCTATCTTGAAGATCGCACCGTCGATGTCCACATCAGGCGCTTAAGAAAAATTCTCGCCATAGCAAATATTGATCACTATATTGAGACTGTGCGCAGTCATGGTTATCGCTTTGTAGCACAAAGCGACTGATTGATGCTTAGCCTGGACATTTCACCAGTCGG
>CAZYVH010000112.1:0-7578 GCA_964650905.1 uncultured Wenzhouxiangellaceae bacterium | reverse complement strand
CCAGCCAGTTGTGTGCCACCGCCAATCCGATTGGCAAACTGTTGAGCACTGCGGCGACGCCGATGATAAATTCAGCCAGCACAAGCAACACAACCACAGCACTCAGCAGTCGGTACCTGCCAGCAGTTCGCCACGCCAGTAAAGCCGTTATCAATAGCAGGACCGCGGTCAACACGCCGCCAATTCGGTGCGCTTTGTGGATGGCCACGCGTTCGGCACCACCAATTGCCAGACCCTCGGGTGAGACAACGCGATCATGTCTGATATCCAACGCCTTGGTGATTGCCACGCCCGGCAGGTAAGAGCCCTGGCAGTCCGGTAGTGTCTGACAGGCCGTGGCTGCAAAATTGGCACTGGTCAATCCTCCTGCCAGGATTTGCAAAACAAGTAAAACGACCGCCGTGATAGCGAGCGTATTGAGTAGCCGGGTGCCTGCACGACAGTTGTTGGACCGCTGGCCGGTAAACAGCATCCAACCCAGCATACCCAACATCAGGAAGCCACCACCGAGGTTGCCCATCATCACCGCCGGGCTATGCAAACTCCCCGATTTCATACCCAGCAATGCCAGGAACACAGTGATCATTAGCAGCAGCGTGGTCATAAAGCGTTGATGCTTTTGCCACCAGGCCAGCAAGGTCATGAACACAACCAGAACTCCAAGGACACTTGCGACCAGGCGGTGCAACGGTGTGGCCCAGGCTAATGGTTGGCTGGCTTCGGCGATGATGCGCTGGTAGGCGCTTTCACTGGACAATGATTGTCCGCCAGCCTGAACTTGGCCAATATGGCCATAGCACGCCGGCCAGTCGGCACAACCGATGCCGGAATGGGCCAAACGCAGATAGGCGCTCACAGAGACGAGAACAACCACCAGCACAAGTGCAAACCACAATATTATTCGCATAGCTCCCCCTATTCCTTGACCCGTTGCAACATTTTAGCCTGACCCCGAACCAGACGCACGTAACGCGGGCTTTTTTTCCACTCCACACGATCCTGACCTTGTTTGAAATTCCACAACCAGGCGGTGTCATACTGGAATTGGTAGTCGTTTTTGGACCAGTATTCCCCGGCCTGGGTATGGGGGAAATATTTCATATTGATCGTTGGCGGGTTATCCGGTTTGCGTGGATCGCTGATTGACCCAAGCTCATCACGAGTCGGCAGACGCCAGTCAGAATGGCCGCAATAGTTGCTCTGATTGACAGCCGCAACATAGGCAAAGGTATCGCAGACACTGGCGACGCACTGACCACCATCGGCCATGCCACGGTAGTCGAGTTCACTATCATGTGATTCCTGTGGATCGTACCAACTGTACGTGTTGCGCCAGTCACGCAAACCAGGCTGGTTTGATTTGACCTCCCAGACCAGACCGATAAATTGATCGAGTACGCAATCGTCGTCTCCCGCTGGACGGGCGAGAGGTTCGCCTTCGGCGTCGATGGCCACGTATTTGGTGTCATGGATTTCGGGTCCTGGTCCACTTTGACTATCGCAGGCGTTGAGTGAACACAGGACCAGTGCGGGGAAAACTAATACCCGGATGATGGAATTTATGGTTTTCATTATCTGTACATATTGTATCAAGCAATTATGAGTGTTATTGACTTATGTCAATAACTGGAAAAAAATACTGTGATAGTGTTAAAATTGGTGTATATTTTAACCTTAAACAATTCCTGATGGGAGTGCATAGAATGAACCAGGAAATTCCGGGGGACCAGCCAACTGAACGTGTGCCGGTTATGCAACGTATCCTCGATAACCCGTTCTTATTATTATTTATTGGTGTCGTCGTTCCCACGGTTTTTTTTATCGTTTGGGGCATCATGGAACTGGTAACCATTCCGCTCAGTAATTAACCAAAACCAAGGGTAAAATCGTGACTTCAATTCAACCGCCTGCAGAGACACTCTGGTGGAAACAACCACTGGATCGTGTCGAAGGGACCTGGATAACCATTGCGCTGGTCTGGTCCCTGTTTATGTTCGTAATGATGCCCGTATGGCATATCTATGGAAAACAGAATCTTTCCAATGAAGCCTACAAGACCACACCGACTGCCTTCATGGCCAAGACGCAGGCAATGGTCGACCAGTACACCATTCGTACTGAAACGGATATGCAGATCCCGGTGGTCAAACCGCCACCCGGCAGCGATGTTTATCTGCTGGGACGCCTGTGGCAGTGGTGGCCAATCCTGCAGTTGGAAAAAAATCAAACGTATCGCCTGCATATTTCCTCCATGGACTGGCAACACGGTTTCTCATTGCAACCACAAAATATCAACGTACAAATCCTGCCGGGTTATGAGATGGTTTTGACCATCAAACCCGATACCAGCGGTGATCAGACCATCGTATGCAATGAGTTTTGTGGTATTGGTCATCACACCATGGTAGGCAAAATACTGGTCTCGGAGGGCGGATCATGAAAACAGAATTATTCAGAACCTGCCCGGAGTCGGGTCTGCAATTCCACAAACCGGCTGAAATGCTGATGCGGGCGAATGCGGTTGTGGCCGTTGTCATGCTACTGATCGGTGGTCTGTCGGCTTTGGCGGTCACGTTGACGCGCTGGCCTGCCGTACACCTGCTTCCAGCGGACCGTTTCTACCAGATATTGACCTTCCACGGCATCAATATGCTGATTTTCTGGATTATTTTCTTTGAGATCGCAGTTTTGTATTTTTGCAGTTCCACGCTGCTCAAATGTCGTCTTGCAACACCCCGTCTCGCCTGGCTCGCCTTTGTGCTGATGGTGGCCGGCGCGGTGGTCAACAACCTGGCGGTATTTGGTGGCCAGGCAACCGTCATGATGACCTCTTATGTACCCATGCCGGCCAATCCCAATTTCTACCTGGGACTGATCCTGTTTGCCGTTGGCGCACTGGTTGGTTGTTTCATTTTTCTTGGCACGCTGGTTGTCGCCAAGGAAGAAAAAACCTACGAAGGCTCGATACCACTGGTGACTTTTGGCGCTTTGACAGCCTGTATTATTGCCATTTTCACCATTGCCATGGGAGCGATCATCCTGATCCCGACCTATCTCTGGTCCATCGGTCTGATCAGTCACATTGATGCCGGTATGTACCGCCTGATCTGGTGGGGTTTTGGTCACTCGTCCCAACAGATCAATGTTGCTGCCCACGTCTCCGTCTGGTATGCGATCGCAGCGATCGTTTTCGGGGCCAAGCCCTTGTCCGAGAAGGTCAGCAGAACCGCCTTCCTGCTCTATATCGCCTTCCTGCAACTGGCTTCAGCCCATCATCTGCTGGTTGACCCGGGGCTCAGTTCAACCTGGAAGATATTCAATACCTCCTACGCGATGTACCTGGCCGTGCTGGCAAGCATGGTACATGGCCTGACCGTACCGGGCTCCATCGAAGTTGCACAACGGGCCAAGGGTTTCACCAAGGGGTTGTTCGAATGGCTGCGTAAGGCACCGTGGGGCAATCCGGTATTTTCCGGGATGTTCCTGTCACTGGTCGGCTTTGGATTTCTGGGTGGAATCTCCGGCGTGGTAATGGGCACCGAGCAGATTAATATCATCATCCATAACACCATTTATGTGCCGGGGCATTTCCATGCCACGGTCGTAATCGGTACAACTCTGGCCTTTATGGCCCTGACCTATTTCCTGATACCGGTATTGTTCCGGCGCCAGGTTTTCCTGCCGGGTCTTGCCAAGTGGCAACCTTATATATTTGGTATCAGCATGATGATTTTCACACTGGTCATGATGGGTGCCGGTACACTGGGTGTGGAGCGTCGTCACTGGGATATGGCATTTACCGATGCCGCACTGAGTTTTGATTACCCGGCCAGCGCCTATACACTGATGGGTCTGGTGGGTATCAGCGGGGTCACTGCAATCCTCGGTGGGGCCATTTTCATCCTCATTACCGTGGTTTCCGTATTCTTTGGCAAACGCATTGAATCCGAGTCTGCCTACAGCACAGCCACAACACGACTGCTCAAGGCCAAACCGGATCCCGTTGTCCAGGGCGGCCATGCCGCGGCCGGTAGATGGGGCTTTGCAGCGCCGGGCACCTTCGCCATGGCGTTATTCTTCCTGGCGGTGTTTATCGTCTACTACGCGGTCAACTGGAAATACCTGGCTTCGGTCTGGCCAATGTCCTGATTTGATCGAATCTGACCCCAAACACCGGGCACCCTGCCCGGTGTTTTTTTTGGCCCGTTATACTTTTAATGTATAAATATACGGGCTGACGACTGCTACCTGCGGTAAAATCACTGTTTGCCTTGAATCAAGGATCATGACCACGATGCTGCGTTTTCCCCGAGCAGATTACTGCCTGACCCTGTTGCTTTTGACCATGGCCTGTACAGGCGTCCTGGGCGACACGCAAAATGGCGCTTACGACGAGGAACAGGCACTCGCCATTTCACAGGCCGCCATTGGCAGCAAGCTGAGCGATTTTGAATTTACCAACGGCCAGGGTCAAACCGTCAACCTGCGGGAATATCAGGGAAAACCCCTGCTGATCAGCCTGATATTCACATCCTGTTACCACGTCTGCCCTGCCCTGACACGACACCTGAAACTGGCTGTTGAGGCAGCCCGCGAGGCACTGGGTGACAAAAGCTTCAAGGTTGTTACCATTGGTTTTGACACGGCCAACGACAGCCCGGAACGCATGCAGGAATTTGCCCGTGAACAGGGCGTCGATGAACCTGACTGGGCCTTTCTGAGTGCCAACGCGGCAACCATGGATAAATTGGTGGAAAATCTTGGTTTTGTCTATTTCCCAACGGCACGTGGTTTCGACCACATCACCCAAACCACCATCGTTGATGGCGGGGGTACGATTTATGAGCAAGTCTACGGCGGCGCCTTTGAACTACCCTGGCTGGTCGAGCCGCTCAAAGAACTTGTGTTCAACCGTCCACGGTCGGCACACAACTTCTTTTCCGGAGTAGCCGACAAGGTACGTCTTTTTTGTACCGTGTATGACCCCAATACCGGTAAGTACCGCATCGATTATTCATTATTTGTACAAATTGCAATCGGTGCACTGGCAATACTGGGTGTTTTAAGTTATCTGTTCCTGGAAACCCGGCGCTCAAGACGCAAAAACAGGGGCGGTTGATTCTTGCTCGGGTTAATCCAATGGGCCGGACGGCTCGTCTTCAAGCTGCCCCAGACTGGGCTTGACCGGGCATTCAGCAATAAACTCAATCCATTGCAACACTTAGGTTCCCTGACAATATTCCTGTTCTGGATTGTACTGATCAGTGGCATCTGGCTGTTCATTTTTTTCCATACCAGCGTCAGCGGTGCTTATGAGTCGGTTGAATACCTGACCCACGACCAGTGGTATCTGGGCGGTGTCATGCGCAGTCTGCACCGCTATGCCTCGGACGCAGCCATCGTCACGCTGGCCTTGCATATGCTCAAGGAGTTCGTCTTTGACCGTTACCGCAGCGCCCGTTGGTTTAGCTGGACGACCGGCATGCCATTGTTGTGGTTGATCATTCCACTGGGGATCACCGGTTACTGGCTGGTATGGGACCAACTCGCATTGTATGTGGCCCTGACTTCATCAGAATTGCTGGATGCATTGCCCATTTTTACAGATTCGATGGCGCGAAATTTTCTCAGCGTCGCATCGCTCAGCAACCGCTTTTTCACCCTGATGGCATTCGTGCACATTATTGGATTACCCATTTTTCTCGTGTTTGGTATCTGGCTGCATGTTTTTCGCATTAACCGACCAAAAATCAATCCACCCCGCGTCCTGATGGGCGGGTCGTTGTTGTCGATGCTGGTACTGTCGGCGCTGTTCCCCGCCTTGAGCCAGGGCCAGGCAGACCCGGCTATGGTGCCCGGCAGTCTCGCACTGGACTGGTATTACCTGCTGATTTACCCACTCATGAAAACCTGGTCGCCAGGCATGGTCTGGAGTTTGCTGGTCGGCTTCAGCCTGCTCCTTTGTCTTGCGCCGTGGTTACCACCTGCGCGTAAACCCGCAGTTGCCCGCGTTGACCTTAATAACTGCAACGGTTGTGAACGTTGTGTTGAGGACTGTCCCTTCGGAGCCCTGCAAATGGCACCACGCAGCGACGGAAAAAAATACGCCAGTGAGGCCGTGGTCGATGCAAGCCTGTGTCTGAACTGCGGTATTTGTGTGGGTGCCTGTCCAACCGCAACACCCTTCAGGACGCGGTCCACCCTTGAACCCGGAATCGATCTGCCGGACCAGTCGACGGCGTCCATCAAGGAAACCATCATCCGGGCAACAGGTGCCTTGAAAGGCGACCAGCGCCTGCTCGTCGTTGGCTGTACCGGTAGTACCCGTCTTGCGGGGTTAAGCGACCCGCAAACCGCCGTCATCAGACTGACGTGTGTCGCACAGTTGTCACCGCCATTTATCGATTGGGTTCTGAGCCGCAAGCTGGTCGACGGTGTGGTCATGGCGGGCTGTGCCAATGGTGACTGCCAGTATCGCCTGGGTGAACAATGGACTGAACAACGTATGAACCGGACCAGGGACCCGCATCTGCGTAAACGTGTAGATAATGAAAAACTGGCGCTGCTGTGGTCAGAGCCATGGTCACAACACTCGAGCGTGGGCGCTGCCGTAACCGCCTTTCGGTCCAGTCTGGGTTCACGACGATCAGCGGCGGACACGACAAGAGAATTTGCGAATAAATACACGAGGTATGCGGGCGTTGTACTCGCCTGGATCCTGTTCGCGGTTGTTTCCGGGGTATTTACTTTTTGGCCACGATTCAGCCAGTTACAAACAGGCTATGCCGTCCTGTCGCTGAGTTTTTCACACGCGGGTAAGCGATTGCACCAGTGCCGCCGATTAAGCCAGGAAGAATTGCAGAAGTTGCCACCCAATATGCGCAAGCCGGCCGACTGCCCACGCGAGCGTCATCCGCTCAGAATCAGCCTTGCAGCGGACGGCAATCCCCTGTTTGAACAAATTGTGGAGCCAACCGGGCTGTGGAAAGACGGTGAATCCAGCGTCTACCAGCGAATACAATTACCGGCGGGCTCTCATAAACTCTCAATCGCCATGAGTGATTCCGGCCGGTCCCGGGGGTTTGATTACCAGGGCGAGGCTGCCCTTGATTTCAGGGCTGGACAGCATGTTGTTATAGAATTCGATCCATTGAACCAGGCTTTTATTTTCAGGTAAGAGGACCAATGGCACTACTCGAATGGAAAGCAGAATATTCTGTTGGTAACACGGCGGTCGATCATGAACATGCCAATATGATTGACCAGATCAATGGGTTATACACACAACTGGGGGACCCGCTCGATACAAGCCGGGTCAGTTCCGTGCTGGGTGAAATCCATGCAGATATTGCAGCCCATTTTGCACTGGAGGAACGTCTGATGCGTCAGGCTGCCTATGGTGAATATGCTGCACACAAGGAAGACCACGAAGACTTGCTGGACCAGCTAAGAGACCTGATGGATATCTTTGCCGCTGATCCACAAGCGGGTCAAAACCAGTTAAACAAACGTTTGTCGGACTGGTTTGGAAAGCACTTTTCCAGCCATGATGCCCGCCTTCATCGTCACCTCGGTTGA
>CAZYVH010000111.1:0-7720 GCA_964650905.1 uncultured Wenzhouxiangellaceae bacterium | reverse complement strand
CTCCTAGGAACTTTTCCCCTGCCGAACAATAATAGGCACATGACAAAACCGGATAATACGAAGCACGTGCAGGCGAAAACCCTGGAGATCAGGGTCTGGGAGTTGCTAGGCGATAAAAAGGTTGAACAGGCCATAGCCACGTGCCGGGAACTTAACCGGAATTACCCACAGTTTGCCTCCGGGTGGCACACCACCAGTCAATTGGCCATGAAAATCAATAATCCACCCATGGCGCTCAAGGCCATTGAAAGAGCGCTGGCCATTGAACCCCAAAAGCCCGCATGGCTGTTGCAAAAAGCACTTTGCCTGGCCAGGCTGGGGCAAACCCGGCAACTTGACCAGGTGGTCGGGCAACTGACTGTGCAACAGATGCAAACCGCGTACCAGTGTTCGACACTGGCCATGTTGTTGACCCAGCTGGAAAAACGCAGGCAAGCATTACCACTGTACCGCAAGGCGATCAGTTTGCAGCCCGACAATGCCCAGCACCACTACAACGCAGCAGTCCTGCAACGATCCCTGGGTGAAATCGATTCAGCAGAGCATCATTTCGATCAGGCCATCAAACTCAACCCGGCGGATTACGAGGCCTACAAGGTGCGTTCCGAACTGCGTACGCAAAGCGTGGATAAAAACCACGTTCAAGCCCTGGAAAGACTGCTGCAAGAGGGTATTGAAGACAAGAAGGGGCGGGCAAATATCTGTTATGCATTGGCCAAGGAACTTGAGGACCTGGACGAGGCAGAGCGTTCATTCACCTACCTCAAGCAAGGTGCCGATAGCCGCCGAAGCAGCATGCAATACGATGTACAGCGCGACCTGGAAACGATGGCTGCAATTCAGAAAAGCTATCCGGCAGCGTTGTTTGACGGCCAAATTGAAGGTGACAGCAATGCCGAGGCCATTTTTATTCTCGGCTTGCCCCGCACCGGTACAACCCTGGTCGAGCGGATCCTCGCCAGCCACACCGAGGTTCACTCCGCCGGTGAATTGAATAACTTCACCGTCCGGATGATGAAACAGCTAAAAACGCTTGCAAGTTCTCAGAAGCTGCCACGGGATCAACAGGTTGCGCTGTCTGCCGGGTTGGATTTTGCCGCACTGGGAAAGAATTACATCGACAGCACACGACCGCTTACAGGGCACACCGCCCATTTTATCGATAAGCTGCCACTCAACTACCTGTACACGGGCCTGATCCACCTGGCCCTGCCCAACGCAAAAATCATCAACCTGAAGCGGCACCCACTGGATACCTGCTATGCGATTTACAAGCAACTGTTCATCGATGGTTATCCGTTTTCCTATGATCTGGAGGAATTGGGCCGGTATTTTATCGCCTATCATCGGTTAATGGAGCACTGGAACAAGGTGATGCCCGCTGTGATCCACACGCTGACCTATGAGGAACTGGTGGCTGATGTGGAAGGTGAATCTCGCCGCTTACTGGCGTTCTGCGGGCTGGAGTGGCAGGCGCAATGCCTGAAATACTACGAGAGCAAGGAGGCCTCCACCACGGCAAGCTCGGTGCAGGTCAGACAGCCGGTTTATCAGAGTTCTGTCGCCAGGTGGCGGAGGTATGAGCGGCAACTGGCGCCGTTGATCCGTTTACTTGAAGCGGCCAGAATTGAGCTGGAGACCTGATACGGTTTCTGAAATACTGGTGAAGCCTTATTTGTTGGCGACCTGCTCGATTGCAGGTCCCGTGTCACCGCCCTCGTCTTTGGTGGGCACAACCAGTGGCCCCAGCTCAGCCAAAGCCCCGGGTCCGGCACCCTGCTGGTAAACAGGATAAGCGACCTTGGCATCGCGGAAACTCTTGAGCGTTTGCACCAACCCATGCATACCGCGTTCACGGACTCTGCGCACATGGTTAAAGTCCAGTTCAACGGTGATAATCTCCCGCGTAGTTGAGGCCTGATGTATGACGGTACCGTCCGGGCCGACAACGATCGACTGGCCGTATCCGAGCTTGCCGGCATTATTGATATTAACGAAATAGACCTGGTTGGTCGCTGCATTGGCGCGCGCGATAGACAGTTCCACGTTGCGGTCGATCGTATTGGTCAGGGACGGGGCAATAATCGCCTCGGCGCCCATCCATGCCAGTTGGCGGACAATTTCCGGGTACCATATGTCAAAGCAAATAATCAGGCCGACCTTGCCCACCCTGGGTATCTCAAAGACGACAAACTTATCGCCACGTGATACACCCTGTTCGTAAGGATAAAATGGAAATTGCTTGTTGTACCTGGCAATCACCTCGCCATCAGGATTGATAACCGGTGCGGTATTGAACACTTGCGAGTCCCGGCGCTCGAATATGGAACCGGGTATTAACCAGATACCATGTTTCCTGGCCGCCTCGCAGTAGCAATTTTCTACTTCTCCGGGGAGTTGTATCGCCAAATCGGTGTTGGGACCATAAGTGCACAATTCAGGAAGCACCACCATCTGGATCCATGGAAAGCGGCTTTTAACAAGTTCAATTTCCCGTTCGATGACAGACAGATTGTCCTCTGCGCAAAGCTCCAGTTGTAGTCCGGCAATCGCCAGGTGACCCATTAATTTCTCCAGTTTCTGTTTCGCATCACTTAGCTGAATGCGCTGCGGTCAGAGTAGCTGTGCGTGCAAACAGAGTGTAGAACCAGTTCCAAAGGGCTTATGAGACCAGTTTTGAGCGTGCGGTGTGAATAATGGCGGAATCTACCAACCGGCCTCCAGGCCGCCACCATTGAATGAGATTTTCATTGAGCGTGACCTGGAAGGCAGTTTTCTCCTGATAGGCCCAGTTATTCCATTGACGGCAATACAGGTCGCCCTCTATCCACCATTTTCCCTGGTCACAATCTTCATTTGCGTGACCGGAGCGGCCTATCATGTCTCCATTTTCCAGCAATTCAATCGTGCACGGGTCACCATAAAAAGTTCGATACAAAAGGGTTGCACCTGACAGGGTTTTTCGCAGCGCCTTGCCACTGAGCAAATTCGGGTTGTCAGCTTGCAGTTGTTCAATTCGATCACCCGATAGCTCCCGGATTAACTGCTCCAGTTGGTTAATGCCTTCACGGATATTTTTTTCCGGGATACTGGTCACACCCAGTCGATAAAAATTTCTGGATCGGCGGGCGCCGATATAATAGTGGGTGTCCGGTTCGATCAGGATACCGCGTTTGGCGGCCTGGTTAACCAGGAAATCTACCTTGAGGTGGCCGGGGCATTCAACCCACAGTGCGGTACCGCCCTGGGTGGGGAAGGTGATCTCACTGCTTCTATGGTAATGATTAAAAGCCTGACGCAGCGCGTCCCAGCGCTTGCCCATGATTTTGTGCAGACGCGTCATAAATGCGTCGTAATGACCCAGGGAAAGAAAAAAAGCGGCCGTGTGCTGATTGATCATGCTGGGTCTGCCGATAATCATCTGGCGTAATTTTCGCGCCTCGCGGATCAAATCCGGGGCAGCCACGATAAAACCAATACGTAGTCCGGGCGCGAGAACCTTGGGGAGCCCCGAGACATAAATTACCCGGTTCCTATTGTCCATACCGCGTAAGGCGGCGTGCGGTCGGCCAAGGTAATTATGTTCGTGCTCAAAATCATCTTCGATGATCAGTTGATCCGCGGCTGCCGCTTGTTTCAATAATGCCCGACGCCGCTGTTCAGGCATGGTAACTGCGGTGGGTACCTGGTGGCTCGGGGTGACGTAAATGAGCTGTGCTGATTCCAGACGGGTGTTAATGACCATGCCGAACTCATCTACAGGCTGGCCAATAATGTTGGCACCGGTCTGAAGCAATAGTTGCCTCATGCGGGGATTGCCCGGTTCTTCCATAGCAACCTTGGTGGAATGCCCGGTAAGCAATTGCGTCAGTATGTAAAGTGCGTTTTGTTCCCCCAGTGTAATGAGAATTTCATCGGCTTGTGCGGAGATCCCACGTCTCGGCAGCATCTTGGTACGGATTTCCTCGATCAGGGCCGGGTCGTCGGCGTGGCCCTCGATGACGGTGCCTTCGTGGATCGCCCTGGCCCCGAGCGCCATGCGGCTGGCTTCACGCCACTGGGCGGTTGGGTACAGGGAAGAGTCGAAGTAGCCGTCGATAAATGGGAATGGATGCTGTTGCCAGTCAGACGGCCACTGGAACACGTCGGCTGCCTGTGTCGTGGTCTTTAACCGGCATTGCCAGGTACTGTCCGGCTCACTTGCCGAGGATGACTTGCCACTGAAACCTATCCTGCCTTCGAGGATCTTTTCATTGACGAATATGCCGCTGCGTTCACGGCTTTCAAGGTAACCCTCTTCAGTTAACTGCTCGTAGGCCAGGACCACGGTGTTGCGTGCGACTTTGAGTTGCCCGGCAAGTTTTCTGGACGACGGCAGCCGGGCGCCACCTGGAAAACTGCCTTGCAGTATGGCTTCAACCAGTTTTTGCCTTATCTGATTTTGCAGACTAAGACTACTGGACGGGTCGAGATAGAACAGTGCTTCGGTCATGGTTTTGGCTGCTTTAAACGTGCTTTATGGCGCGCGTTTTTTCACTCCCAATAGTGTGCTTGCTGGACCCTTCGTTCGCAGTGCAATTTTTTACTTTGGGTAATTCCCGCTTCCACCTTTATGCTCCCCGTGATCCCTGCAAACTGTCGAGACTGTTGTAAATCCTGAGTAATAACGCCTTATTTCAGGCTTCAACCTGCCCTAAGGATGGGATACGGCTTTATAGTTACGCTCAACCTCGGCCCTGTTGAAGTCATCGACGTCAATGACCTGACGGCTGAGCCGCTGCGCTTCCCTGACCAGCTCAGCTTCGGTTTCGCTGATAACCTTATCCGCGAGAGCGCGATCGACCAGCGTCTCGTAGTTATCGATGCTCACTGCCTCTTTATAGTGCGCGCGGATACACTTTTCCGCCGCCGTGGCAGCCAGCACTGCGCTAAACGCGCAGTTCACCAAGCCCGCGGCGTCCGTTCCACAGGAGCGGAAAATACCTTCCGTCAGGCGATCTCGGGCCGGGTTGTCGCTGGTCAGGATACGTGCGGCGCGTTTGCCGAGGTAATCCGAAGGCTCGGTGTAGGGATAGCCAAGCGGAAAAATGATGCGCTTGATGAGCCGTCCCAGCCAGTGGATCGGAAAATTGCGCAACACGTTGACCAGTTGGTTCTGCATCGTAAAAAAACTGTCGCGCATCGCCCAATGGACCATTGGCAGATCATCGGTTGGCCGCCCTGCATCTTCAAAGTTTTTCAGAACAGCGGAGGCCATATAAAGGTGCCCGAGCACATCGGCAAGACGCCCGGAGATTTTTTCACGGAACTTGAATGCCCCGCCCAGCACCAGCAGGGTCAGATCGGCGGTCATCGCAAACGCGGTGCTCATTCGGGTCAGTTGCCGGTAATAATGCGCTGTCGGTTTAGCGACCGGCGAATGTACCAGGCGTGCGCCGGTGACCCCCATCAACAGGGCGCGAAAAACATTGCTGATGGTGAAACCCAGGTGCGCAAACAGGGCGCGGTCGAAATCCCGGGCGCCTTTTTCCCTGTCGGGTTCCTTGGCCGACTGCATCTCTTTCAAAAGATGTGGATGGGCGCGTATCGCACCCTGGCCAAAGATGATCATGGTGCGGGTCAGGATGTTGGCTCCTTCCACCGTGATCGCGATCGGAATGGCCTGGTAAAAGGTGTTGAGGTAATTGTTGGGGCCCTGGATGATACCCTTGCCGGCGTGCACATCCATGGCGTCATTCAGCGCCGCCCGGTTGGCCTCGGTCAGGTAGTACTTGACAATCGCGGTCAGCACGCTGGGTTTTTCACCCATGTCCAGCGCCACCAGGGTCAGTTTACGGGCGGCGTCCATACGGTAGGTATTCCCGGCGATACGTGTCAGGGGTTCTTCAACCCCCTCAAAATAAGCAATCGGTGTACCAAACTGTTTGCGGACCCTGGCATAGGCACCGGTCATCAGGGCAGACATTTTTCCACCGGCGACACTCAGCGCCGGCAGGGAAATGGCGCGGCCGGCGGCGAGGCTCTGGACCAGCATGCTCCAGCCCTGGCCGATACGTTCCTGACCACCGATGACAGAATCAAGCGGGATAAAAACATCCTTGCCAGAAGTCGGTCCGTTCATGAATGACGCCCCGCTGGGCAAATGCCGTTGACCGGTTTCCACACCCGGTACATCCGTCGGAATGAGTGCACAGGTGATACCTAAATCCTCTGTCTGGTCCAGCAAGTGATCCGGGTCCAGCGCACGAAAGGCCAGACCCAACAAGGTGGCCACCGGTGCCAGCGTGATATAGCGTTTGTTCCAGGTCAGGCGAAAACCCAGCACCTCGTCACCCTGCCATTGACCCTTGCAAATGATACCCACATCCGGGATTGCCCCCGCGTCTGATCCGGCGCCCGGCGCAGTCAGTGCAAAGCACGGTATTTCAGTGCCGTTCGCGAGCCTGGGCAGGTAGTGCTGGCGTTGCTCGTCAGTACCGTAATGCAACAACAATTCAGCCGGACCCAGGGAGTTGGGTACCATGACAGTGACCGCTGCGGTCAGGCTGCGGCTGGATAGTTTCATGACGACCGCGGAATTGGCCTGTGAAGAGAACCCCAGCCCGCCGTATCGTTTCGGGATGATCATGCCGAAAAAGCCCTTCTCCGCGATAAACTGCCAGGCGGTCTCGGGCATGTCCTTGTCTTGCTCTATCTCCCAGGCATCCAGCATGTCCACCAGTTCATTCACCGGGCCATCGAGAAAAGCCTGTTCTTCTTCACTGAGATGCGGTTTAGGTGCCTGCAGCAATTTGTCCCATTCAGGCTTGCCGCTGAACAGCTCTGCGTCCCACCAGACGGTCCCGGCGTCCAGGGCCTGTTGCTCGGTATCTGAAAGATTGGGTAAAGCCGTGCCAAACCATTTGAAAACCGCGTCGCTGATCAATTTCCGGCGCAGCGGGACAATACTGATGATCACCAGTATCACTGTGATGCCCGCCTCAATGATGGTCGGCCACAAGCCGATGGATGTCATGGCGGCAAATGCAACGGTCACGACTGCTGAAGACAGCAACCAGGTACGCAATGATGCCCGTATATAGCTGAGACCACTCACCAGAACCAACAGCACAATACCCGCAAACCAAGACATCACCACCTCCATACCCGTTAGCCTGTTTTTGCCGGTCCTGCGTCAACAAACCGGCATGCCCGTTTGCGACTTGGCAGAACAGACCGGACAGAACCACTACATCAGTTAATTATACGCCCTACCAAGCCGGGACCATAATTCGTCGGGAACGAATTACCGAGCGCGCCGGGATGCCTTGAGCGTGTCCCGGATGTAGCCACCCAGCACACTTCCATTAATTGACGGCACGCTAATGAAACGCGGATCATTCCTCCGGTATCTCCAGTGCTTTGCGGAGGATTTCTTCACTGGTGGGCCGTGTGTAGGATGCTGCGAAAAACTGGTACACGAGCGTGTTGAAATGATCGGCGTCATTGGCCGGCGCCCAGTGGGTCTGACCGGGCAGGATGGCGAGGTGCGCCCTGGGCAGGTTGCGGAAAATCTCCAGTGTGTGCTCGGCGCGGATGATGTCCCTGTCACCGGCCATGACCAGCACCGGGGCCTCTATAGTTTGCAGGCTGGCATCTGAGATATCGGGTTGGGTCATCAGCAGATCGAGCAGTTGACGCTGTAGTGACCAATTGTCAGAGGTGTCGTTTTTGGCGAGCA
>CAZYVH010000110.1:5975-7845 GCA_964650905.1 uncultured Wenzhouxiangellaceae bacterium | reverse complement strand
TGTGCATTATGGGTGGCAAACTGCGGGTAAAAAGCCTGCGGCGCCGCCAGTAATCGTTGTGCACAGACCAGGTAACACAAGTCAGTGGTCGCCTTGCGTGTCCATACCGGGTAGTCGGTGAAACCCTGTTCCTGGGCGTGCTTGATTTCCGAATCCCAGTAGGCACCCTTGACCAGGCGCGTGGGAAAACGCCGGCCAGTTTCGGCAGACAGTGCAATCAGCCAGTCGATCAGCGCCGGTGCGCGTTTCTGGTAGGCCTGCACCACCATGCCCAGGCCCTGCCAACCGGCAAGCTCCGCATCGCGGGCCAGCGCCTCGAAAATGTCCAGCGAGATATCCAGACGGTCCGCTTCTTCGGCGTCGATGGTCATTTGCATTCCGAACGATTTTGCCTTGAGCGCCAGTTGTTTCACACGTGGCAGCAATTCTGCCATGACGCGTGCGGTCTTGACCGTCTCAAAACGTGGATGCAAGGCCGACAGCTTGATGGAGATCGAGGAAACATGGCCGATATCCCGGCCTTCTTTGGCCACGGCCTTGCCGAGGGCGTCGATCGCCGTGGCATAGAGTTGCAGGTGGCGTTCGGCGTCCACCGTGGTGCGTGCACCTTCGCCCAGCATGTCGAACGAAAAAAGGTGTTCACTGTCGGTAAGTTGCGCCCTGTTTTTGAGTGCTTCTTTGATCGTGCGCCCAAAAACGAACTGGTGACCCATGATACGCATGGCTTGCATGACCGCCTTACGGATGACCGGTTCCCCCACACGTGCGGTGGTGGTCTTTATCCAGTTGCCGGGTTTGCGGGTAATGTGCTCGTCCAGCTTGATCACGCCGCCGGTCAGCATCAGCGCCCAGGTACCGGCATTGACAAACATATCCTGAGAACGTCCGCGGTGCCCCTGCCAGTCACCGGCGATGATTTTTTCAGCGATCAGTGCGTACTGGGTCTCGGCATTGGGGATGCGCAGCAGGGCTTCGGCCAGGCACATCAGGGCGACACCCTCCTGGTTGGAGAGACTGAACTCCTGCATAAAGGCGTCCAATGTGCCGCGTTCAGCGGACATGCCCCGCGAGGTGGTAACGATGGCATGCGCGCTCGCGACGATTTCATCGCGCTGCTGCTTGTTAAAGCTGCAAGCGGCCAGTGTGGTTACAACCGCCTTGTCTTCGTCGACATGGGTCGCATGGCGTAGTGCTAGACGGGCCTTGGTGAGATTTAAATCAACGGACCTGGTCACAGGATTGCACCTTAATATATGAAAATCGCCTGTATAAAGTATGCTTTATATAGTAAAAAAAATCGTGGTAAAAGCTACTATAATAGTGATATATACGTTATAAACACTATTAAAATGCCAAATATATAGTGGAGTATGCTATGGCAGTGAAAAATGAACGTACGCTTGATCGTATTGACCGGGAAATATTACGCCGTCTGCAGAGCAACGGGCGTTTGAGCAATGCGAGCCTCTCGCGTGCAGTCAACCTCAGCCCAACCCCGTGCCTGGAACGTGTCCGCCGCCTCGAATCCGAGGGTTATATCCTCGATTACGTGGCGTTGCTTAACCCTCAAAAACTGGAGGCGGGTGTCATCAGCTTTGTCCAGGTCCTTCTCAAGCGCACCACCTCCAATGTATTCCGGCGCTTCAAGGAAGAAATCAGTGCTTACCCCGAGGTACTCGAATGCCACATGGTGGCCGGCGGTTTTGATTACCTGTTGAAAGTCCGCACCCGAGATATGTTTGAATACCGAAACTTTTTGGATGAGAAACTGGCGCGGGTCACCTACATCAACAACACACACACTTACGTTGTGATGGAGGAGGTCAAGGCGACCCACGCCATCACCGTGAGAGCCCTGGGGTCAGAGTAA
>CAZYVH010000110.1:0-5875 GCA_964650905.1 uncultured Wenzhouxiangellaceae bacterium | reverse complement strand
TGACCCCGTTCAGCGCGAGAGTGAAGTGACAGTGTTTTACTCTGGCACTTTACCCTGATCCCGTTCAGCGCGGTTGTATTTTTTTCTTAGCAGGCTGACTACCAGCCTGGCCAATAGTGGAAAGCTGGCCAACAGCAATAACGACAGGATCAAGCCGGGTGACAAAAGGTCATGCAGGCTGAAGTGTTCGATCTGACCAAGCTGGCTGCCCGCATTGGCCAGGATCAGTGTCACCGGCACCATCCCGGTCAGTGTCGCCAGCATGAAGACCGGCGCCCGCATGGCGGTCAGTCCCACCAGCAGGTTGAGCGACCAGAATGGAATGAGCGGGATCATCCGCATACCGAACAGGTAAAAAGCGCCTTCCCGGTCGACACCCTTGTTGATGACCTCGAGCTGTACGCTGAAGCGTCTGGCAATGAAATCGTGGAACAGAAAACGACTGCTGAAAAACGACAGAGTCCCGCCGAGCGTGCAGGCCAGCAGTGACAACACAAAACCGGTCAGCGTACCGAAGACAACACCGCCGGCGACGACCATGACCCCGGTGATGGGTAAGGAACAGGCGGTTCCAATGAGCAAAATACCAAAAAACACGGCGGCAGTGAGCCACGGGGATTGTTCGAACAGATTCTGGTAGAGGTGGATGCTGAAATACTGACTGCCGTTACCGTCAAAATAGAGTATGAAGACGGCAGCGATCAGCGTCGCCAGGGCGATTTTCTTCAACGGCATGGTGTGCCACCGTCGTCACTTTTGGGGTCAATGAATCCGGCGATGGTATTGCAGTAGTATTCCAACAGCCCGCGCCTGTCTGCCACGAGCCTGAAGCGACCGTCACCGGTGGGTTCGATGATTTTCCGCCTGAGCAGCACATAAACACCCTGGCTGAGCGCGTAGTCACCGTCGTTGTTGGGCAGGAAAACAGGGATTCCTCTGCGGGTCAGGTCATCGATCAGGCGTGTGGCCCTGACCTTCAGCTCGAGCTCGGATATCGGTTCCCCATCACTGCTTCCCAGCACACTGGCCAACAGGTAGGTGGGCAGTATCGGCAGCAGGGCGCTGATGCGGCCGGCCAGGTCGTTACCCAGTTGTGTGATGCTTTGTCTACGTGCCGCATCGTTCCGGGTCTTTAAATCCACGCCATGCTGACGTTGCCAGGCGTGCAGTGACAGCGGCTTGCCGAAGTTTACACAGGCATAGCCAAACGGTTTGTGCTGGCGGGGTACCACGTAGGTTGCGACGCTGGCAAAGAACTTAAGAAAAGCCAGCAGGGCATAAAATCGCCCCTTGTTCCTGAAGCCGTCCTCCTGGTGGACGATCAGTGTCTTGTCCTCCGGTATCTTATCGTAATTGAGTGCACAGGGGATAAAAACGATGTCCCTGCAACTGGCTTCGTCGACGGCCTTGACCAGGTAGTTGAGCATGCCGAGTTTGAGCGGTTGCATACGGCCGTCGCGGGACAGACTGCCCTCGATAAACAGACCCTGGGGAATACAGTGGGAGGTTGCCAGGAATACATAACGTTCCAGTATCTTGTGGTACAGGGCATTGTCGCTCTGATCACGGCGCACGATGATAAAACCCAGTGCGTGTATGAATTGCCGGAACGGTGTCACCAGCGCCCATTCTCCGGCCGAATAGGATACCGGCGCGTTTTTGGAGGTCAGATAAATGAGAAACAGCGGGTCGAAATTTGAGCGGTGGTTGGAAACGATGACCACCGTGGCGTCCCGGGGGATATCCCGGTATTCCTGCTGCGCCGAGAAACCGACCTCGAGCCAGTAAAACGCGCGTAACCACTTTCTTGCAATCCAGTTGCCGATGCGGAAATAAAGCAAGGCGTTGAAGGTCGGCACGATTTGCGTGGCAAGCCTTTTGGCTTCAAGCAGAGCCTGTTCCCGGGAACCGTTGTTGGCTACGGCTTTTTCAATGGCGTCTATGACCTGCGGGTCGCTGATGATTCTGTCGATCCACAACTGGCGGTTGGCCATCGCGTAGGCTGGCAGGCCAAATTCCAGCTCTTCATCGAGCGCGCGTTCCGTCGATCGTGAACGCCGGTAGACGATACGCTGTAACAGCGGCAGCATCAGCAGACGGGCCAGCGCGTAGGCCGCCAGCGCCAGCAGCAGGTAGAATTGCCAAGGACTCAATGTGACCATGTCTGCCATTCAATGACCCCTCATGTCGCGGATGATTCCGGCAAATCTTAACAGCGGCGCTTTATCGTTGAGCATACCCAGCGGTACCGAGAAATGACCGCGCCGGTAGCTGAAACGGTTTTCCGGCGGAACCTGCCAGGCATCCATTTGTCGTATGGCGCTTTTATAGGGTGTCACCGTATCCTGCGTGCCGAGTACCGAGACGATATGCTCACCGCTGACACAGGCAGCCTGCGGGGGGTCAATCCGCTGCAACCAGACTTTCTCACTGTCCTGGTGCCAACCAGCCGAGCGCATGGCGTCACCGAGGTTCCAGATATCTGAAAGCACGCCCTCCAGCGCCGCCTCGTACAGGTGTTGGCTGTGGGTGATCAGCAACAGGGCGTCGGGCTGTAAGCGATCCGGCCAGCCGGTCGCATGCATGGCAATGGCTTTTGCGCTCTGGGCACCGAGACTGCTGCCGCCTATGGCAACCGCACCGCTACTGTTGTCTCTGCACCAGTTGATGATACTCGCCCATTCCTGGTGCTGTGCGGCTACGAAGTCGAACATCGAGAGCGGTGTTTTTGAGAGCAGTTGTTCACCGCCGTAATGACCGGGTAGCACACGTCGGCCATGCCAGGGCGCCTCCGGGCGGATGACGCGGATACCCATGTTGGTCAATTGTGTCACTTCGTCCAGCAGCTGGCGGTAGTGGTCAAACTCGACACACATGCCGTGGCCAAAAATCAGTGTTGGCGGGTTACTGACACCCGCGGGTTCGTGTACCCGGGCATAGACGGTGTCGCCCATTTTCGGGCTGGGTGAGTCGAATCGCAACCAGTAGTCACGGCCGTGACCGGTGGCAATGGCACGTGAGACTTCAACCCTTGAAAATTGTCCGGGCAGGGTAAAATAATCCGCCAGCTTTTCACCCCTGCCACCCAAAAGACCGGCGACATCGGTGGGTGTCGGTGGCTGCATGCTGACCGAGGTTTTGACCAGTTTACGCAAGGCGATGAATTTCTTCCTGGTCAGGTTGTAGTCACTGCGAAAGTCCAGACGCATCTCTTCGACGATGGGCAGACGCTCTTCGGCGACCGCTTGTTCTCCAAAGAAATAAAATTGCCATAATTGTTCGATCGAAAACGCCTTCAGACGGCTGCGCTCGAACTGGCGCAGGGCCGCGGCAATGCGCTTGCGCTGGGACTGGCTGGGTGGCTCAAGTGGTACCTGCTGGATAAATCGGTCGACATCGCCCTCGGCGGCCCGTGCCGCCGCCCACAGCCTTGAAAGTGGGAAATACCAGTTTTTGAGCAGGTAAAGGACCAGCTTGTCGAGCCAGGGCCGCGCAATGAGCCGGCCTGCGGGGGAGCGTATCAGGCTGCTTGTGAAACGGGAAAGGCCGGTCATGTTGAAATAGCAGGCTGGACGTAATTGTCCACCCTACGGTTCCAGCGCTTTGACCAGTGTTCGCATCATAGTGTTATAGGGCGCTTCCAGACCCACGATCTCACCGTAGGCGGCAATGCGGCCGTTGATGAATTCTGCCTCGGTAATACGGCCGCTCTCGATATCGATCAGCATCGAGGGTTTGTGGTCACCGGCACTCTCCAGGTAATTCATCGAATAACGGTAATAATCCCAGCCCAGTTCCACCTCGTTGGCGCGTGCAATATTGATGCCTTCCCTGAGCAGTTTTTCCACGAGGTCATGCAGGAACGGGTCGCGCAGCGCCTGTGACATGGTTTTCCTTGTGATGGCGCAAACTGGTCCGAGCGCCGCGTTCAGGATGGTTTTCTGCCACACCGGGTCCACAATACGTGTGGCGTGGTTGGTGGGAAGGCCTGCGCTGGAGAGTAATTCACAGACTGCCGCAGCCACCGGTCTGCTGCTTTTATGCGATTCCTGTAGCCAATGCGGGGGGTGGTGAAAGCCCACTTCAACATGGCAGGGAGCCAGTAGCGTGACACCAAAGTTGACGGCAGCGCGCATGACCCATTCCGGACCGATGTGATCGGCCAGTACGCGTTCGGTGTCCAGCCCGTTTTGCCAACTCACCACATAAGTGCCCGGTTGGTGGAAACTTTGCATCGCCGAGGCTATCAGCGGCAGTGCGGTCGCTTTTGAGGTGATAAAGACAAGATCGGGCAGATCGTCAGCGAGGGCATCGACTGATCTGACGGTGTGTGCAACCTTGCCACTGACCTCAAGTGCGCCCTCGATACGGACACCGGGGTCCAGGGCCGGGGCGAGCAGTTCTGCCTGCAAATCGCACAGGATCACCTCGTGCCCGGTATTTGATAAACAGGCTGCCAGTACACAACCCACCGGTCCTGCACCAACGATGGCTATTTTGTTGGGAGAAAATTCCGCATTGGTTGCCGTCGTCATTGATCAGTTCCCCTTGCCTTCGAGTTCGCCAAATTCATCGCTGCCGAGCAGCGCCGCGTTACAGCCTGCGAGCACGGTGGCAGCCTCCTTTACGTCCTTGAAGCCAAAAATCATGACCGCTTCTGTTGGAGAAAAACCGGTGAAAGCGTACATGTAGTCCACATCGATCCTATGCGCCTTAAGGGGTGCAAGGATCCTTGCCAGGCTGCCGGGAACATCGGGTATGCGGACCGCGAGAACATCATCCACCCGCGCCGGCCAACGGTGTTCCATGGCAATATTGCGTGCCTTGCGGTGATCGGAGACGATCAGGCGTAGCACGCCAAAACCAGACGTGCCGGCCAGACTGAGTGCTTTGAGGTTAATGCCCGCATCACCTAAAGCCGTGGTAATCTCAAGCAGGCGTCCAGGTGAATTTTCTAGAAAAACTGAAATCTGTTTTAGCGTCATGGTTGTTCCTCAAGGGTGGCAACAGGCAGCTGTGTTGTGATACACATTTACAATTAAAACCGCTGTAAGTGTAATACATTACATGTTTGAACTGTGTGATTTAAATCAGTTTCGGTGATCGTGGTCATGAAGTCCAGCCAGAACCAGAGGCGTCAATGGTGCACCTGTCAGTCCTTTACCGCAAAGGCCGCCGATAAAGGCGGGGAGAATTTTGATAAGCCCGAAGTGGTCAGATTTTAATACGTCGCGTAAACTCTGACTTGACAGCGTGAGTTGGTAAATGGTGTAATGACTAGAACAATTGTTCTAGTGCTGTGTCAATGACACGGTGCTTCAATGCAAAATGATAAAGCAACGAGGTCGCCGTGGTAAAAAAAATCTCCCGTCGCGAAGAATTGATTCAGGTAGCAATAGACCTGTTTGCGGCTAATGGTTATGCCGGAACCTCCATTCGTGATATTGCCAATGTGACAGGCCACAGCGTATCAAATGTGTATCATTATTTTAAGAATAAAGAAGCACTGTGGCTGGCAATCCTGGAGTATTCTTCAGTTGGCCTTCACGAGGAATTAAAAAATGCGGCACAGGGCCAGGGCACGCCGATTGAACGTTTTGCCAGCATGCTCCAGGCACACCTTCAGGAGTCGGTGAAACATCATCGTGAAGCCAAGATATTTTTTATTGATGAGGAACGTCTGTCCCGCAGGGGAAAGAAAGTCAATCAGCGTGTACAAAGAGCAATTTTTGATTTATACAAAGGGCAACTACAGCGCTTGCAGGAAGAGGGTGTGATCGGGACTGACAACCTGAGCATTTTGGCATTCAATATCCTGGGTATCATCAACTGGCATCTTCGTTGGCAAAGCAAAATCAGAGGCATGCCGAAGCGG
>CAZYVH010000109.1:0-7951 GCA_964650905.1 uncultured Wenzhouxiangellaceae bacterium | reverse complement strand
TCAGCCACTCGGCCATCTCTCCGTTAACCTGATTTTATCCGAAATTTGAATACAGGAAAAACCGGGATGCGGAAGCATATCGGAATGCAATGTACGGGTAAAGATAAAAAATCAGTTCTGACCCTGGCTGTCTTCAAACTCTTCACGTTCAGCCATAATACGCAGGTATATTTCTTCGCGATGTATCTGTACTTCCGGTGGCGCATCAATACCAATACGAATTTGATTGCCTTTGACGCCCAATATGGTAACCGTCACATTCTCGCCAATGATCAGCTTTTCTCCCACCCTTCTTGTTAGTATGAGCATGAGTACCTTCCCTTGGTTTCAGGCATGCACAGCACTAAATGCCTGTTTTTGTAGTTAATTTATTGACCTTCCGGAACATTTATTGTCCCGCTGGCTTCAGATCCGGTCAGCAACCCAAGCCGACACAGATGATAGTGCGGCATCCAGTTTATCCGGATCACTACCCCCTGCCTGGGCGAAATCGGGGCGTCCACCGCCCTTGCCGCCAACCTGATCTGCGACAAAGCTTACCAGATTTCCAGCTTTTATCCGAGCAGTCAGTTCTTTACTGACGCCTGCGGCCAGCCTGACCTTACCATCTGTCACGCTTGCAAGCACCACCACTGCACTGCCCAGCCGGTCTTTCAGGTGGTCAATGCTGTCTCTCAAGGCACTTGCATCGAGTTCATCGATACGCACCGACAGGATTTTAATTCCGTTCATTTCTTCGGCCTGAGTCAACAAGCTGTCGCTGCCGGAACTGGCCAGGCTGGATTTCAGCATTGCAACTTCCTTATCCAGTTGGCGGTTGCGGTTCAGCACCTGTATCAGTCTTTGCGGTGCTTTCTTAGCACTCACTTTCAGGGTCTGTGCCAGCGCCTGCAATTGATTTTCCATGGATTGAATATGTGCAACGGCCGCTGCGCCTGCCACAGCCACGATACGTCGTATACCTGAACCGATCGCCGTTTCAGAGACGATCTTGAATTGCCCAATTTCGCCGACCCTGTGAACGTGTGTTCCACCACACAACTCGGTTGACAGCTCCCCGAAACGCAGCACGCGCACTTTGTCGCCGTATTTTTCGCCAAACAATGCCATTGCACCGGTTTTGAGCGCATCGTCAAAACTCATGACCTCGGAAAGGGTGGGTGGATTGACACGGATCGCGTCATTGACGTGACGCTCGACCCGTTGCAGTTCATCCTCCGTCAGTTGCCTCGGGTGGGAAATATCAAAGCGCGTGTAATCCGGGGCGACCAGTGACCCCCTTTGCTCAACGTGTTCACCGAGGACGTCCCGTAAGGCACGGTGCAGCAGATGGGTGGCGGAATGGTGTATGACGATGGCCTGGCGCCTCTTGGCATCCACCTGTGCGGAAACTTTCTGTCCTGCGCCAAGCGTACCGCTTTGCAATTGGCCGACATGTCCAAAGAAGGTGCCAGCCAGCTTGATCGTGTCCATGACCCGGAATTCAGCATCACCGACGCTGAGGGTTCCGGTATCGCCGACCTGGCCACCGGATTCCGCATAAAACGGTGTCCTCTCAAGGATAATGACGGCCTGGTCAGCTACCGATACCCGCTCAACCAAGCGGCCCTCAACCAGAATGCCTGCAATCACTGTTGCGTTGTCGGATAAGGTTTCATAGCCTGTAAATTGAGTGGCTGGAAGAATTTTCACTGCATCGGCTGAAATCTGGTCCCGGCTCGCAAACTGACCCGCCGAACGGCCACGGTTTTTCTGCTTCTCCATTTCGATATCAAATCCATGCGTATCAACCCCGATCCCATTTTCACGCGCAATGTCCTCGGTCAGGTCGAGTGGAAAACCATAGGTGTCATACAATGTAAATGCTGTTTTACCATCAATTTTCCCACTGCCTGCCGCCGCCTTTTCCAGCGTTCTTTGCAACAGACCCATGCCCTTATCCAGGGTGTGCGCAAAGCGCTTTTCCTCTTCTTCAAGCGTTGCGGTGATGTGTGCTTCCTGCGCATTCAATGCAGGGTAAGCAGCGCCCATCTGCTCGGCCAGGGCAGCGGTCATGCGCCCGAAGAACAGACCTTTGTGTCCCAGCTTGTAGCCGTGCCGCACAGCGCGCCGTATGATTCTGCGTAACACATAGCCGCGGCCTTCGTTGGACGGTTGCACGCCGTCGACAATCAGGAACGCGCAGGCGCGGATATGGTCAGCGATAACGTTGAGCGACTGGCTGCCATGATCCGCGCTATGGGTCAGATTCGCAGCCGCCTTGATCAACCCCTGGAACAGGTCGATATCGTAGTTGCTGTGCACGCCCTGCAACACGGCGGCGATTCGCTCCAGACCCATACCAGTATCAACACAGGGCTCCGGCAATGGTTGTAGTTTGCCGTCAGATGTACGATCAAACTGCATGAATACCAGGTTCCAGATTTCAACATAACGCTCACCATCTTCATTTTCTGAGCCCGGCAGACCACCATCTAACTCAATGCCGTGATCGTAAAAGATTTCTGTGCAGGGACCACAGGGGCCGGTATCCCCCATGGCCCAGAAATTATCGCTTTCGAACGGCTCACCACCTGCCTTGTCGCCAATACGGATGACCCGTTCTTCTGCCAGGCCGATCTTTTTGCGCCAGATTTCATAAGCTTCTTCATCGCTGTGGTAAACGGTCACCCAGAGGCGTTCTTTGTCCAACCCGAATTGTTCTGTCAATAGTTCCCAGGCAAAGACAATGGCATCCTCTTTGAAATAATCGCCAAAACTGAAATTACCCAGCATTTCAAAAAATGTATGATGGCGGGCGGTATATCCCACCTGGTCCAGGTCATTGTGCTTGCCGCCGGCTCGCACACATTTCTGTGAGCTTGCAGCACGTGAATAGTTGCGTTTTTCAGCCCCAAGGAAAACGTCCTTGAACTGCACCATACCTGCGTTGGTAAATAGCAGGGTCGGATCATTGGCGGGCACCAGCGGGCTCGAGGCAACGATTCGGTGCTCACGCGCCGCGAAAAAGTCCAGGAATGCCTGGCGGATTTGTGCGGTAGTTTTCAACGGTTTCACACCCTCAAAGATATGTTGTAGCAAACGGTTAAGTTTACCGAATTACGGCCTAAGAAGAAATCAAACGGTCCAGCGCCACATTGGCCTGCTCACGGGTAAAACCCCGACTCACCAGGCTACGGTAGATCCTGGCCCGTTCAGCATAGTCCAGTGCACTCCGGCAACGTTTCTGTGCCCATTGTTCTGCAGCCCCGAACCAGGCTTCCTCGTCTGCTGGCATGGCGGCCTGGACCGGACCATCGGCCACGCCGCGCTGACGCAATTCCGCACGAATTTTCAACGGCCCAAACAGGCGCCGAATACGTGTACGCACGTACATTTGTGTAAAGCGTTCATCGGAAACCAGGTCCTGATCTTCAAGACGACTGACAACATCTTCGACCCTGTCCGGCTCCGCCCCACGCCGGATGAGCTTACGTTTGAGTTCCTCGATGCCGTATTCACGACGGCTCAGATAACGTAGCGCGAGGTCACGAACTTCGCTTTCGCTCAGTTCATGGGAAGACTTGCCATGCATAAGAGTTTATTTTTCTACCGTCTCCCCATTGGGGGCCTTTTCCGGCAACAGCATGGCACGCAGACGGCTTTCGATATCCACGGCCGCTTGCGGGTGCTCTGTCAGAAAGCGACGTGCATTCTCCTTACCCTGGCCAATCCGGTCCTTGTTATAGCTGTACCAGGAGCCGGATTTTTCGACCAGGCCGTTAGCAACACCAAGATCGATCAACTCACCGAGCTTGGATATACCCTTACCATACAGTATTTCAAATTCTGCCTGTTTGAACGGCGGTGCCATTTTGTTCTTGACCACCTTGACACGTGTCTGGTTACCGATCACCTCATCACCTTTTTTGAGTGCACCAATACGGCGAATATCCAAACGTACGGATGAATAAAATTTAAGTGCGTTACCACCGGTGGTGGTCTCCGGGCTACCAAACATGACACCGATTTTCATGCGGATCTGGTTGATAAAAATGACCATGCAGTTGGAACGCTTTATATTGGCGGTCAGTTTGCGCAGCGCCTGTGACATCAGGCGGGCCTGTAAGCCAACGTGATGATCACCCATCTCGCCTTCAATTTCAGCCTTGGGCGTCAGCGCGGCCACGGAATCCACGACCACAATATCTACTGCACCGGAACGTACCAGCATGTCGGTAATTTCCAGTGCCTGCTCACCGGTATCGGGTTGCGATACCAACAGGTCTTCGACGTTTACGCCGAGGTTTTCCGCGTATTGCGGATCGAGTGCGTGCTCGGCGTCCACAAAAGCCGCCGTTCCACCGGCTTTCTGGGCTTCCGCGATGACCTGTAATGTCAACGTAGTTTTACCGCTTGACTCCGGGCCATAAATTTCCACCACCCGGCCACGTGGCAAGCCACCGATGCCCAACGCTACATCCAGTGCCAGCGACCCGGAAGAAACAACATCAACGTTGCGTATGGGTGTGCCATCACCCATGCGCATGATGGCGCCCTTACCGAACTGCTTCTCAATCTGGGAAAGCGCCGCTGCCAGCGCCTGTTTTCTATTGTCGTCCACTTGGTCCTCTCCTTTAAAGTGTTTGTTTTCTGCCGCCCAGCGGCATTATGACACAGGCCTGCAAACGTCTTAAGCCCCGCACAATGAGACGGGATAACTTCCTACACATATCGACAAAAATTCATCACGACCGTGTCCATGTCAACAGTTTGCAGCAGGTCGTTCTCAAATAGCGATAATTGGATACACGTCTTATGGCAGACGCTTGAGAATACCTTCCAGTGCATGCAAAACCGTTTGTTGCCGCACGC
The DNA here is from genome assembly GCA_964650905.1 of uncultured Wenzhouxiangellaceae bacterium. Classification (GTDB taxonomy): domain Bacteria; phylum Pseudomonadota; class Gammaproteobacteria; order Xanthomonadales; family SZUA-36; genus SZUA-36. The sequence goes on along the minus strand of CAZYVH010000109.1, from coordinate 3,097 downwards.
TGGTGCGATCCCCCCCGAAAACCACCGCTTCACAACTCACGGGCTGCTCATCGATACACCAGCCAAAGCAGACCATGCCGACCGGTTTACCCGGCATACCACCGCCGGGACCAGCGATACCGGTCGCCGCAACCGTCACTGCGACCCCGGACTTCTGTTTCGCCCCAACAACCATCTGACGTGCAATTTCTTCACTCACCGCACCACACCTGACCAGATCAGAGTGGTTCACACCCAGCAGGTCTTCCTTGGCCCGGTAACTGTAAACAATCAGGCCACGGTCAAACCAGGACGAACTACCGGGCTGATCCGTACAGCATTTTGCTATCCAACCGCCGGTGCAGGACTCCGCGGTTGCCATGCGCCAGTTGCGTTTACACAATTGTTCGGCAAGTGGCTGTAATATCTCTGTAATGCCTGAATCAAAATCTTCCACATTGATGCCTTCCCAAGCTATTTAAGACCACCCTGTTTTTTATCCACGATATGGTCACCCACAACTTCCTACGTTACACTTTCCACGATGTCATCTCCAGCCATTTCCAAAACAGCATCCCACACACCGTTGATGCAGCAGTACCTGCGTATCAAGGCGGACTACCCGGACACCTTGTTGCTGTTTCGGATGGGGGATTTTTACGAGGTCTTTTACGACGACGCACGCCGTGCGGCCAAACTCATGGACATCACCCTGACCAGCCGTGGAGAATCGGCAGGTGCGCCCATCCCGATGGCCGGCATCCCGTTTCATGCCCTGGATGGCTACCTGGCAAAATTGCTGCGCAAAGGTGAATCAGCGGCGATCTGTGAGCAGGTAGGAGAACCCGCTCCCGGCAAAGGGCTGGTCGACCGTAAAGTCGTGCGTATCATCACACCTGGCACCGTGACGGATGAAGCGCTTTTATCCGGACAACGTGAGAACCTGCTGGCAGCAGCCGCACAGGTGGGCAAATCGATGGCACTGGCATGGATGGACTTGTCTTCCGGGCGTTTTACTGTGCGCATAGTGACCTCAATGGGAGACCTTGAGGCCCAGTTGGAACGCCTGTTACCCACCGAGTTGCTGATCAGCGAGGATGCCCGCTTCGCAGATGCCCTGGGCCAACGAAACGGCCTGCGAAAACGTGCCCCCTGGCATTTTGAACAGGCATCCGCCTACCAGTTGCTGATCGAACAATTCGCAACCCGCGACCTGCGTGGCTTTGGTCTTGAAGACGAACCGGCTGCCATTGCAGCAGCAGGTGCATTACTTCAGTACGCCCAGGAAACGCAGCGTACCGCCCTGCCCCACCTGCAGGCCATTCATATGGAAAACCTGCAAACCCATTTAAACCTGGACGCGGTCACACGACGCAACCTCGAGTTGGTCCAGCACCCGCGGGGGCGCGACGAACACACCGTCGCCGGTATCATGGACACCACCATCACACCGATGGGCGGGCGTCTGCTGCGGCGCTGGATCGCGGAACCCATCCGTGACCGGCAACGCCTGCAAAAACGTCATCAGGCTATCGGCGCATTACTCGAAACCCGTTTATATGAACCCCTGCGTGAACTTTTCCGCCCGGTGGGGGACACGGAACGCATCCTCGCCAGGGTCGCGCTGGGCTCTGCCCGGCCACGTGACCTGACGACCTTGCGACAGGCGCTGGGAGTTTTACCCGCAGTCAAAACCTGCCTGCTGTCCGCTTCCCGCGAGGTTCTCAGCCATGACGGCGAGATGATCGACTGCCTGCCCGAGCTGTATGAGCTGCTCTGCCAGGCACTGGTCGATGAGCCACCGGTGCTGCTGCGCAACGGCGGGGTCATTGCAGTCGGCCATGACACTGAACTGGATGAATTGCGCAAGCTGTCAGAAAACGCCAATGATTTTCTGTTGGAATACGAGCAACACCAGCGCGAAGAATCAGGCATAGCCAGCCTCAAGGTCGGTTATAACCGCGTGCATGGCTATTTTATTGAGGTAACCCATGCGCACCAGCACAAGGTTCCGCTGCATTACAAACGCCGTCAAACCCTGAAAGCCGCAGAGCGCTATATCACCGAAGAACTCAAGACCTTTGAAGACCGTGTATTGTCCAGTCGAGAACGTGCACTTGCCAGGGAGCAGCATTGTTACCAGGTTCTGGTGGACAGACTCCAGTCTCAACTACTGCCCCTGCAGGCCATGACCACGACCATCGCCCGGCTGGATGTCCTGTGCGCATTCACCGAGCGGGCCATCACGCTGGATTTCTGTTGCCCGCAACTGGTCGGAGAATCCGGCATCAATATCAAGGGCGGGCGTCATCCGGTCATCGAGCAGGTTCAGAGCGAGCCCTTTACCGCCAACCAGACACACCTGAATCCACAAAGACGCATGCTGATCATCACGGGTCCCAACATGGGTGGCAAGTCCACCTACATGCGTCAAACTGCGCTGATCTGCCTCATGGCCTACTCGGGTAGCTGGGTCCCCGCAAGCACGGCCATCATAGGCCCCCTGGACCGGATATTCACACGTATCGGTGCTGGTGATGACCTGGCCCGGGGGCGCTCCACCTTCATGGTGGAAATGACGGAAACAGCCAATATTCTGCACAATGCAACACGGCACTCGTTGGTGTTGATGGATGAGATCGGACGCGGAACCAGCACATACGACGGCTTGGCACTGGCCTGGGCGGTGGCGGAATACCTCGCCCAACAGGTTAAGGCCTATACCCTGTTCGCGACCCATTATTTTGAACTGACCCACCTGCCGGATCAGCTTGAGGGGGTTTTCAATGTTCACCTGAAAGCGGTTGAACACGGCGACAGGATCGTTTTTTTGCATGCGGTCAACGACGGGCCAGCCAGCCAGAGTTATGGCTTACAGGTTGCGGCACTGGCTGGTATTCCAGCAAACGTAATACACCAGGCCCGTCAACAGTTAACAAAACTGGAACAGGACCAGGACGAAACGCCACAACTGGGTCTGTTTACAAGCTACAACGAGCCGGAACCGACTATCGACAAAAACAATCCGCTGCTGGATACACTGGAGGCGGTTGACCCGGATGAGTTGACCCCACGCTCAGCACTGGAACTGGTGTATAAGCTCAAGGCGTTGCTGGAT
>CAZYVH010000108.1:6168-8126 GCA_964650905.1 uncultured Wenzhouxiangellaceae bacterium | reverse complement strand
CCATTTGCGAACGTCTATATCTGCTCGGTCGGAAATGCTTTGGCTTGTTAGTCCATGCCCGCAGTACCGATGGGTCCGGTATTACATTCCTTAAATATCCGTGCGCTACAGTTGGCGCAAATCGACTTATCCAGGTGGTTATAGATTTCGCGGATGGCCTCTGTTTTGGAGTCGAAGAAATGTCTGTTGCCGATCTGGCGGATAAAAAAGGTCCTGGCTGCGAACTCGTAAACGGTCGATTTCAGATTGGAAAAATATAAACCTCCATGATGTTTGCGCAAACGATTGTGCTCCGCAACCAGCATTTCAGCACCGGCCAGGTCAATAAAATTAATGCCTGAACCAATAATCAAAAACTTGTAAATGTTCTTCTTTTTGGAAATCCGCGAAATGCGCTTTTGGATATGCGTTATTGAACCGAAATAAACCGACATATCAATTCTGATGATCCGCAATTGTGGACACTGCTTTAATGGCTTTCTTTGTGTGTTGGTGAACTTTCTGAAATTTTCATCATCAACCGACAATGTAGGAATGCGGGGGGTTGATGTTTTCGCGAGAAACAGGACCAGCGACAGGAGCACACCCAGGTAGATGGCAAATTCCAGTTCCAGAAACAGGGTGGCAAAAAACGTCGTCAGAAGGATTGAAGATTCAGTTTTACTAAAGCGTAAAACCCGCCATATCTGTTGGAAATCGATCAGCTTGTAGGCGACCAGCAAAATCACGCCACCCATGGCGGACATGGGTAAAAAAGCGGTCAGCGGTGCAATCAGCAAGACGATGATCGTCAGGGCAATCGCTGCAAATATTGCTGACAGCGGGGTTTTGGCACCGGCCTCATAATTCAGCCCGGTACGGGTGAATGAACCGGACCCTGCATAGCTTGAAAAGAAACTACCAACAATATTTGACAATCCCTGGCCGATAAATTCCTGACTGGCGTCGATTTGCTGACCTGAATGTGCAGCAACTGAGCGGCTGATCGAAACGGCTTCAATCAATCCCAACAGGGCGATCGCAAAGGCTTCCGGTGCCAGAGACCTGATGATCTGTAAACTGAATAGTGGTGATGACAACGGTGGCAACTGTGAAGGAACCATCCCCACCCGCTGAATATTAGCGGTAAAATGTCCGAGTATGAGGGCCAACAAACTGCCGACCACCATACCGATCAGAAGACCGGGCCACCTGGGCATAACTCGTCTCGAAATCAGCGTGGCGAGCATGGTAACCAGGGCAATCAGAAAGAGATGTAAATTGATCTGACCCAGGTTACTGAAGAGATTGAACCAGGTATGCAAAAAGGATTCGCCCTTGGTAACATCAATACCGGTGATGTGCCTCATCTGGCTGGTGGCAATCAATATTGCTGCACCGGCCGTAAACCCTGTCACGACGGTATGGGAAACAAAGTTGACCAACGCACCCATGCGCGCCAGTCCAAAAGCCAGTTGGTAAACCCCCGCCAAAAATGTCAGCGTCAAAGCCAGCCTGACGAATTCGGGTGAACCCACCTCAGCATGATTGCTGATTGCGGAAAAAACCACGATGGATATGGCCGTCGTAGGCCCGGATACCAGGTGGCGGGATGAACCAAAAAGTGCTGCTATGATTGGCGTCACCATGGCGGTGTAAAGACCGTATTGCGGTGGTAAACCGGCAATAGTGGCGAAAGCAACACCCTGTGGCAGTACGATCACCGCACCCGTCAGGCCCGCCGTCAGATCTGCCCTGAGCGTATCTTTTGTGACCAATCTGAACCAGGTCAGAAATGGGAAAATTGACTCCAGCATTATTGCCTATTCACACAGTATAAACAGGATAGAAAGTACTCCACATCCCCCTCTTGTCAACTGCTTTTTGCTGGTTTATTTGTTGCATCCTACTCAATTCGATTGATGCCTGGTAACCAAAAAAGAGTGAAGACACCAAAAAGAGTGAATGAAAAGAGTGAA
>CAZYVH010000108.1:0-6068 GCA_964650905.1 uncultured Wenzhouxiangellaceae bacterium | reverse complement strand
TCCGGACCTTCATTTGCCAAACCCGGAAGGTGGACATTTATGTCCACCATTGGGCGGACAATCAGACAGCTTCTTTGAACTGCTCGTCTTCGGTCGAGCCCTCCAGAGCCGATAACGATGACTGGCCGTGGCTGATTGCCTGTGTCAGGGCATCAAAATACGAGGTGCCGACCTCGCGCTGGTGCCTGGTCGCGGTGTAGCCGTCGTCCTCAGCGGCAAACTCGGCCTCCTGCAATTTCACGTAGGCGCTCATCTGGCTGTGCTTATAACCACGTGCAAGTTCATACATGCTGTAGTTGAGCGCATGGAAACCCGCCAGCGTTATGAACTGGAACTTGTAACCCATGGCACCCAGTTCCTGCTGGAATTTGGCGATGGTTGCGTCATCGAGGTTCTGTTTCCAGTTAAATGACGGTGAACAGTTGTAAGCCAGAAATTTGCCCGGGAACTGCGCGTGGATGGCCTCGGCAAAGAGCCGCGCCTGTTCGAGATCGGGTTTGCCGGTCTCACACCACAAAAGGTCCGCGTAGGGTGCATAGGCGAGGCCACGTGCAATGGCCTGGTCGATACCAGGTCGAGTTACGAAAAAACCCTCTACGGTACGCTCACCGGTGACAAAATCATGGTCGTAAGTATCAATATCAGAGGTCAGAAGACCTGCGGCCATGGCATCCGTGCGCGCCACCAGAATGGTGGGCACATCCAGGATGTCAGCCGCCAGGCGTGCCGCCGACAACTTCGCTACCGCCTCGCAGGTCGGCACCAGCACCTTGCCACCCATGTGGCCACACTTTTTGGCCGATGCCAGCTGATCTTCAAAATGTACCGCTGCAGCACCGGCCTCTATCATCGCTTTCATCAGCTCATGAGCATTCAAAACACCGCCAAAACCCGCCTCCGCGTCGGCCAGGATAGGCGCCATCCAGTCGACCGAATCGTCGCCTTCAGCGTGGTGTAACTGGTCGGAGCGCAGCAGCGCGTTATTGATCCTTTTAACCACGTTCGGCACCGAGTCGGCAGGGTAAAGCGACTGATCGGGATACATCTGACCGGCCTGGTTGGCATCGGCCGCCACCTGCCAGCCCGACAGGTAAACGGCTTTCAGACCCGCCTTGACCTGTTGAACGGCCTGGTTACCGGTGAGCGCGCCCAGGGCATTGACATATGGCTCTTCGCGCATCAGGCGCCAGAGTTTTTCAGCACCCTGCCTGGCGAGTGAATATTCCACCCGTACCGTACCGCGCAATCGTTCCACGTCCTCATGGCTGTAATCCCTGCGGATACCGCTCCAGCGTGGATTACTATCCCATTCGCGGTGAATCTCGGTTGGCTGGCTCATTCCTAATCTCCTTCGGTGGTTTGCTTGGTTTCAGTCTTGTAAAAGTTCATAGGCCGGCAATGTCAGGAATTCGGCCATTTCAGGTTTTGAGGTCATCTCCTCTAACAAGCGGCTGGCACGCTCGATGGCATCACCTTGTGCGTCGCTGGCGGTTGCCTTGAGCGCTTCGCGTTCTGTGACAAACATTTCGGCCAGCCATTGCTGGTTGATGGTGCGGCCATCGTCCAGGCTGGCGCCATGTTTAGCCCACTGCCACAATTGTGCTCGGCTGATTTCGGCGGTGGCGGCATCTTCCATCAGGTCATTGATCGGTACACAGCCATTACCCATCAGCCAGGACGCCATGTACTGGATGGCGACGCGTATGTTCTTGCGTACACCGGCCTTCGTGATAGTGCCTGCGCTGGGCTCGATCAGTTCAACGGCCGTGGTGCTGAAATCCTCGAGCAGCCGGTCGATCTGGTTGGGTCCCTTAAGAACCCGGTCGAATTCCACCCGCGCGATGGCTTCCAGACCCGGGTGCGCCACCCAGGTGCCATCGTGGCCATTGGCGGCTTCGCGCGCCTTGTCCACACGTACCTTTTCAAGCGCCAACTTGTTGGCCTCGTCATCGCCACGGATGGGGATTTGCGCCGCCATACCGCCCATGGCGAACGCGCCTCGCCGGTGGCAGGTCTGTATCAACAATTTTGAATAGGCGCTGAGGAACGGCACGGTCATGCCAACCTGGTCACGGTCCGGCAGTATGCGGTCAGGGTGATTTTTTAGTGTCTTGATATAGCTGAAAATATAATCCCAGCGGCCACAGTTGAGACCCAGGATCCGGTCCCGCATCGCATGCAATATCTCATGCATCTGGAACACCGCCGGCAGGGTTTCGATCAGGATGGTGACCCGCACCGTGCCATGTTCCATACCAAGATACTGTTCGGACCAGGCGATCACCTCCTCCCACCAGGCCGCTTCCGTTGAATGTTGCAGCTTGGGCAGGTAAAAATATGGCTGGCTGCCACGCCGGGCCAGTTCAGCATGGTTATGTATGAGGTACAGACCAAAATCCACCAACGCAGCGGGCACCGCTACGCCGGCCAGACGCAGATGCCGCTCCGGCAGGTGCAAACCGCGTGGTCGCACCATCAACACGGCCGTCTCATCATTGAGGGCGTACGCCTTGTCCTCATTGGTTTTAAAATCAATTTGCCGGCGCACAGCATCAAAAAGATTTATCTGACCATCGATGATGTTGTCCCAGGTCGGCGTAGTTGAGTCCTCGAAATCCGCCATGTATACCTGCGCGCCTGAATTGAGTGCGTTGACGATCATCTTGCGGCTGACCGGCCCGGTGATTTCGGTACGCCGGTCGGCAACCTCAGTGGGAATTGGTGCAACATGCCAGTCGCCCTGGCGGATCGCACGGGTGTCCGGTTCAAAGCCAGGCACCGAGCCGTGGTCAAATTCAGCCTGACGCCGTTCGCGCGCACCCAATAACTGCCGCAATTGTGGTGTGAACCTGTCTGCCAGTTCCGCCAGGAATTCCAACGCCACGGGGTTGAGTATAAGCTCGTGCCGGGCTGCCATTGGTTGTGTCAGCTCCAGTTCCGGTTGCGTTCCCGTTGTGGCAGGTAAAATCATACTAATCAAATCCCGGATCAATAAAAGTGTGTGCCAAGCATATAGACAAGCCTTTATCTTTGACAATATAAATGTTTGAATAGATATTATTAATTTTGTTAAATATATAGGTTATTGATTTGAAACAAAATGCGCACAGGTACTACTACAAAGGTAATACACTTAAACAACTCAAAGCGTTTGTTGCGGTCGCCCGCACCGGCAAAATGACGGACGCGGCTGATGAATTGTTCCTCAGCCAGTCGGCCATCAGTCTGCAGGTTAAGGCGCTCGAAGAAGAACTGGATACGGTCCTGTTCGAGCGCCGCGGCCCACGTATTCAACTCACACCGCACGGACGCAAATTTCTCGACATGGCAAGACCGCTGGTCGAAGGCATGGTTGGTCTCTCGCAGCGTTTCGAGAAGGAAATCAAGGGCAATCTCGAGGCCGGCGAGGTGATCATTGCAGCCGGGGAATCGACCATCATCTACATATTGCCAAAGCTGGTGTCGGCGTTTCGGGAACGCTGTCCCAATATTCATGTTCAGTTACGCAATGTCGCCGGCCGCGACGGTCTGGCGATGATCCGCGAAGACGAGGTCGATTTTGCCGTGGGCTCGATGCTCGATGTGCCCAGCGACATCAGCTACACACCCATCTGGACGTTCGACCCCGCACTGATCATGCCGCTCGGTCACGCACTGGCCCATAAAGTGAACATTCACCTGGAAGACATCACGCCCTATGGCCTGATATTGCCGCCCCGCAGATTGACCACCTGGCGTATGGTTGACCGCATCTTTCAGCAGCACGGCATACCCTTCAGCGTTGTGCTGGAAGTCGGTGGCTGGGAAGTGATCAAGCGCTACGTGGAGCTTGATTTTGGCGTCTCGATCGTCACCAGCATCTGCCTGCGGGATGAAGACCCGTTGATCGTCAGGGACATGAGCCGTTTTTTTCCCAAGCGCTCCTACGGTGTCGTCAGCCGGCGGGGCAAACACCTGACCGTTGCCGCACGGGCTTTCCTTGAAGGCATCGAGGATGTACCCATGCCGGATTCACCCTGGCGGCCAGGCCATTCGACCCGGTAGTCGCCGGGATATGACGGTGGGCCCTGGTGGCCCGCTGTCATCCCGGTTTTGGGGACCAGGCGGTCATCCTGCTCACTGCAGGTTGTAGCCCTGCTCATCGTGCAGGACCAGGTCCAGACCCATTTCTTCCTGTTCATCGCTCACCCGCAGACCGATCACCGCGTCTATCACTTTCAGGATGATGAAACTGACCACACCGCAATACACGATGGTTGACCCGGCACCGATGAACTGCGTGACAACCTGGTTCGCAATACTGACCCCGTCACCCAGCCCGGTGCCGCCAAAACCGGTATCGACAAACACGCCGGTCAGGATCGCACCGACGAAACCGCCCACCCCGTGCACGCCGAAGGCGTCCAGGGAGTCATCATATCCCAGTGACCGCTTCACCTTAACCACCATCAGGTAGCAGATCGCCCCAGCCGCGAGACCGATGGCCAGTGCACCGACCGGACCCACAAAACCCGAGGCTGGCGTGATGGCGACGAGGCCCGCCACCGCACCCGAGGCCATGCCCAGTGCACTGGGTTTACCGTGGTTGATCCACTCTAAGGTCATCCAGGTCAGTGCCGCCATGGCGGTCGCGATCTGGGTGACGATCATCGCCATGCCGGCGGTGCCATCAGCGGCCAGTTCACTGCCCGCATTGAAGCCGAACCAGCCGACCCAAAGCATGCCTGTGCCGGCCATGGTTAATACCAGGTTGCTCGGTTTCATGGGTTGCTGCGGAAACCCCCGGCGCTTACCCAACACCAGGGCGGCCATGAGTCCCGCGATGCCCGCGTTGATGTGTACAACGGTGCCACCGGCAAAATCCAGTACACCCTTTTTGCTCAGCCAGCCGCCACCCCAGACCCAGTGTGCGACCGGTGCATAGACCAGGGTCACCCACAGGGCCATGAACAGCAGCATGGCAGAGAATTTCATACGCTCGGCGAAAGCGCCCACAATCAGCGCAGGCGTGATGATGGCGAAGGTCAACTGGAACATGGAGAACACGGTTTCCGGGATCGAGCCTGACAAGGTATCCACACCGACACCCCACAGGAAGGCCTTGCCCAGGTTCCCGACCAATCCGCCGACATCATCCCCGAAGGCCACGCTGTAGAGATAAACCGTCCACAGCACGGTGACCATACAGGTTATGGCAAAACACTGCATCATCACCGAAAGAGCGTTCTTGGCGCGGACCATGCCCGCGTAAAACAGTGAAAGACCCGGAATGGTCATGAACAGCACCAGTGCTGTGGCGGTCAGCATCCACGCTGTATCGCCGGAATTCATCTCGGTCCCGGCAAACACCGGGCCGGGCAGACAGGCCAACAGAATTGCAGCGCCAGGGATATAGCTTCGATTGATTGGTTTCATGGTAGCTTGCCTCCTCCTTGTCAGATCGCGTTGATGCCGGTCTCGCCGGTGCGGATGCGAACGACATCTTCAAGTTTTTGTACGAAAACCTTGCCATCACCGACCTTGCCGGTCGCCGCCGTGCGTACGATGGTGTCAATGACGCGTTCGGCGAGGTCCTCACCGACGGCGGTTTCAATCCGGATCTTGGGTAGGAAGTCGACACTGTATTCGGCGCCGCGGTACAATTCGGTATGGCCTTTTTGCCGGCCAAAGCCTTTGACCTCGGTCACCGTCAGACCGCTCACCCCCACTTGTGACAGGGCTTCACGCACATCTTCGAGCTTGAAGGGTTTGATGATGGCTGTAATCAGACGCATGGTTGGTTCCTCGCAGTTGCACGTTCCTGGCAGTGTCGTCCATCGATAAATGCAAGAATCAGGCCAGGCCGGCAAACACCACTGTTGCAGGCTAAAGCCTCTGAAAGGAATACATCTGACAGTAAATCTGCACCAAATTAGTGCAAGCGCCTGGAATCGATCAGATGCGGTTGCGCGGCATGCAGCTATTCACTCCACCTGATGTTCCTATTGTCGGGGTGGTCGGTTAACCTGCATACTTCACCAGTATCCTGGATGATGACGCTGGACAGGTGTGACTGGACGCCGGGCTGG
>CAZYVH010000107.1:3296-8145 GCA_964650905.1 uncultured Wenzhouxiangellaceae bacterium | reverse complement strand
AGTAACTGTAAATCACACACAGCCGAATACATTTGAATCTGACCCCGGTCAATCTTTATTATCATTGCTATGGTGGTGTGTGTGCAAGCATGTATCGTATTTCGGGACCGAAATTAAGCGGAAGGGAGATATCTTTCACACCCCCATCACCCCATGTTTAGTTTGAGTGCCACCAGCAGACCCTGCAGCACCAGGTCCGGCACCACCCGGTCAAATACTCCGGTCTCCTCAAACAGCGTGGCAAACCCGCCGGTGGCGACGACCCGGGGCCGCTGACCCTCGAATTCCTCTGCACCGATGCGTTGGATGATGTCCTGCAATGCACCCAGGTGCCCAAAATACAGACCCGACTGGATACTGCCCACAGTGGTACGCCCCAGGCAGACTTTTTTACGCCGGATTTCAACCGAACCCAGTTTTGAAGTGCCGCTTTCCAGCGCCTGCATGGACATTTTCAGCCCGGGCAGGATGACCCCGCCACGGTAGGTGCGCTCCTTGCCAACTGCACACAGGGTGGTCGCGGTCCCAAGGTCAACGATCACCAGATTTTCAGCAGGGAACATGTCGATCACAGCCATCGCGTTGGCGATACGGTCAGTGCCGACTTCCAGCGGGTTCCGGTACTGGATTTTTAAACCGGTTTTCACCCCGGCCTGCAGAATAAAGGGCTGGATATCGAAATATTTCTGACAGGCGGCCGAGATCGCATAGACCATTTCCGGTACCACGCTGCACAGGGCAATCTGCCTGATATTGCCTGACTCCAGACCATTTTCACGTAATACCGAACGAAAGAACAAACCGTATTCATCCGATGATGAGCCCATCGTGGAAGCCTTGCGGAAAGTCAGCAGGGACTCCCTGGCGGTGTAGACCCCTCCATATATGTGGCTGTTACCCACGTCCAGGCAAAGTTTCATCAAGTGGTCTCCAGCAAGGCATTGATGGACCGCGCAAGGTTCCGGGTATCGGCACAGCGCACCGGCTTTTGCTCGGGCACATGAAGGCTGAACGGATGAGCCGACACCGTGATCTCAGTCAGGTCGTTATGTACGACGGCGTCCACGTTGGATGCTGCAAATTGTTTTCTGACCGCGGCCAGTTGTTTTTGGCTGTCATCGGTGTTGGTTAACTTAAAACCGATCACTCGCACCTCGGGATTGACCGACCAGCCTTTCAATTTGGTCAGCAATTTCGAGTTACGCTTTAGATGCAGCACCAGGTCTGTGTCTGACGGCAGTTTACCGGCCGGGTTCTCAAGCACCCCATCGTTAGCCGTAGCTATTTTTGCGACGCTGAAATCACTGACAGCGGCGGCATGTATGACCACGTCAAAATGCTTTTTAGCCAACAAATCCTGCAGGGCTTGCGCGAGGTCTGCAAAACTGGAAAAGCGCTGGATAGTGTCACACTGCAATGGCATCAGTGCATCTTCCGCCCCCAGCCAGGTGACGCTATTCCCCGCTGCCGTCAGCTCATCGGTCAACTGCGCGGCGCTGCGGCCGGAGCTAAGGTTGCCGATATAACGTACCGAGTCGATTGGCTCGCGGGTGCCACCTGCGGTCACCAGGATACTCAACCCACCGTCTGCACGTTTTGGTTCCAACCGGCCAAATTCCAGCAAACGATCCACGTGTTGCAGTATTTCAACGGGCTCCAGCAGACGACCTTCACCGGTCTCGCCACAAGCCAGTTCACCGCTGGCGACCGGCAACACGTGAATCCCCCATTGCTGCAGCTTTTGTACACTATTTTGAGTCGCCGGGTAGCGCCACATACGGGTATTCATGGCCGGTGCCATCAACATCGGTTTCCCCTGCCCGTAGGCAGCCTGCCACACGGTCGTGACCGCGTCATCGGCAATACCGGTGGCCAGTTTATTGATCAGGTTGGAGGTAGCCGGTGCTGCGATGATAACATCTGCCCACTTACCCAGCTCAATATGCTGCATGGCCTGACCGGGCGCAAAGACATTATCCAACACGCTCTCCGCTCCAAGACCCTGCAGGGTTGCCGGACCGGTGAATTCGGCCACGCTGCGCGTGCAGACCACCCTGATCCTGTGGCCACGTTTATACCATTCTGAAATTAATATAGAGGCCTTGGCGCAGGCGATCGAGCCGGACATCAGCAATAGAATGTTTAGGCGGATATTGCCGGGAATATTGATGGGCTTTTTTTCAGAGCGGGACATTATCGATCAACCTCGTATCGCCGAGTCTTGCCGCCGCCAGGCGCCGCCCATCATGATCTTCAACATAATCCACCACGAAACCCTTTTCACTCAGCACCTGCCGCGCTTCAGCCACCGAGTGAGATCGCCTCAAGGCAGCATAAAGCCCCGGTGCGATTTTCCTTTGTTCTGCATCCAGGTGCCGGTTGCGGGAACTCATGGCCAAACCATCCTTCTCGCGCACCGTTGCACAGGCTCTGATCCTGACTGGCATGAAAAAGGCTTCAACCATGTCGCGGATCAACTGTAATTGCTGGTAATCCTTCTCACCAAAATAGGCGTTGTTGGCCCGCACCAGGTTCAGCAAACGCATCACGACCGTCAGTACGCCATCGAAGTGACCCCGGCGGTGGGCCCCACACAGACGCCGGCTAAAATCATTCTCACTCACTTTGAAACGGTAATGATCGACATAGATTTGCGCCGCATCGGGTAACAGCACCACATCCACGCCGGCTTTTTCAAGTTGTCCAATATCTGCATCGATGTCTTTCGGGTAGGCCGCAAGGTCGGTCTTTTCATCGAACTGAGTGGGATTGACAAACACGCTGACGACCGTGAACGCGTTGTCCCTGACACTCGTCTCGACCAGCGACAGGTGCCCCCGGTGCAGTGCGCCCATGGTTGGTACAAAACCGATCGGGGTTGCTGACAGGTCTTGTCTGAAAACCTGCCACCTGGTCATTGAGGTGAATGTCTTCACACGCTGAAACTCTCCCCTGCCCCTGGGAAACGGCCGCTTTTGACGTCGTCGCTGTAGCGATTAAAAGCCTCCAGCAACAACTGGCTACCATCGAGATAGCGACGTACAAATTTCGGCTTGAAATCGGTATTCATACCCAGCAGGTCTTGCATCACCAATACCTGACCATCGGTGTGCACACCCGCGCCGATACCAATGGTTGGTATGAGCAGTGACGTGCTGATGTCAGCGGCCAGCGGATCGGGCACACATTCCAGCACCAGTGAGAAACACCCGGCCTGCTCGCAGGCCAGTGACGCTGCCTTCAAGGCTTTGGCCGCGTCATCGCCGCGACCCTGCACATGATAACCACCCAGTTGGTTGACGGACTGTGGTGTCAGTCCCACGTGTCCCATGACTGGTACACCGGATTTGACGATATGATCGATGGTCTCTTCGTTGCCATCGATACCTTCCAGCTTAACCGCATGGGCACCGGCCTTCATCAGGCGTTCAACCGCCCGCATGGTATCGGCCAGTGATTGTCGAAATGACAAAAACGGCATGTCGCCGATGATGAATTTATCTTTTGCGCCACGCGCCACGCTTTCGACGTGGCGGCACATCATATCGATATCCGCCGGCAGCGTCGTGCTATGACCGTGCATAACCATCGCGGCACTGTCACCAACCAGGATGACATCGACATCGGATGCCTGCAAGATACACGCCGAGGTATAGTCATAACAGGTCAGCACGACGATTTTTTCGCCCTTTTGCTTATAGCCCAGAAAATCCAGCGTGTTCATCTTGCCAGCTTCTTACTGGCTGGCACCGGGTGAGCGGCCTCATAATAATCTACAAAAGCCTGGTACAGGGTCTTAAGCGGATCACCCTCAAGGGCCAGCAGGTTGCGTGCGATGGTCTGCTCATCACCGCGTACCAGCGGTCCGGTCAGGGCAGTTGACGGGGCGCAGATAAAATTGGCCGTGACCTGCTGTAAATAGGCATGCAATGTTTCTGGGGGTAAATGCAGTTGCTGTGCCATGTCATCAGACACCCCTTTCCACAGCAGTTGCGCAAAATTGCCGGCCATCACGCACAGCGCGTGGTAACGGGCCTTGTCCTCAACGTTGACAGCACAGTGTGGATTCGACAGACCGGGAAACAGATCCCCGAAATCGTGACCGGCTTCGACCATGAAGGTGACCGAGCGGTAGCGATCGAGATCATAAAGCGCATCGGCAAAGGTCATCAACGGGTGCGCACCGGCGACACCGGGAAAACTCAAAGCCCCGCTGCAATGGATCAGCTGTTTGTCATGCAAAAATGGATATTGTTTCAGCAATACACCGATGGCGCTGTCCGAGACCAGCAACAACACACGGTCTGCATTGTTGATGACGGCCTTCAGACGCGCTCCCGCATCAGGAAGATCGAAGCGGTTACAGAGCAATGAACCCGCACGCGCCCAGCGAGTGTGAGGAATGTCCAGTAAACGGAAATATTCCGAGAAGTGACGTGCAAGCCTGCCGCCACCCAAAATAGCATAGTTAACCATGTTGGTACCTGTCCTCCGCGGATCAAGTCCTGATTATTTAAATTTAGCGTTCCCCGCTCCGGTAACCGCCCTGACAGGTCGGTTCAGCTAAAGCGGGTCACACATGACGCAATGGTGATTGTACCGCAAAATGATGATGGGGGTCAGAGTCAAGTGCCAGAGTAAGCTAAAAGAATTGGGGTCAGAGTCGAGTGCCAGAGTAAGCTCACGAAATTCAGGCCTGGAAATAGACGCTTTTACTCAGGCACTCGACTCTGACCCCGTCATAGCTGGAAATAGACGCTTTTACTCAGGCACTCGACTCTGACCCCGTCATAGCTGGAAATAGACGCTTTTACTCTGGCACTTGACTCTGACCCCGTCATAGATGTAC
>CAZYVH010000107.1:0-3196 GCA_964650905.1 uncultured Wenzhouxiangellaceae bacterium | reverse complement strand
CTGGAAATAGACGCTTTTACTCTGGCACTTGACTCTGACCCCGTCATAGATGTACATATATACAGTATTATGACCAACCACGAAACCACTCACTACGCAGAATTGATCTGCACCAGCAATTTCACATTCCTTGAAGGTGCCTCACACCCGCAGGAACTCATCGCACGTGCGGCGGAACTCGGCTACACGGCGATCGCACTGACCGATGAGTGCTCACTGGCCGGGTGCGTGCGTGCCTATGAAGAAGCCCGGCGCTGTCAGCAGCGTGGACAAGCCATTGCGCTCATCACGGGCAGTGCGTTCAGGCTGGAAAACGGTTCAAGGCTGGTGCTGCTGGCCATGGATAAGAAGGGCTACACGCAACTGTGCAGCCTGATTACCCGGGGGCGGTGCAACGCACCCAAGGGCAGTTACAGCCTACCCGCCAGTGCCTTTGAACACCACCTCGACCATTGCCTGGCGCTGTGGCTACCGATCGATACAGACTGCTCGCCACAAAACGACCTGCTGACCGCGCACTGGGTGGCATCCCATTTTCCGGCGCGTAGCTGGCTGGCGGTGCATCTCGGCCTCGGTCCGGATGACAAGGCCCGCATGGCGCGGTTGGCCGCTATTGCCCGGGCTGCCGGGTTACCGCTGACCGCCTGTGGTGATGTGCAGATGCATACACGTCCGCGGCGTATGTTGCACGACGTGCTGGCAGCTATCCGCCACGGCTGCACACTGCCGGAATTGGGTTACCGTGCCCTGCCCTGCGGTGAGCGGCATTTACGCGATATCCAGCGTCTTGCCACACTTTACCGCCGGGAATTGCTGGATGAGACCATGCGTATCGCCGAGCGCTGCAACTTCCGGCTGGATCAGTTGCGTTACCGCTACCCGCGCGAAGTTGTACCGCAGGGGGTCAGCAGCAGCGCACACTTGCGCGAGTTGACCGAAGCCGGTATCCGCCAGCGCTGGCCGGAAGGCATCGGTACGGACCTGCGGCAACAGATCGAGCGTGAGCTGGAATTGATTGCGGAGCTTGACTACGAGTCCTACTTCCTGACCGTGCACGACATCGTCCAGTTTGCCCGCGGCCGCGACATCCTTTGTCAGGGACGCGGTTCCGCCGCCAATTCCGCCGTCTGTTACTGCCTGGGTATCACCGAGGTGGACCCGGCGCGTATGAATATGCTTTTTGAACGCTTTATTTCACGCGAACGTGATGAACCACCGGACATCGATGTCGATTTCGAACACGAACGCCGCGAAGAGGTCATCCAGTACATCTACCGCAAATATGGCCGTGAGCGGGCCGCACTGACCGCGACGGTCATCAGCTACCGGCCACGCAGCGCGATGCGTGATGTTGGTAAGGCGCTGGGTTTTAGTCCGGCACAGGTCGGGCAACTGGCGCGTAACATATCGTGGTGGGATGAGCCGGAGCGTTTTACCCAACGGCTCACCGAACAGGGTTTTGCAGCCGACAACCTGAAAGTACGGCAACTGCTGCACCTGGTGCAAAGCCTGGTCGGTTTTCCACGTCACCTGTCACAGCACGTGGGCGGTTTTGTGATCTCGGAAAACAGTCTGGCTGAACTGGTGCCGGTCGAAAATGCCACGATGGCAGAACGGACCATTATCCAGTGGGACAAGGACGATCTGGAAACCCTGGGTCTGCTGAAAGTGGATTGCCTGGCGCTGGGTATGCTCAGTGCCATCCACCGCTGTCTTGACCTGGTGAATGATTTTCATGGTTATGATATGGGACTTGCCGATATACCGGCCGAAGACCCGCAGACCTATCAAATGATCCAGCAGGCCGACACCATCGGCGTGTTCCAGATCGAGTCACGCGCGCAGATGGCCATGCTGCCACGGCTCAAACCCGTCTGTTTTTATGACCTGGTGATCGAGGTGGCGATCGTCAGACCAGGCCCCATACAGGGCAATATGGTACATCCTTACCTGCAACGCAGGCGTGGTCTTGAAGTGGTCAACTACCCGTCGGATGCCCTGCGCAAGGTGCTGCAACGCACCCTGGGTGTACCGATTTTCCAGGAGCAGGTCATGCAGATCGCCATGGCTGCGGCTGGTTTCAGTGGCTCCGAGGCCGACATGCTGCGTCGTTCGATGGCCGCCTGGGCACGCCGTGGCGGTATGGGGCATATGCACCAACGACTGGTCGACGGCATGCTCGAGCGTGGCTATGAACTGGCTTTTGCCGAGCAGATTTTTGCACAGATAAGGGGTTTCGGGGAGTACGGCTTTCCGGAATCACACGCCGCCAGCTTTGCATTGCTGGTTTATGTTTCCTCGTGGCTGAAGCGTCATCACCACGCCGCTTTCACCTGTGCCCTGCTCAATTCCCAACCCATGGGTTTTTATCAACCGGCCCAGTTGGTGCAGGATGCCCGTCGCCACGGGGTCACGGTATTACCGGTGGATATCCGTTTCAGCGACTGGGATTGCACACTGGCGCGTGACCGGCATAACAGCCCGCAGTTGCGTCTCGGTCTGCGCATGGTCAAAGGCCTGGGGCAGGCGGCCGCCGAACGCATCGGCCCGGCACGTGGCCGGCAAGCCTTCAGTGGGGTACAGGATCTTTGCAACCGCGCGCAATTGAACCGCCGTGAGTTGGCTGCCTTGGCGGAAGCTGCAGCGCTCAGGGGTATTGCCGGTCACCGCCACCGTGCCCGCTGGCAGGTGGCGGCAGCGGAAAAACAGCCATCGGACCTGCTCCGTGGTGTTGCACGCGAAGATGAAGCAGTTGTGATCCGCCCGGCCTCGGAAAACGATGACCTCAAGGCAGACTACGCTGCCACCGGGCTGACACTGGGTCGTCACCCTGTCGCCCTGGTGCGTGAAATCCTGCGGCAGCGACGGGTCAGGACCGCGCAACAACTGATGCAGTTAACACATGGCAGCCGTGCGCGCGCCTGTGGCCTGATCACAATGCGACAACGACCCATGACCGCCAATGGCACCATTTTCCTGACCCTGGAGGACGAAACCGGGTGCGTCAACGTGGTGGTCTGGCAACGTCTGTGGGAGCACCAGCGCCACATCATCCTCACAGCATCATTGATCGCCGTGGACGGGGTTATGGAAAGCGATGGTGAGGTCTGGCACCTGATCGCCCGGCAGCTATACGATTTTGGGGAATTGACCAAAGGCCTTGAAACCCGCTCACGGGATTTTTGCTGATACCCGG
>CAZYVH010000106.1:1486-8277 GCA_964650905.1 uncultured Wenzhouxiangellaceae bacterium | reverse complement strand
ATGACGAAAACCTCCGTCGTTCCGGACAAGCGCAGCGCGATCCGGAATCCATCTTTCCGTCGTTCCGGACAAGCGCAGCGCGATCCGGAATCCATCTTGGTGTACCAAAGGTGGACATTCATATCCACCTTACGCCAACTGCTCCAACGGCAGCACCGTGGTGTTCTTTTGCTGTTTTAGCACAAAACTGGTATTGACCGTGCGTACCACACCAATGGTCAGCAGGTCATTACTGAGAAAATCCTGATAGGACGCCATGTCCCTGGCAACCACTTTGAGCATGTAATCGTGCTCACCGCTGGTCGCGTGGCATTCCAGCACCTGTGGCGCGCCCATGATAGCATCATCAAACTTTTTTACTGTTTTGGGTTTGTGATCGTGCAATGTGATATGCGCAAACCCCAGTATCGGCAAGCTGACCTTTTGGCGATCAAGCACGGCCGCGTAATGGCTGATAACCCCTTCTTCTTCCAGGTTGCGCAATCTTCGCCAGCAGGGTGAGGGTGACAATGCGACCTTTCTGGCAAGGTCCCGGTTGGAAATACGGCCATCTTTTTGCATGGCTTCAAGGACAGCAACATCTATTTTATCAATATCCATAGCAATTTTAATGATAGTTTACTTATTTTATTGGAATATTATACCCTTATTAGTTGATATTTGTAATCTAAACGAAATTAAATACCCAAAGAAAAGGTATATAATTTTGTAAACAATTCTCATTCCGGAAAGATTAGCGATGCACAGTGTTTCACCGATCAACCACCCTGCCCCATCACGGCTCGGCGGTATCACAGAGCTGGACTGGCCGCAGATTGCTTACCTGACCCTGCTGTCGCGTGCCATGGACGACCTGGAAGAGTCAGAGCTGTTAAATAGGGGTGAAGTCATTTACCAGTTTTCCGCCCGCGGTCACGATATGGCGCAGACCATCCTT
Organism: uncultured Wenzhouxiangellaceae bacterium; assembly: GCA_964650905.1. Taxonomy (GTDB): domain Bacteria; phylum Pseudomonadota; class Gammaproteobacteria; order Xanthomonadales; family SZUA-36; genus SZUA-36. Next base: position 7,340 of record CAZYVH010000106.1, on the reverse strand, counting down.
GCCATGCTGCTGAACCATCCGCAGGACGCCGCCAGCGGATATTACCGCTCACGGCCATTCGTGCTGGGCCTGGGCCTGGATATTGATGACGCACTGTCAGGTTCGATGATGCGCGCCGGTGGCATGAGCGACGGGCGCGACATCGGTGTGGTTTTCAACCTGCCCGCGAAAAATGACAAACCCACTTTTCTACCCATGAGTGGTGCCGTGGGGGCACAGTACACGCCTATTTCAGGCTGGGCCGAAGCGATCCTCTACAAGCGTGATGCATTAGGGCTGGACCCTGTCAGGGGTGCCATCGGCGTCGCGCTCGGTGGCGATGCATCCACCGCAACCAGTGGGTTCTGGGCGGCCCTCAATAACGCCACCACCCGCCAACTGCCCATACTTTTTTATATCGAAGACAATGGCTACGGTATATCTGTCCCATCCGCGACGCAGACACCAGGTGGCAATATTGCAAAAAACCTGGCCTCATTCGAGAACCTGTTCATACTCGATGGTGATGGTTGTGACCCACGCCAGGCCGCAAGTTATCTGTCACGTGGCGTACGGCACGCCCGCCAGGGCCACGGACCAGCACTGGTGCGTCTGAGTGTTCCGCGCTTGAGCGGCCATTCCGGACAGGATACGCAAACGTACAAGAGCGCACAGCGTCTCGCTGCTGAAGAATCCCGTGACCCGCTACCCCGCTTAAAGGCCTTTGTCACAGAAACGGGGCTGATGAGCACCGCCGAGTGGTGCCAGACGACAAACAGGGCCAACGAGGATGTCAGGGCCGCACTCAGCAGGGTCCGCCAGCGTTCGCAACCCGATCCGCACGAAATCCAGCGTTTTGTGTTCAGCGAAACCAATACGCGCAAACAACCCATCCTGCAACAACAGGGTGGGCTGTGGACAGATGGACATACATTCCCGGCCACAACGACCAGGGTCCACGCCCAGGGCGAGCGTATCAATATGCTCACCGCCATCCGCCGTACCCTGGATGTCGAACTGGCCGACAACCCAAAATTGCTCGTATTCGGGGAGGACGTTGGGCCCAAAGGTGGTGTACACGCCGCAACACTGGGATTACAGGAAAAATACGGCGAACAACGTGTTTTTGATACCAGTCTTTCCGAAGAAGGCATTATCGGTCGTGCGGTGGGAATGGCGGTCGCTGGTCTGATGCCGGTGCCAGAAATACAGTTTCGTAAATATGCAGACCCCGCTGAAGAACAATTGAACGATTGCGGCACGATGCGCTGGCGCACCGCCAACCGGTTTGCAGCACCAATGGTCGTGCGTATCCCCGGCGGGTTTTTCAAAGTTGGCGACCCCTGGCACAGCCAGTCCGGCGAGGTGAAATGGCTGCATTCCGTCGGCTGGCAACTGGCCATGCCATCCAATGCCGAGGACGCAGTGGGTCTGTTGCGCAGTGCCCTGCGTGACAACAACCCGACGATTTTCTTCGAACACCGTTCCATGCTTGACAGTGCCTGGGCCAGACGGCCATGGCCGGGTAATGATTATGTCATCCCTTTCGGTACGGCCCGCAACGTGCGCCAGGGAAACAAGCTGACGGTCATTACCTGGGGTGCAATGGTGCCACGCTGTGAACAGGCGGCAGATCAACTCGGTGGTGATATTGACGTTATCGACCTGCGCACACTTTCGCCCTGGGACAAGGATGCTGTACTGGCCTCAGTGTTACGTACCCACCGCTGCCTGCTGGTCCATGAAGACAATATAACTGCCGGGTTTGGGGCAGAAATAATCGCCTCTATCACTGACAATGTCTTTATGGAACTTGATGCGCCACCATGCCGCCTGGCCATGCCAGACGTACCCAACCCGCACAACCCGGGTTTGATGAACGCGGTTGTGCCAACGGTCGGGGACATTGTCGATGCCATGCACAAACTGATTGGATTTTAATGTCCCCACCGCTTGAAATCCGCTTTCCCGATGACCAACAGGAAGGCACCGAGGCCAGTGTTGCCCGCTGGCTGGTGCAGGCCGGCGCGGTGGTTGCAGCGCATGAGCCGATCGTTGAAATTGAAACCGACAAGGTGGTCGTCGAGGTCGCGACTCCCCGGGCCGGGCGCCTGAGCAAAATCCTTATCGGCGAGAACCAGGCCGTCAAACCGGGTGAGCTGCTCGCCACCCTTGACTGCTCTCAAACAGGCGCTGAAGCGGCAGGCAGCCAACCCACTGCGGATCAAAAATTAAAAGATTCAGTATCAAAAAGTTCCGCGACCCTGGATACCCACAACACCCGCCTCAGCCCGGCGGTCCGCCAGCGCGTCATGCAACACAAGCTTGATATCGCTGGGCTATGCGGAAGCGGCCGTGGTGGCAGGATAACACTCGGGGACATCGAGAGGCTGATACCCCCCAGCAAAGCGGTGACTGCCGGCCAGTCCACAACATCCGCTCAAGCGGCGGCAACAACCTCTGCGACAGCTTCTGCCAAAGGCTCAGAAATCATCCCGCACGACAAAATGCGTAAGCGGATTGCAGACAATATGGTCACCAGCTTGCTGCACACCGCACCCCATGTCACCGCAGTTTTCGAGGTGGATCTTTCAGCCGTGATGCGCCATCGAAAGGCCAACAGGGAGAGTTTCGCCAGACGTGGAACCCCGCTGACGCTGACGGTCTATTTCATCGCCGCCAGCGTCAACGCCATCCAAAAAGTGCCGCAAGTGAACAGCCGCTGGTTTACCGACCACCTGGAGATTTTCGAACACATCAATATCGGTATCGGCACGGCCCTGGGCGATGGGGGCTTGATCGTGCCGGTCCTGCATGATGCACAGGGCATGGACCTGGCGGAGATCGCGGCAGAACTGGCCGACCTGACCACACGTGCCCGTGACAGGCAACTCAAGCCCGAAGATGTACGTGGCGGCACCTTTACCATCTCCAACCACGGTGTCTCCGGCAGCCTGCTGGCGGCCCCGATCATCATCAATCAGCCCCAGTCGGCCATCCTCGGTGTCGGAAAGATTGAAAAACGCATCAAAATAAGGGAAATTGATGGTCAGGACACAATTTCCATCCGGCCAATGTGCTATGTAAGCCTGACCGTCGACCACCGCGTGGTGGATGGTCACCAGACCAATGCGTTTTTGACGGAACTGGTCGACACGCTGGAAAACTGGTCCTGATCGAACCGAAATATTGCACGGCATTGCGGAGAATCTGAATGAAAATTGAAAGTTATGCATGTGGCGCCTGGACGCCCGGGACCGATGAGGGCGTGGAAGTGCGCAACGCCATCAATGGCGCATCCATAGGTTGGGTCAGCAGCCAGGGTCTGGATTTTGCCGATATGCTGGATTACGGTCGCAACACCGGTGGCGCCGCGCTGCGGCAATTGACCATCCACGAGCGTGCCAATATGCTCAAGGCTCTGGCAAGGTACCTGCTGGATAAAAAAGAAGCGTTTTACGCCATATCCGCCATGACCGGGGCTACCCGCCCCGATAGTTGGGTGGATATAGAAGGCGGCATCGGCACGGTATTTGCCTATTCCGGTATCGCCCGGCGTGAACTACCCAACGAGACCTTTGCAGTCGAGGGAAATATCGAGCAATTGTCGGCCAAAGGCAGTTTCCTGGGCAGGCATATCCTGACCGCCAAACACGGTGTTTCCCTGCACATCAACGCCTTCAACTTCCCCTGCTGGGGTATGCTGGAGAAAATCGCACCGAGCCTGATCGCCGGTGTTCCGGCCATCGTCAAACCGGCCACCGTGACGGCTTACCTGACCGAGGCCATGGTCAGGGAGATCATTGCCTCCGGTATTTTGCCGGAAGGGGCATTACAACTGATATGTGGCCGTACAGGGGATATCTTTGACCACCTGACAGAGCAGGACAGCGTCACGTTTACCGGCTCCGCCACTACCGGGCGCATGCTCAAAAGCCATCCCAACATCATCGCCAGCAGTATTCCCTTTAATATGGAGGCCGACTCGCTCAATTGCTCGATACTGGGTGCCGGCGCCGCACCGGGAACACCTGAATTCGACCTGTTCATCAAGGGCGTCACGCAGGAAGTCACGGTCAAGGCCGGCCAGAAATGTACCGCCATCCGGCGTGCCATCGTGCCACGAACTCATGTCGGGGCAGTCATCGAAGCGCTCAGCAAACGTCTGCAAAAAACACCTGTGGGCGACCCGGCGGTCAAAGGCGTCAGAATGGGTTCGCTGGTTGGCCCGGATCAGGTTGAAGATGTCTGGCAGGCTGTCTGCACCCTGGCACAAGACAACGAGGTCGTACACGGCGGCACACGGGATTTTAACGTGCTCGGTGCAGACCGCGAGAAGGGCGCATTTTTCCCGGCCACCCTGCTCTACTGTGACAAACCGCTGAGCAATGATACGGTCCACTCGGTGGAGGCCTTCGGACCGGTCAGCACCGTCATGCCGTACAGCGATGAAGATGAGGCCATCGAACTGGCCCGAATGGGCTGCGGCAGCCTGGTAGGATCATTGGTCACTGCCAACAATGATGAGGCCGCCAGGATCGTATTGGGAACGGCTCCCTGGCACGGCCGCATCCTCGTACTCAACAGTGATTGCGCGAAAGAATCCACGGGTCATGGCTCACCACTGGCACCACTGGTCCACGGCGGCCCCGGCCGTGCCGGTGGCGGTGAGGAACTCGGTGGCAGCCGCGCCATCAAGCACTATATGCAACGCACCGCCATCCAGGGTTCACCCGATACCCTGACCGCGATCACGCGCCAGTTCACCACCGGCTCAACACCCCTGACCGGGCCGGTGCATCCGTTCAGAAAAACCTTTGACGAACTGCAGATCGGCGAGACACTGTTCACCCACCGGCGCACCGTGACCGAGGCCGACGTCGTTAATTTCGGTTGTATCTCCGGTGACCACTTTTATGCTCATTTCGATGAGATCGCAGCCAAAGACTCGCTGTTCGGCAAACGCGTAGCGCACGGCTATTTTGTTATCTCGGCTGCTGCGGGCATGTTCGTCGACCCGGCACCCGGCCCGGTTCTGGCCAACTACGGTCTGGAAAACCTGCGCTTTGTCGAACCGGTCGCTATCGGTGACACGATCCAGGTACGTCTGACCGCCAAGCAGAAGATCAAAAAGGCCAGACGCCCGGACGAAGACCGCGCCACGGGTGTCGTGGTCTGGGATGTCGAGGTCAAGAACCAGCACGATGAAAGTGTCGCTATTTATGACATCCTGACACTGGTTGAACGTGCAAAAGACTGAGTCAAACAATCTATGTCAATTTTAACAGTTGATTAATTAGCCAAATAAGCGCATCTTTGACCTGCTTCAGGATCTATGTTGCCGGGGCAATATTCTCCCCGGCTACACAAGGATGTGAATCAGACCCTGGCGCGTTTACTCGTGTTTACGCTGAGCCAGAACCGGCACATGCATTATGCGATCTTTATTCTGAATTAACGCAGGGTTTGGAATATGCATGCAATAACAAGAAATGGAAACTCAATCTGTCTGAGCGTCCGGGGCGTGTTTGCCCCGTCATGACCTCGTACAAACAAAATTTCCCAGAGCGATCTTCCAGGTTACCGCAGACACTCGCGCTCATATGCGCGTTGGGTGTGACTCTGCTCGGGGCTGTGGTCATGGCAGGCTGGTACACACACAACACGTCCCTGATCAGGGTGTTCTCTGATTTTGCACCGATGCAATTTAACACCGCGCTGGGGTTTTTACTGAGTGGTTTGGGTTTGCTTGCCGCGAGTCGGGGCCGCCATGTCATAAGCACGGTTTCTGGCGGTGTGGTGCTGGCGACCGGTCTGCTGACCCTGGTTGAACACCTGGGGGGTCCTGACCTGGGTCTGGACGAGCTTTTTTTTA
>CAZYVH010000106.1:0-1386 GCA_964650905.1 uncultured Wenzhouxiangellaceae bacterium | reverse complement strand
CTGGCCCAGGCCTTCAGACAACAGCGAAAACGCTCCGAACTGGCGAACCTGGAGTTGAAGGCTGAAATTGACCAACGCCGACAGGCACAGGAACAGTTACTGCAATTCCAAACTATTGTCTTTGCCAGTACCGACATGCTGGCGCTGTTGGACCGGAAATTTTCCTACCTGGCTGCCAATGACGCCTACCTGGCGGCATTTGACAAAACCCGGGATGAATTACTGGGTCATCAGGTACCGGAAATTTTTGGCCATGAGTTTTTCAAAACCGTCATCGAACCCAATGCGAGACATTGCCTTGCCGGGGAGAAGGTTCGCTACCGTGACTGGTTCGACTTTCCCCGCAGTGGCAAAACCTATATGGATATCGTCTACAGCCCATACCGTGGAGCGGATGGGCAGGTGGCGGGCTTTGTCGTCGCCGGCCGTGACATCACCGAACAGGAGCAGGCACAACAACAACTGGAATCCAGGCGGGTACTCCAGGAGGCTCTTCTGGAGTGTGTTTCAGAGGGTATCGCAACCTGTGACACGGAAGGTAATCTGACATTTGCCAATCGCAGCCTGCGTGAACAACAAGAACTGCCCCCAACGCCGATCCCCTTAAACGTGTGGTCCGGCCAGCTCAAACTTTACGAGGCGGACGGCAGCACACCCCTGGCACTGGAGCGTACACCCTTGATGCGGGTTCTCAACGGCGAGCGTGTAGACCAACAAGAGCTTGTCGAAATACCCGGGCATGGGGAACCCCGCACCTGGCTGTGCAACGCACGACGAATGAGAGATGCAAATGAAAAACCGCTGGGCGCGGTTCTGTCACTGCACGATATCACCAACCAGAAGCAATTGGATACTGAACTCGAACTACACCGCCACCACCTCATGGAACTGGTGGATAAACGCACCGGGGAGCTGGATGAAGCACGGGAACATGCGGAAACCGCCAACCGTGCAAAGAGTGCTTTTTTGGCCAATATGAGCCATGAAATCCGCACCCCGATGAATGCCATCCTCGGCTTCACGCATTTGTTGCGCCGCACCCAGGTATCTCCGGAACAGGTATCGCATCTGGATAACATCAATAAGGCTTCACAACATCTGATGCTGATCATCAATGACATTCTCGACCTGGCCCGGATCGAAGCCGGCCGGTTCGATCTTCAATCCATCCAGTTCGATCTACAAACTTTGATGAAAGATGTCAGCATGATGCACGAGGCAAACGCAAAATCCAAAGGCATCAGGATTGTAATCAGGCAAAGTAGTTTGCCTTCGCCTCTGCAGGGTGACTTGACCCGCCTCCGTCAGGCTTTACTGAACTATGTCAGTAACGCGGTCAAGTTTACCGAACAAGGCACTGTTACGATACGAGCCCACCAGATTGAA
>CAZYVH010000105.1:4264-9183 GCA_964650905.1 uncultured Wenzhouxiangellaceae bacterium | reverse complement strand
CCAGCCCATTTGCCCATCACCACCTGGCCCCGCGTCAAAGGTGCCGATGCCAGACGTCTTAACAATTGTTTCTCACGGTCATCGACCAGCATGGCCGCACCGGAAGTCAACAGAACCAGCAGTATGAACATTACCAGGTTGCCTGGTATCGCCTGCTGAAACCCGGATGGAATCTGCATCTGCCGACCGGCCGGTGTCACCACCAGTTGCACCGGGCGAACACCGCTGGTGGCCCGCGCCAGGGTGTCAGGTGACAATGCATGCCCGCCTGATTTCACCACGATCAGGTCACCCAGTACTGAAAATGCCGCCTTCTGGACACGAAAAAAATCGTATTGATTACCCAAACCACTGCGTAAACCCGCAAATGAGATGCTTACCTTCTTGTCCAACTCAAGCTGCCGGGTAAAGTTCGCCGGGATAATGAGTCTGCGATATTTCCCGGGTTTTTCACCCTCTTTCATCGGCGGAATATCCTGTGGGTGGATTACGGTGAAGAGATTCTCTTCAAGCCGGGCCTCGAGATGTTTCGACAGGAAACCAGCGTCATTATTTTCCACCAGCAGCTTGACCGAACTATCAACAAAACTCATGCCACCCTGCGTAACCGTGCCGATGAAGTAGAAAAAAACGGCCGGCATGATGAACAGCCACAATATGGTTGAACGATCCTTCAAGGCCAGTTTCAGGTCGTTTTTTGCGAGCAATGCGACTGCGTTAACGTAAGCTTTCATGGCAGTGCCTTCCTGGCCGATAAGTGGCCTGTCAGCAGCACCAGCAAAAAGGTGACAAGCAGGATGCCCCAAAGGTTTGAAAACATACCGGATAAACCGTAATCACCGATGAGATAACCCTTCAGCGGTTCAACCACGCGACCGTTCGGCGTGTATTGAGCGATCGAGGCGATGAATTTGGGCATTGTCTCGGTCGGGAAGAAGCTGCCCCCTACCATCAACAAAGGAAACATGATGAGCGTCGAGATCACTCCACCTGCCTTTTTCGAAGGCGCCAGCACCTGGATGAGTGACAGCAACGCAAAAAGAACCGGGCCTGCCAGCGTCAGCCAAGCCAAAGATGCGAGGTATTTTTCGAAACCGATATTCAAGTAAAAGAAACCCATTAACAGGATGGGGGCGGTAACGATGGCGGTTAAAGCCATGGCGGTGAACCACTGCGAGACCCAAAATATTGAAATGGTATTGGGGCTGGCCACCCAACGGCCAAGTGTGCCCTTTTCCTTTTCCTTCCAGAAATTGGATGACTGGCCATTGGCGGCAAAAAATGCTGCCATGATCAGGATGCCCGGAAACATCAGTAGTGCCATGTTGATAGACGAACCCTCGGGCTGGGGCGTCACATCTTCCACTTTCATGACCGGTGGAAATAGCAGGTCGGCGATGCCGGAAACTTTGTCCGTGATATCGCTGGAAAAATCGGCAGTTGATATACCTGTCAACGCATTACTGCCCAGGCTGTTGGAAATAATCTTCAATTCATCCCCGAATACCTTGTGCAGGTAATCACCAAGGTCAAGCAAGGACTCAAGCATTTCCCTGATTAAACGCGGCGAGACATATTCGGCAGGGTTGACCGTGAGCTGGAGCGCAATTTCCTTTCCATCCAGCCATGCCTTGCCAAAGCCCTGCGGAATGACCAGGTGTGCACTGCCATCACCCTCATTGATGCGCCGGCTGCCCTCATCCTGGCTGACTTTCTCCAGCGAAATCTTATCCGCAACCTGATCCTGACCGAGTGCACTCAAGATGCCCTGGCTAATAAAACTGTCATCGAGGTCGGTAACCAGCAGCCTCGCTTTTATCGTTGCTCCACCGCTACCACCCATCACCGAAGCAATTAAAAAGCCTACGGCAAAAGGGATCATGATGGCGGAGATCAATCCGCCCGGGTCGTTGAAGCGGCGCCTCAATTCCTTCCTGACAGTGACAAAGACAAACCGCATCAGGCGCGCAAATCCTTACCCGTCAGTTTCAAAAACAGGCTTTCGAGGTTGGGTTCGGATAAACGCGTATCGTAAATATCGGCACCCGTGGCACCGATGTCACGCAGTATGGCCGGCAAATTACGTGCGCCATCCTTGATGGCAATCATCAGAACATCGGTTGCCAGCGACAGGATATCGCCGTTTAATTCAGTCATTGCCTCTTCCACCCTGACAGGGTCGAAAGACCCGGTTAACTGGATGATATCGTTGCCGCCAAACTCAGCTCGCAACGTATTGAGCGTGCCTGACGCGATGATTTTGCCATGGTCGATGATGGCCAATTCATCACAAAGCTTTTCGGCCTCTTCCATATAATGGGTGGTATAAAGAACACACGTGCCCCTGCCCTTTTCCTCCCGGACCAGGTCAAACAAACGCTCCCTGGATTGAGGGTCAACACCGACTGTGGGCTCATCCAGTAACAGAATTGAGGGCTCGTGTACCAACCCGCAGCCAAAATTCAGCCGGCGTTTCATGCCGCCAGAATATTCTTTTGGCAAATCGCCGGCGCGGTCGGTCAGGCCAATGCGATTGAGTACCTGATCAACACGTTGTTTTAATTTGTCCCCTTTAAGACCATAGGCTGCGCCCCAGAAGCCAAGGTTTTCCCGGGCGGAAAGATCTTCATAGATGGCCAGTTCCTGCGGAACAATACCTAAACAGGCCTTGGCTTTGACCGCATCTGAAGATATATCAAATCCACCCACCCTGATTGAACCAGCGGTGGGCTTGAGTAAGCCGGACAGACAACTGATGGTGGTTGATTTGCCAGCGCCGTTGGGACCCAACAAGCCAAAGACTGTTCCCTTGCCGGCAGAAAAGCTGACCCGGTTTACCGCCATCAAGTCACCGTATGATTTTTGTAAGTCCCTGACCTCAATCAAGATATGTCGCCTCCTGTTCCTGAACCCCAAGTGTGCTGTCTGCCAATCCGTCGTCATCGTAAACTTGCCGATGAGCCGCTTACAAGTGTAGTTTGTCACCCATGGTGGTTCTTTCCCAGGTACATGACTCGCAATTGAGCGCCTCGACGATGCGCAGGCTTCACTCCAACTGCAACATACCCAAAACCGCCATATCATCGTCCATGACCTCACCACCCCAGCGACAGGCGCCGGTTTGGGTCGTGATTTGGATACCGTTGCGCTGATTTTCAGCCATCAAGGCAAAAACGTTTCCGCGGCAACGTCCTGCTGTTCCTCAACAACTTCATCCATATGTTATTCAAGGTATATACTTAAAATTATCGATGGTAAGGCGCTTGAGACGGAATGATCATTAAGCGCGACGGAGGACCCGGAGAATATTTTGGGTGTCACGTCTTACAGCAAAGCCCTTTAAACTAAAACCTCGAAAATAATCAGACCGCAAACACGACCATGCGCTCCCACGGGAAGATCACATATTGGAATGAAGAAAAGGGCTATGGCTTTATTACGCCTTCATCGAGTGCCAAGCAGCTGTTCGTCCATATACGCGCTTTCAGAAACCACCATCAGCTACCCCACATCAACCAGATCGTCCACTATTCGCTATCCACCGACAAGCAGGGCCGGCCTTGCGCCGTTAAGGTGACCCGGGTTGGTGAAAAACTGCCCGGGCATTCAAAACCCACCACCAGCTTATTCCTGATCCTGCTTGCTGTTGGTTACATATTCGTTGTTGACTGGTCGGTATCGGCATACCGCACGCCCATTCAAATACTGTACCTCTACCTGGCGGCGAGTGTTATCACGTTTTTTGTCTACGCAAAGGATAAACGGGCCGCGCGGCGGGGCAGCTGGCGCACAAAGGAAAGCACCCTGCATACATTGGCACTGACAGGCGGCTGGCCCGGTGCGCTGATTGCCCAACAGCTGCTGCGGCACAAGTCGAGGAAAAAATCGTTTCAGCTAATGTTTTGGGCGATGGTGATGTTGAACTGTGCGGGGTTTGGGTGGTTGTTTACGACAGAGGGTAAAGCTTTCGTGGAGTCATTGATCGAAATAGCCAAGACCACTGATTTTATGCAATGGTTGTGAGCAATAGACAATTCAGATTTTTCCATGATGCCACGTTGTGAAGTTGGTGCGGTATGATCGTTGCTTGACGTGGATCAGACTAAACATGCCGCCAATACGTGAAAGTAGAATTCAAAAATAATAACCAAGAAGTGTTAAAGAAGGGGTGATGAGGAAGGAATCTCTGATTATTTTTACTACTCTGGTCTTTGCCAACGCTATCAAAATTGATAGCAGTGCGTAAATGTGTTTTTGCAGGTGTGGGTACGCGACAAATAGAAATACGGTGCACTGTGCAATTATCCCCAACTCACCACCATCTGAAGAACCACCAGCGGGTGGTCTGGAGCCAGTTCCTGAGGTTTCTGGATCGCCTGATCAGCTCCGATTAGGTAGTATCTGGTCATGACCAGCAAATTGAAGGTTCTTCTTATGATGGCAATGACCAGCGGCTCCCTCTACGCAGACCCACCTGGTGTGGTTTACCCAAGCCAATTACGCGAGCAACTCGCCGCCAGTTTGCAGGCGCAGGGGACCGGTTACAAGCCGCGCACCGAGCACCTCTTTGATGACGGATTGCCCAAATACACCAACAGGCTGATCCTGGAGGACTCACCCTATCTGCGCCAGCATGCCCACAACCCGGTGGACTGGCATGCATGGGGTGCCGAAGCGTTTGCGATGGCAAGAGCCGAGGGCAAGCCCATCTTCCTTTCCATAGGCTATTCCACCTGTCACTGGTGCCATGTGATGGAGCGGGAGAGTTTTGAATCACTTGAAGTTGCAGAATTTCTCAATACCCATTTCATTTCCGTCAAGGTCGATCGCGAGCAGCGCCCGGACATCGACGAAATTTATATGACCGGGGTGCAACTCATCGCTGGCCAGGGTGGCTGGCCGATGTCGAGCTTTCTGAC
>CAZYVH010000105.1:0-4164 GCA_964650905.1 uncultured Wenzhouxiangellaceae bacterium | reverse complement strand
GGCGCCCAAGTTTCCCAGTGAGCCCAGTTACCTGTTTTTAATTGACTATGCCCTGCGTAACCCCGATCAGAAACTGACCGAGCTGATCCGCTTTGACCTCAAGGCCATGGCCCGGGGCGGCATCTATGACCAGATCGGCGGTGGCTTCCACCGCTATTCCACCGATAATGACTGGCTGGTGCCGCATTTTGAAAAAATGCTTTATAACCAGGCGCAACTGGCGCGTGTTTACCTGGATGCGGCAAGCCTCACGGGGGAGGTGGAATTCACCCGTGTGGCCCGGCAGGTACTCGATTATGTGTTACGTGACATGAGCGCCCCGGATGGTGGCTTTTACTCGGCCACCGATGCCGACAGCGAAGGCGGTGAGGGTCTGTTTTTCCTGTGGACACCGGCGCAGATCAGGGCCGTGTTGCCGGAAAAAGACGCCGCCCTGGCCATGCGGATGTTTAACGTTACGGACAGCGGCAATTTTGAAGACTCGAACATCCTGTATTTATCTTCGGCGATGGATGTACTGGCGGTCGATGAAGGCGTTTCGGAGGAAGTATTTTTACAGCGCGTGGACCACATACGCCAGCAGTTGTACACCGCCCGCGAGCAGCGTGTGCACCCCGGCCGCGATGAAAAAATCATCACAGCCTGGAACGCCATGATGATCATGGCGCTGGCCCAGGCGGGTCTTCTACCGGGTGGTGAACAATATGCGGAAGCGGCGCTCAGGGCCGGTCAGTTTCTGTGGCAACACCACCGTGACGGTGATGATGGTCTGTACCGGGCCAGCCTCGATGGCCGGGCATCGGTTCCCGGGGTGCAGGAGGATTATGCCTGGCTCGCCGACGCCTGTATCAGCCTTTATGATCTGAGCCGGGACACGCGCTGGCTGGGGCGTGCCCGTAGACTGATCGAGAGCATGCAGCGTGACTTCTGGGATGAGACCGGTGGTGGCTTTTTTATGAGCGCTGTGAGCACCAGCAAAGCGGACACGCCAGCGGTGATGGGCAGACCCAAGGACGTACACGATGGCGCGCTGCCATCGGGCAATGCCGTTGCTCTGCACGCCCTGGCCCGCCTGGCGCGCCGGCCCGGCAGCAGTGAGGCGTATTTAACCGGCGCAGCGCGTACCGACGCCCTGTTGGCGGCCTTTGCACAGGCGGTCAATAAATACCCGGCGGCGTATGGTTATCTGTTGGACGCCGCCCAGATACATACCGGCGGCGAGGCTGGGGCATTGCAATATGCCGCGCAAGGCGGGGTGAGAATCAGCGCCCGGGTCGAGACCGGTGATGGCCCTGGTCAGAAGACCAGGGTGCTTGTGCTTGAGCTGGAAATCCTGCCGGGGTGGCATCTCAATGCGCACAAAACCCTGTCTGCAGACCTGATTTCCACCACCTTGCAGGCAGACCCCCAAGCAAACGCATGGAGCCTGGGGGACGTCGTCTATCCCCGACCCATCACCAAATCACTCGGTTTTCAAAGCGAGGCCCTAGCACTGTACGAGGGTAATGTGCAACTGGCCGCCCATCTGACAGCGACGGAAAATACATCGATTGCGCCGTTATTGAGGCTCAAACTGCGGCTGCAGGCCTGCGATGACAAACTATGCCTGCCGCCCGAAGATGTGTCGCTCCAGGTGCCGGTTCGATAAACCATAAGGATCATTGGAGTTAAGGACATTTTGATTGTAAAGTACCGTATCGCAATCATATGGTCCCCGTAAATGCTGGTGAATTGTTCTGCGAATACAAATCAGGGCACTGGAATTCCTGAGACAAAACAGTCCCAGAGCCTGGGAAACTCTGAGCGCATTCGAATGAAGTTCGGCAGCTATGGGATTGAAGTTCTTGAAGCCAGTGACGGGTTACGGGTCTCAAGCCTGTACAGCGTGCACGATGGCTTTAGAATAAACCGCACTTTTGCAGTGGTTGCCTACCCGGATGTCATTGAGCCCGCATTCAAAAAAGAGCACGCTGCGATCATCAACGGGCAATCCATAGGCATTCTGTTCAAAGAGCGCGGTTGGGCAATCAAAAAACAACATCTGTACTTTGGGGAGATCGAGGTACCCTTTGGCTATTTCAGCATGGCGGACCGGGCCGGGTTTAGCGCCGGTGTCCGCTCAGCCATCCACGTGTATGCCCTGATGGTTAAAAAAGATGATTCAGAATTTCAATATGCCCGCATTGCCGAAGTCCATCACCCTGAATTCCTCCAACTACGGGACCTGATAGACATTTACGGACAGGAATTTGAAAATCAACACGCAGGAACGGTGGACATGGATGATGTTTTCAAAATGATTGAATCCAATTGGCCTGGTACGCCTTCAAGGTGATCTTGCAATGAAAGATCTGATCTGGAAAAAAGATGGCAAGGGCGAACACACCGACCCGGCGATTATGGCATTTCTGGCCGGTGAAGATGTGGAACTTGATAAAGAGTTGTTGCCATTCGATATCCAGGCCAGCGCGGCCCATGTGCATGGCTTGCAGAAAATTAACATCCTCAGTGCCAACGAGTCTGCCCGGTTGCAGGACGGGTTGTCGGTTATCGCCAAAGAAATAGCAGATGGAACCCGGCGACTGGACAGTCGTTATGAGGATGGTCATTCAGCCATTGAAGCCTGGCTGACCGAGATGCTTGGCAAACTTGGCGGAAAAGTCCATACCGGCCGTAGCCGCAACGACCAGGTAGCAGTTGCCTTGCGTCTTTACATGAAAGACCGTCTGCAGCGGTTACAGGTCAGTTGTACACAGGTCGCGAGCGTTTTATTAGAGAGGACTAAAAAAGAAGGTGACCTGCCAATGGCTGGCTACACGCACTTGCAACCGGCCATGCCATCGTCCGCTGGTCTATGGCTGGCGGGGCACGCCGAGGCATTTATCGATAATACCGAACTCGCCGCGCTGACGCTCAAGTGGATGGATGCATCACCGCTGGGTACCGCTTCAGGT
This sequence comes from uncultured Wenzhouxiangellaceae bacterium, assembly GCA_964650905.1. Classification (GTDB taxonomy): domain Bacteria; phylum Pseudomonadota; class Gammaproteobacteria; order Xanthomonadales; family SZUA-36; genus SZUA-36. The sequence goes on along the minus strand of CAZYVH010000105.1, from coordinate 1,210 downwards.
TTTGGCGTGAATCTGGATCTGCCAAGGCAATCAACTGCTGAAGAATTGGGCTTTGGACGCCTGGTGGTTAACCCGCAGTACGCGCAAAACAGCCGCGGCAAAATCGAATTGCAGGCGTTGTCAGTACTCGCAGCTTGCACACTGGACCTGCGTCGTCTGGCCTGGGACCTGAGTCTGTTTACAACGCATGAATTCGGCTTTGTCAAATTGCCGGCGCGCTATTGTACCGGCTCCAGCATCATGCCGAACAAGAACAATCCCGACACCGTTGAATTGCTGCGCGCGGTGCACGGTGTTGTGCACGGCGCCCAGGCCGAACTCACTGCCGTTTTATCGCTGCCGTCCGGCTACCAGCGTGACTTGCAGGCCACCAAGCCACCTCTGTTGCGGGCCTTTGGCAAGGGTCTGCAGGCGCTTGCCCTGTTACCGGGTTTACTCACAGGGTTTTCCTGGTGTCCGGAACGAATGCTTGCTTCCATTACCGCCGATATGCTGGCCACCGACCGGGCCATGGATCTGGCCCGTGAAGGTATGCCATTTCGCCAGGCCTACAGGCAAGCCGCTGCACAAAGCGGCGAGATGACTGACAATGATATCGCACAAAGCCTGTGCAAGCGGGTGTCTCCAGGTGCTTGCGGGCGGCTTGACACAGAATTATTGCAGGCCCGGCTCGATGCGCTCAGACACTGACCCTCAACGCCCGTAAAGGCCGGTCAGCGTGGCCGTGGCCAGGGCGTGGCCGTTCAACTCCGTGTTGACCCAAGCGGTTGTGGAATCCGTGTGGGCTTCAATGGCATCCACATCCAGCGCGTAGATAGTGAAGTGGTAGTGATGTGGCGCATCGCCTTTGGGCGGACAGGGTCCACCGTAGCCAGGTGTACCGAAATCCGTATGGACCTGGACGCTGCCCACGGGCAGATTCGCGCCGCCCGCATCGCCTGCGCCTGTCACCAGACCCTGCGTGCCGGTCGGCAGGTTGACCACAATCCAGTGCCACCAGCCACCCTTGGCATCGGGATCGAAGACCGTGACCGCCAGTGATTTCGTGGCTGCGGGAACACCGCTCCAGGACAATGACGGTGAGACATTCCCACCGGCACAGCCGTAGCCGCTGAATACCTGTTGCTGGTTGATCAGCTCACCCTCTTTGATCTGCGGGCTCGTCAGTGTCAGGCCATCCGCATGGGCATTCGGCCCTGGCAGGCCACCC
>CAZYVH010000104.1:4299-9412 GCA_964650905.1 uncultured Wenzhouxiangellaceae bacterium | reverse complement strand
CGTTACCTGCACAGCTTCGTTCACCTCACCTATAACCGCGTGTTGCACCGGTTCGACATATTTGTAGTCAGCAGTCTCGTGCTGTTCGCCATGTGGCTCAGACTTGGCTGGATCATCATCCAATCATGAGTGCAGCTTGGTTAGGAAAAATATGAAGTGGTTTGGCAAATTAATTCTGGCATTGTGTGCCATCGGGTTGACCGTTTATGCAAGCACACCGTATTGGCTTGGACCAGTGCTGGAGCGGCAACTACCGGATGGCTGGCAACTACAGGCACTGGAAACTGACTACCCGGGTCTGTCTGCCTTCCATATCCGGACATTGCGTATCAGTGGTGTGGTACCGGCCGGTGCATTCTCCCTGACCGCAAACGATATGCGCATCGGCTATCACGGCTGGCAAGCAGGTATTGATGAGGCCTGGCATGATTTCCAATTGCCGTCTACTGCAACGGCCATTACATCGATCAAACCGGAAGACGTCCGCTTTCCAGTCATACCCCCTGTACCGGATTTGCCGGCATTGCTGGTTGGGAAAATACAGCTGCACATACTGAACGATGCATCCAGTCTGTTGGCGCTGGATATACAGCACCTGAAACTGACACAGCAGGGTGACAATAACCTTCATCTGGAAGCAAACGTAAACCTTGTCGGCCAGCCCGGTAACACCGGCCGTGTCGTGATGCACGCAGGTCGGGGCAGATTTAATGCCAGTCTGCAAATTCCCGATTCCAGGGATTCACCTGCATGGCTTATGGCCAGCCTTGAACAGGATAACCGTGGAAAAGTGTCCACGGCGCGGATGCATTTTTCTTTCGATACCGAGGCCACGGACCCGTCATGGTTCGACCAGATGCTCAGTCAGGCCAGTGTTGGATCACTGCAACACCTCGCGGGCAAACTCGAGGCGCAAGCGGATTTTTCCGGTGTGGGGCCCTATCTGCCCATTAAATCCCTGTCGCTCAGCGGCCACGATGTTAAGCTCGGAACGCTGGAGGCAAGCCTGTTGCAGCGCTTGCTGCCAGGGTTCCACTTACAACATGAAGGCGCCAGCCATGCCGTTGCCAGCATGGATGTTGAACTTCAGCCAAGCGGGTCTTCAACACTGCCTGCAGGGCAGCATCAAGCGAACGGTTTTGATGCAGATATCGATGTCAGTTATGCAAGCGACATACAAGAGATCAATCTGAAAACTTCAGGTTTACATTTTGCTGACATGGAGGTTGAAGGCTGGAAGCCCGAAACAACGACAGGCAAACTCGAGTTGGGCTGGAAGCTGATCAAGTCATTTTCCTGGTCGATGGGTGAGGAGAACCTTTCGGCGGACCGGTTGTCCATCGAAACCACACTGGATGTCGCCAAAGGGCAGTTTTCAAATACAGGCACCGCCGTGCTGCTGGGTGCCAGTGTTATGCCATTGGATTTATCTGCAAAGACGTTCAATGTGAGTTGGAACAAACTGGACCTTGAGGCCATCGAAGGAAATCTGAGTACCAGGACCAGCGGACTAAGCTTCAAGAATGGCGATGAAACCTGGTCGGGTTTTGATTTTGATGTCCATTACCACGTGTCCGGCAATACTGATATCAACGGCTATGGTAAGCTGCTTTTGGATGGTAAACCGCTAGTACCGCTTGAGTTTGACGGTAAGCTGCAAACACCATTTTTACGTATAGCTTCAACTGCCGACAGTATCAAAATAAATCAGTTGGCAAGAATCTTAGACGCCGCCCATGTCCAATACCCAGAAACACTGACTTTCAGTGCTGGAAAGATGGATGTAAGGGCTGGCTTTAAAGCGAGTGATGCCCTCTTTGCCGACGCGTCCATTGAGGGCAGGCAAGTCGCGCTTTCATTGCAGGAAAGCAAGGTCCGTGACGGACATTTCGCTCTGAACATCATCTATGAGGCTGATGAGGCCGGCAGCAGATTGTCATTAAGTGGTCCTGCATCAGTGACAGATTTGGCATTGGCCGGCGGTCTGGATCTGCACCAACTGAGTGCAGAACTTTCTGCCAGAATGGACGCGCCTGGCGGCCAGAGGATCACCATCAAGAACCTTGATGCGCAACTGCTCGATGGCAAGTTGCACCTACCACAATTAAAAATTTCAGCGCAGGGATTAGAGGATACGCGGATACAGTTAAGTGGGATTGACCTCGCCCGCTTGTTGGCCATCGCTGACATCGATGGTCTTGAAGGCAGCGGCACACTAAGGATCAGCATACCAATAGGCAGTGATCTTAATGGTATCCATATCACTGACGGCACATTCAACTCGACAGGTAGTGGCCGCCTGGCCTATAAAAAAGAGGGCATGTCCGAGGGTAACATCGGTCTGCAGGCACTGGAAAATTTCGAATATCAAAGCCTTTCCGGCACCTTCAATTATCAATCGGATGGACATTACCGCATTGCCGCCCGTCTGGAAGGCAGTAATCCTGACCTCTACTCAGGGCATGCCATCGCCTTCAACCTGGACATCAACGGTACGCTCCCGAAACTGTTTGAGGCGTTTTTCATCAGCGGCGACTTTGAAGAAGCTGTGTTGAATCAGATCAGACAAAATTAGTGTACTGCATCGTACGCTAGCCTGCGTTCAGGTAACGGTCAGTTGGGTTTGTTAGACTGTCGGTACGCAGGATGTTGAATTTTCCCGCGAGGGTTATATATACGCAGATAAATCAGGCGTAAGCTGTATCTTCTGATCAGTAACGGTGGACATGTTATGAAGCGGTTTTCAGGTTTGACGATTTTATTTTTGATGAGTACAGGCTTGGTGTTAACGGGCGCGGCATGCACACCCACGGTTAAGGTACAAGCGCCGGACAAACCCATTGAAATCAATATGAACATCAACATCAAACACGAGATCCTGATCAAGGTTGAACGGGATGTTGAAGCGTTGCTTGATGAGGATATGTTCTGAGAACACATAGTGAATTTTTAAACGGAATAGAAAGTACCATGAGCAATAAGGAATATTTCAACAAGCAGTTACTGCTAACCATGCTTGCTGCGGCACTCGTCAGCTTATTGGCATTTAACGTTGCTGCAGCCTCACCTTTGACACAACCCAAGACAGATGGCTGGATCGGTGAACAGGCCGACGGTTACCTGGGCCTGGTCAGAGAGGATGCCCCGGCTGACATCAGGAAACTGGTCACCGAGGTGAATGCAAAACGCAAAGCCGGTTACCAGAGCATTGCCAGCAAGCAGGGTCTCGCGCTCTCTGACGTTGAAAAGGTGGGTGGTAAACACGCAATAGAGAAAACCGAGCCGGGTAACTATATAAGGGAAAGCAATGGATCCTGGAAGAAAAAATAGTCACAAAACCCAGTTCGCCCTGATAGATTGAACCCGATCGTTTGACTATCAGTCGTTGATCGACCAATCGATGGCTTCCAGACCGTTTTGCTGCAAATAGGCGTTGGCTTTTGAAAAATGCCGACAGCCCAGAAAGCCCCGGTGGGCCGATAGCGGCGACGGATGTGGTGCCTTCAATACCAGGTGCTTTTTGCGGTCTATGACCAATCCTTTTTTCTGCGCATAACTACCCCACAGCAAGAATACGAGGTGTTCCCGTTCATCATTTAACAATTGTACGATAGTGTCAGTGAATCGTTCCCAGCCCTTGCCCTGGTGAGAACCGGCCTGGCCACGCTCCACCGTCAAAACCGCGTTGAGTAGCAAGACGCCCTGATCGGCCCAGGTCTGCAGACAGCCGTGAGCGGGTGGTTCAACACCTATATCCGCGTGGATTTCCTGGTAGATATTACACAGTGATGGCGGGATTCTCACGCCGGGCAATACCGAGAAACACAGCCCGTGCGCCTGTTTCGGCCCATGATAGGGATCCTGCCCGAATATCACCACCCGAACGAGGTCAAACGGGGTAGAGTTCATGGCGTTAAAAATCTTATCACCCGGTGGGTATATGATGGCCCTGTGCCGTTTCCTGCGTACCAGGAATTCACGCAATGAGCGCATATAGGCTTGCCCGAATTCAGGCTCCAGTCGACTGAGCCACGATTCCTCGAGTTGGATCTTAGGTACTCTCTGCATTTCAGAAATCCAAAAATTAAACGGCTGTCCACTTGATTTTAACCACACGGGACGCATACTTCATGATTGAATCATAAACTATCGGACTATCCATGCCCCAATCAACCGATGTTGTCATCATTGGCGCTGGCCCCGCGGGTCTTTTCCAGGTATTTGAACTGGGCCTGCTTGATATACACGCCCAAGTTGTGGATTCCCTGCCACGTATTGGCGGCCAGTGTTCAGAACTCTATCCGGAAAAACCCATATATGACATACCTGCTTACCCGGTCATTGGTGCCCAGGAACTCGTGGACCGTCTGCTGGAGCAGATCAAACCCTTTGATCCGAACTTCCATCTCTCTCAGGCAGTTACAAAGCTTGAACGCATGGAGAACGGACGTTTTGCACTGGAAACATCCAGCGGCACGAGCTTCGATACCGCGACCGTGATCATCGCGGCCGGATTGGGTTCATTTCAGCCACGCAAGCTGCGGGTGCCAGCGGCTGAGGATTTCAATGGTCGTAATATCCACTACCGTATCGCCGATCTCAATCACCTGAAAGGCAAAAACATTGTCATACTCGGTGGTGGCGACTCAGCCCTGGACTGGACACTGGAATTGCATGACAAGGTCGCCAGCCTGACCCTGGTCCATCGACGTGTCGACTACCGGGCGCAACCCGCCTCGGTCAAAAAGATGCGCCAACTCGCCGCTGCAGGGGCATTGAACGAATTCCACGGCATGGTGCGCGAGGTTATCGCCGAAGATGGTCGGTTCCGTGGATTGCGTGTAGCGGATGCGGATGGTAACACACACGATTTATTGGCTGACGATGTCTACGTTTTCTGGGGGTTGTCCCCCAGTCTCGGGCCCGTGGCTGATTGGGGCCTTGATATCGAAAAACGCCAGGTACCGGTAGACACCGAGCAATTTCAAACCAGTGTACCAGGTATATTTGCGGTCGGTGATATCAATACCTACCCGGGTAAAAAGAAACTTATTTTAAGCGGATTCCACGAAGCGGCGCTGGCAGCCTTCGGCGTGCAGAAATACCTCGACCC
>CAZYVH010000104.1:0-4199 GCA_964650905.1 uncultured Wenzhouxiangellaceae bacterium | reverse complement strand
TATGCTATGTAGTATAGCCTCGACACAGTCCCCCCCTTCTTCTGTGACGCAGGTAAAATTGCGTGAGGCTATGGGCAGGCGGTCTTCGGATCGCCTGTTTTACTTTCAGGTGTACTTTCCTGCGTCTGTCTGATGGCTTGGCAAAGGGTGCGATCCTTATCTTCCCAGAGCGTTTTCAACCACTTTTTGAGTTGTTGTTTAGCCATGTTGTCGCTACGAAAATCCTTACCACGTATACCGGCATCGATATGGTGCACACGGGCGCACAGCTCAATTTGACCAACCTGACCGGAAACAAACTGCCAGAACGATGGTGCTCCTTCAGGGTAGAAAATCGTAACATCGATCAATTCCTGCATGGCATCACCGAAAGAATACAGGATCTGGCCAATACCACCATGGCGTGGCCGCAACAGGTGCTGGTAAGGTGATTTCTGTTGTAGACGCTTGGCGGGCGTGAACCGTGTCCCTTCCGGAAAAGCCATCATGGAAACCGGGATATGTTTCAACTTCTCACAAGCACGTGCGGCGTTTTCGAGGTCCTTACCACGCAATGCGGGGCTCTTGATCAATGCCTGGCGGGAATAGCGACGCAGGAAAGCCATATCCAGCGCCCACCACGCATAGCCAAGGAATGGCACCCAGATCAGTTCCTGCTTCAACAGGAAGCGTTTGAACGGTGCCTTGCGGTTGAGGCAATGTTGCAATACCAGAATGTCGACCCAGGACTGGTGATTGCAAAAAACCAGGTAACGGCCATTGCGCTCCAGTTTATCGGGCAAGTCCACATCCCACTGCATACGGCGATAAAACCACAGTACGACCTTGTTAATAGAAATCCAACTTTCACCTAGTGCCGACAAGTAATGGGTTATCAGGTTTCTGACCCGGCCACGCGGTGCCAGGAATTTGAAAACCGCAAGCAACAAAATGGCAGTGGAAAAAAAAATGGTGTTGGCAGTGATCGCAAGCAATGCCAACACACCCTGCAGGGTATAGCGTGTTTTTCCAAGAAGCCCCCTGATCATTACCTGAGTAACGCTTGCAACACTTTCCAGATGTTTTCCAACAGCAAGGGCTGGCCTTTTTGGTTAGGATGGAGTCTGTCCTCCTGTAATAAATCCGGGTCAAAAACCACACCATCCATGATAAATGGCACAAGCAATGTGTCGTATTCACGGGCAAGATCAGCATACATTGACTCAAATTGCGTGGTGTAAGCGGGTCCATAGTTAGGCGGTAGTTTAATGCCGGTCAGCAATACCTGTGCCCCAGTCGCCTGGCTTTGCCGGATCAGCTCAGCCAGGTTTTTGCGGGTGACACCCGGGTCAATCCCCCTGAGGCCATCATTGGCGCCCAGTTCGATAATGACGATCTCGGGATGGTAGCGTGCCAGCAAACGGGGCAGACGCGTCAGGCCACCCTGCGTGGTATCCCCGCTGATGCTGGAATTGAGGATGTCGTAGCTGTGTCCGTTTTCCTGTAAGCGGAGTTCCAGCAAGTGCACCCAGCCATCTTCACTGGTCATGCCATAAGCGGCACTCAGGCTGTCACCGAGGACCAGCAGGACCGGTGGCTCTTCACTCATCACCGGTCGCGGCAACAGTGTAATAACAGACAACAGAAGCGATAAAATAAATTTCATGAATATTTCAATAACCGATACGCCTGATTATGCGCTCAAAGCAGAGAATCTTAGCAAAATTGTCACCAGTCCTGCTGGTATGCTGACCATATTAGACCAGGTCAGCCTGCAAGTCAGTCGCGGTGAGACCATCGCCGTCACCGGTGCATCGGGCGCGGGCAAATCAACCCTGCTGGGTCTGCTGGCTGGTCTCGATATACCGTCTTCGGGACGGGTCTGGCTGGGCCGGCACGAACTGAGCGGAATGGACGAGGACGGCCGCGCGGCCCTGCGCGCCAATGAAGTCGGGTTCGTGTTCCAGTCATTCCACCTGATCCCGGCATTGACGGCGCTTGAAAACGTGATGTTACCACTGGAGCTATCCGACCATGAACGACCACATCAGGCAGCCCTGCACGCACTGCAACAGGTCGGACTTGGTGAACGCGCGGACCACTACCCGCGGCAACTGTCAGGGGGTGAAAAACAACGCGTTGCGATCGCCCGTGCCTACGTTATCCAGCCAACGGTTTTGTTTGCCGATGAACCGACCGGCAACCTTGATGAACGAACCGGTAAAGCGATCATCGATATCCTCTTTCGAATGAATCTTGAAACCCGAACCACGCTGGTGCTGGTCTCTCATGACATGGCGCTTGCCCGTCGCTGCAACCGCTTCATCTCGCTGGCCGGCGGTCGTTTGCAAACAAACAGCAAATTAGACCCATGAAGACATTTTTGCTGGCCTGGCGTCTGCTGCTTCGCGACTGGAAATCCGGTGAACTGGCCGTCATGTGGGTGGCCCTGACGATCGCGGTCACGGCCATGACGGCCGTGGCTTTTCTTACTGACAGGGTCGGCCACGCCGTCAACCTGCATGCGGCCGGGTCCCTGGCTGCGGATTTACGTCTGGGTTCCAGCCAACCGTTACCGTCAGCCTATTTGCAATTGGCCAGGGAAAACGGGCTTGACACCGCCTCCATGGTCACGCTGCCCAGTGTTGTATTTTCCGGCCAGGACAATACCTTGTCCGCGATAAGGGCCGTCACAGCGGGTTACCCCCTGCGTGGCCGTCTCAAGATTGCAGCAAAGCTTTTGGGCACCGCCTCCGATACCGGGGAGATACCAGCGTCGGGTGAAGCCTGGGCGACGACCCGTTTGCTGGCCAGGCTCGGTGCGAATACCGGTGACATGATTGAAGTCGGCAGTACTCGTCTTAAAGTCACACGGGTGCTGGATTTTCGCCCTGATGAAGGCTGGCAATTTGTGGACCTGGCACCGACCCTTCTGATCAACATGGCCAATCTTGAAGATACGGCCCTGGTACAACCTGGAAGCCGGGTCAGCTACCGTCAACTGTTTGCAGGTCCAAGGGGTGCCATCAACACCTTTAAACCGAAACTTGAGCAACGACTGGCCGCCGGTGAACGACTCAGCGATATTAAAGACACCAACCCGCAAATCCGTGACGCCATGGAACGCTCTGGCCGGTTCCTCAATCTCGCTTCCCTGATCAGCGTGCTGCTGGCGGCCATCGCCGTGGCCATGACGGCCAGACGCTACGCCGTTCGTCACCGTGACCGTATTGCACTTCTTAAATGCCTTGGCTCCAAACAGCAGTTCATCCTCAATCTGAACCTGTTGCAATTGCTCATGCTGGCCCTGCTGGCCGCCGCCGCTGGTATCGTGTTGGGCTTCTTCTTTCAACAGGCACTGGCATTCATCGCGCGTGACCTGATCGTACAGACATTACCGGCACCCGGTGCTGCGCCTGCCTTGCTGGGACTGCTGACTGCCATCCTCATAGTCTGTGGCTTTGCACTACCGGATCTTATACAGATGGGTAAAACACCCGTTCTGCGAGTTTTGCGTCAGGACGTTGAACCACCTTCGCTGCGTTATGGCATCAGCTACATCGCCGGTATTGTCGCGGTGCTGGCTCTATTGCAATGGCTGGTCCGGGATTTCCAACTCCTTGCCGGCATCGCCATGGGTGTGCTGGTCACCTTTGCCGTGTTGGGTATGGCGGGCTGGTTACTGGTGAAGATGACCAACCGGTTCAGAAGTGTTGCCGGTGTAGCCTGGCGTTACGGTCTTGCCAACCTCGGTCGCCGGGGCCGCGATAGTGTTGTCCTGGTGGTGGCATTTGGCCTGGGGCTAATGGTGTTGATGCTGCTGACACTGGTCAGAAACGACCTGATGGAAAGCTGGCACAACAGCCTGCCCGACAATGCACCCAATCAGTTCATGATCAATATCCAGCCTGTCGAAGTTCCGCTGATGCAACAATTTTTCAAGGCAAACGGTAGGGTGCCACCACGCTTCGTGCCACTTGTCAGAGCGCGTATGACCGCCATCAATGGCGAGGATGTCCGGCAGATCACGTTTGAAGATCCACAGGGTGAACGATGGGCCAGACGTGAGTCCAACCTGAGTTTCACAAATAAACTGCAGACCGGTAACCGGTTGACCGCGGGTACCTGGTGGTCGCCGTCCACGAACACCCACGAGGTCTCGGTCGAAGAAGATTTCGGCCGGGAACTCGGTGTGAAAATCGGCGATCAACTGAGTTTCG
>CAZYVH010000103.1:0-9460 GCA_964650905.1 uncultured Wenzhouxiangellaceae bacterium | reverse complement strand
AACGACCGCTTCACGGCTCGCCCGAAGGGAGCTACCCAGATGCCCCAATACGGCGCTGCAGCCCTGGAAATGTCTGAACATGCAGTATCAAAGATACCACTGCCCTATCTTATCTATCGGTCAACTGCGGTGCTGCTTTGTGCAGGCCGATGATCGCCGTGACGCAGAATGGCTTCCAGGTCCTTGACCTGCACCGGCTTGGTCACAAAGTTGTCCATGCCTGCCAGTATGCAGCGCTCACGAGCCTCGATGGTCGCGTCACCTGTCAAGGCGATGATACGAACATTGCGGTTGCCGTCAAAGCGCTCACGAATCCAGCGGCTCGACTCGGCGCCATTCATATTCGGCATACGAAGGTCCATAAAAATCAGATCGAATTTGCCCCGCATCACCGCCGCAATGGCCTCTTCACCGTCAGCAGCCTCGGTCGTCTCGTAACCCATTTTCTTTAGCTGTACGCAGACTATCTGCCGGTGGATATCATCGTCATCCACGACCAGTATATTGTGTGGGTACTCTTGAGCAAGCTCTCCTTCAGCCAATTGCCTGACCTTGACCTTCCCGGCAGGTTGCCATTTGTTAGCTGTTTTATCAATTTCCAGCGGATCAAGCTCCACACGTATTGTAAACCTGACCGTCGTGCCCTTTCCTATTTTGCTTTCTACCCAAATATCACCACCCAGCAATTCAACCAAGCCCTTGCACAGCGGCAATCCCAAACCACCACCACCAAAGCGGCCACTGAATTTAGCTCCGCTGGGACTGAATGGATTAAACACGGTTTCAAGCTGCTCCTGTGGAATACCGACACCCGTATCGGTCACGGCGAATTCAATACGGATAAAGCCATCCTCAAGACTCTCGCAGGACGATTCCAGGGTTATGGAACCCTGTTCCGTGAATTGCACCGCGTTGGCCAGCAGGTTTGCAATTACCTGCTCCAGTTTGTCTTCGTCACAGGAAACTACACTGGCAGGCAGGTCATCGAGTTGTGTCGTCAACTGCAAGCCCTTGTCCTGAGCCTCGGGTTTATAAAGATCCACTACCTGGTTGATACATTGAACAATATCCAGTGCGCCGTAACGACTATCCGACACATCGTAAACGCCCTGTATGGCGCCGGGCACATTGCCCACCAGGTTCAGTAGTTCCCGACTTTTCTTGCGGATGGTTTCCGCAATCTCGCGGGAGTGTCTGTTGAGGTTCTCATCCAGTAGCAAGGCCGCCAAACCGATGATCGAGTTAACTGGTGCGCGAATTTCATGGCCAACTTCGCTGATAAATTCCTTTTTGGCCTCAATCTCCAGTGCAGACCGACGACGGCTGATCTGTGCGTCATAAAATACTTTAAAACGTTGAATATGCGCATGTTTGGCCTGCCCGCCATCCTGTACCAGGAAGGCCATCAGGCTTAAAAAACCAACGATAAGCAATGCTTTTGCAAGTCCGCCGACCAGCAGTACCGCTATACCGAAGGGAGCCAACACACACCCCAGGAAAATGAAATGGGCACTGCGCCGCACCGACAGGGCACTGGTACCGGCAGCGATACAACCGGCTGCCAGCACGATGGTTAGCACCACTTCCCGGGTCGCCCAGTATTGCCAGATAACCATGCCGGAAAGAACGCCCAGGGTCAGGCTCTGCAGGGCTGTCAATATACTGAACTGTGTGACCGCCCGCTCACCGATTTTTTTGTAGCGTTCTTCAAAGCCGAACGCAAACCAGGTCCTCACCACACCCAACATGACCAGTGATGCCATTTCGACCACCGACCAGATGCCGTAATCCATCAGCATCGGTGTACCCGCGAGCATAATCAACGATACCACGGTGTAAACGAGTGCGCCAAATATCGAGCGCCGTGCCAATTCAAGTGCAGAAGCCTGTTCAAGGAATGTGTCAAATGCCGGTAGACGGCCTTGTTCCGTGCCGAATTCTTCGGGGTCTATGCTCGTGTTCTGCATGCCACTAACCACCATTCAAACAATGCGGGCAAATAGAGGGAGGAACCATTATCCCCGGGATGCTTTTCATCAAAAACCCGGTCTTTCTATCAGTTCTTTTCCCTAAGCACCACGACCGGAAACCATGTCCCTATGGTTACCGGTCCAGGCATTGGCTAGAAGCGTTGCCACCCGCTTGCTCACCCGAGCTTCATTCAACGTCCTTGATCGAGTTTATGCCTCCTTGCATCATTCATCCATGAATCTATCTGAATCTCAGCAGTATAATGCTACAGCAACCGGTCTGCGTCTACTGTATAAAGTGACAGGGATTAACTGCAAAATGTATAGTATTTGTACTAAAAGCTGTATCCCTGATTCCCATCTTTTCATCACGTCTACAGGCCAGCCACGTAAATCTTCACGCGTTTGAGTTGTATACGCATCCCGCCCGCCAGGGCATCGATCTTCTCCCAATTGCTGCCCCTGCCGGCCTTCTCCAACTCAAAACACAAATCCGCCAGGTCATTGGCACCCACCGTGCGCGCCGATGATTTCAGCTTGTGACTCTGAAATGTCACCTGCTCCGCATCCCGCTGCCCGTAGGCCGCCTCAAAAGCCGTCACGATCTCTTCCGCCTGGGTGGTGAACTTTTGCAGAATCGCCAGCTTCGCAGCCTCATCTTCTCCAAAAATAGCCACCAGCGCCGCTGGATCTACCGCACCAGCCTCAGTATTACTGCCGTTCAACTTGTCCATCACTTCACCTCGCGTCTCATTCCCACCTGTATCACCCTGCGTTTGACCCGCCCCTGTGCGTGCTTCCGAACCGGCTGCCGATAACCATTTAAGTAGTGTCGCATATAAATCTTCCGGCTCCACCGGCTTGGCCACAAAATCATTCATGCCCGCCGCCATACAGGCCTCACGGTCCTCGGCAAACACGTTCGCCGTCATCGCCAGCACCGGTAAGTATTCATATCCGGCCAACGCACGCAACTCGCGGGTCACCTGTATACCGTCCATACGTGGCATCTGCACATCCATCAGCACCAGCGCATAATCAACCGAGCGTAACTTCTCAAGCGCCTCCAACCCGTCATTCGCCGTGTCCACCATCAAACCCACACCGTTGAGTAAGGCCACTGCCACCTCGCGGTTGATCGCATTGTCCTCCACCAGCAATAGGCGGCTACCCGCATAGTCCTCTCGCAAGCGTGCCTCGGCATCTTCCTGCTTCGTGCTGACAGCCTCTGCCGGCTGACCGTGACCATACTCCAGCCAGGCACTGAACCAGAACGTACTACCCTTGCCCGGTGTGCTCGTTGCACCCACCTCGCCACCCATCAACTCCACCAGCCGCCGTGTGATCACCAGCCCCAGACCAGTGCCTCCATATTCGCGTGTGGTCGATGCATCCGCCTGTTCAAATGCCCGGAACAGATCCTGTAGCTTGTCCGGCTCAATCCCGATACCGCTGTCCTCGACCTCAAAGCCCAGCTCCACACCCCCCTCTCTCTCACCCAGCTTCCGTACCCTGAGTGTGATACCGCCTTCTTCGGTGAACTTGATCGCATTGCTGATGTAGTTGATCAGCCCCTGGCGCAGACGCGTGACATCACCACGCAGCCAGGTCGGCACCCCGCTGTACTCCACCTCAAATGTCAGACCCTTGTCACTGAGTTGTTCCCTGAACATTGACCGCAGCTGGTCAAACACAGCCTCCAGGTTAAAGTCCGCCTGCTCCAGCGTCAGCTTGCCGGCCTCGATCTTGGACAGGTCGAGAATGTCGTTGATGATCGATAAAAGATGTGCTGCCGAGTTGTCGATCTTGTCCAGACTCGCCGATTGCCGGGCACTCGGCCCGGCCCGCTGCAGCAAATGCGTCAGACCGACAATGGCGTTCATCGGTGTGCGGATCTCGTGACTCATATTGGCCAGAAAAGTGCTCTTGGCCCGGTTTGCCATCTCCGCCCGCTCACGCGCCTCGGCCAGCTCTGCGGTGCGCGCCTCCACCAGTTCTTCCAGGTGGTGACGGTGGGCCTCGAGTTCGAGGGCGAGTTGCTTCTCCTCGGTGATATCCTGCTTGACGCCCACGTAGTGGGTAACCGTACCATCAGGGTTGGCGAGCGGTGCGATATGGGCCCATTCGATATACTCGCTACCGTCTTTACGGCAGTTGTAAAACTCGCCGTGCCAGGCCCGCCCATGCGTCAGTGCGTCCCACAGCGCCACGTAACTCTCCTGTGGCGTTTTGCCCGATTGAAAAATTCTGGGATTACTCCCCAGCAACTCTTCTTTATTGTAACCCGAGTTTACAACAAGGGACCTGTTGATATACTCGATCTCGGCATGGGTGTTGGTGATGACGACGCTCTCCGGGCTTTGCTCGACGGCCTGGGCGAGCTTGCGCATTTCGCTCTGCATTTCCAGGCGTGCATCGATATCCTGCACCATGGCCACGAAAACCGGTGGTTCTTCGTCCATCAACTGGATATGTATCTCCACGTTGTAACAGGTTCCGTCCTTGCGCCGGTGAATCGATGTAGCCATGACCTGTTCCGTGGCGCCTGAGCGTAACGGTTCGAGAAACTTGACAAGCGTCTCGAAGTTAAACTTCGGGTCGATATCCGGTGGTGTCATCCCTCGTAATTCGTCCATGGAGTAGCCCAGATTTAACCGGGCGCCCTTATTGACCATGGTGAACAGGAGTGTCTTGCTGTCAAAGATATAGATTTCATTCAGGGATTGCTCAAGCACCCTGCTAAAACGGCTGGCTTCACGTTCGGCACGACGCCGCTGCACCACCAACCAGACCTCGTCGGCGATGGTTTGCAGTGTTTCCACATCACGGGCAGTGTAATCGGTGGTCTTGTTGCCAACCCCGATCAGCATGGTCACGCCACCACCATCGATTAGCGGCAGACTGATCAGGCGCTCCAGACCGGGGTGGCCTGCGGGCAGGCCCTTTCTGGATTCATAGTTGCTGTAATCATTGATGACGACTGTCTTACGCCGGCGAATCGAATCCGCCCAGACGCCTGCTTCAGACACCGGATAGTGCCGGTCATAGTCGGCCCGGCAACAATCGTCCAGGGTGCGTTGTGACCATGCCACCAATGACAGGGTATTCTGGTCAGGGTTCACAAAATGTGCGAAAGATACCTGGCTGTCGGTCAGTGCTTCCGCCAGTTCCAGAGCGCGCTGCAACCATGCCGTCTCCTCCAGTTCATGTGCGGCCCCGGTCAAGCCCCTGAGACCATCGGCCAGCCTGGCCTGGTGTTCCAGCAGCGCTTCACCCTGCTTTTGCAAGGTCACATCATTATAGGAGATAATGGCCGATTTGCCGTCGCCCACATCCAGCAACGCGGCGTTGGCCAGCAGCTGTTTTGGCTGACCTGATTTGTCAAACACATCGACCGGGTAATTGTGTAAAAACCCCTCTCTAAGCAGTTGCTGAACCGACTCCGACTGACGGCCCGACTCCAGCCATTTATTATTTTCAAAAATACTTTTGTTCAGCTCGGATATGTTATCAACCTCATACAGTGCAAGACACTTTTGATTGATCTCGAGGCGCTCACCGGTCTCCAGGTGGAGTATCTGCATGGGCGTTGCATGTGAATGGAAAGCCTTGGAAAATTTCTCTTCGGAGACACGCCACTTTTCCTCGATACTCAGGCGCTCGCTCATATCCCGGTCAGCCACAACATAGCCCTGGATGGTATTGTCGGCGGTAAAGTAGGGATAGTAGACAGCGTCCAGGTAACGTGACTTGCCGGAGGGAAACTCGTACCAGAATTGGTTGTGTACCACCTCACCGGCGAGGCAACGCTCTGCCCAGGGTTTAAGAACGTTTTCGAAGCGCTCCACGCCGACAACGGAGTCTACAGTTCTCCCAATCAGTTCGTGAGAGGTTAACTCAAATGCATTCAGGAAAGCCTGATTAGCTGCCTGGAAACGATAATCCCGATCGATGAGTGCAAACATATCGGTCGAACTCGACACCATGGACTCATAGCGGTGCAGTTCTTCTTCGGCGCGTGTACGCTCAATTTCCACAGTGACCCGGTCGGCAAATATTTGCAGCAGGGTTTCCACCGCTTCCGTATTTTCTATAGGTTGACCATGCATCACTGCCAATAAACCAATGCCCTCACCAGATACGTCAATGAGGGGTCTGGCGATATAGCTCTCAATGGCCCATTCTGAGAGCATGACTGCTTTTGGAAACAGTTTCCTGGCATTGGCAGGAAAACTGCAGGGTTTCATGCCAAGCGTTCTTTCACACGGTGTGTCCTTGATAACGAAAGAGTATGGCCGCTCCATAGGCCGACCGTTTGAATAGCCACCCGCTACCTGTAGACTGATGCCATCTGCGGAGCGGATACCGATAAAGGCATGGTCCAGGCCAAGTGCCAACACAAGGTGTTCGGCGACGACCTCATACAACTCTTCACCGGTCATCGCTGAAAACGTGGTGGCCAGGTTATGCAGCGCCACCTCGGTGCGTTTGCGCTCGGTGATATCAATTATGCTGACGGGCACACTCGCAAAGCCTTCCGGGAACGCAGGGATTGGAAATGAAATAACAGCAGTGATATCCCTGCCATCGAGGCGACGGTAATTGATTTCGGAACGGAATGCCTTCTGCCCTTCCCAGATGGCGCAAAGTTCATCGATAAATATGCCCATTGCGCCTGAACCGAAGGTGAGAGAGATTTTATCAAGCAATTGATCTTCAGTTTTCGCAGCAAACAGCCTGAGCGTGGCCCGGTTGACCTCAATCACTTTCACCAGGCTGGCCAAATCCCGGGCGACTTTTTTGTCGTCGGCCTGCAGGTGGTTACGTATGTCTTTTACACCTTCGTCACGCAGTTGCTCCAGTGCTGCGTAAACGTTCGACAGGTCTTCGTTCCAGATGGCAATTTCAGAATTTTCAAACAGACCCCGGTAACGTTCCTCACTGAGTTTCAGATGCCTTTCGGCCTCATCGCGCTTGTGTTGGTTTTCAACGTCGTTGATGGCCCTCTCGATGGCAGGGTTGAGGCGGACAAGGTTGTCCTGGCGTATAAAATCATGCGCACCAGCGTTCATCAAATCGATGGCATCTTCAGCATGAAATGTACTCGAGCCGACAATAAAGGGTAAATACAGCCCGCTTTTTTTAACTATTTTGAGCACCTTCGCGGCACTCAACCGGGGCACGGACATGCCACACAGTACACAGTCCCAGCTCTGCTCATGCAGCGATGTCTTTAAGGCCCGCGCGGTATGCACCCGTTCAAGGTGGAGCTCGGGCCATTGCTTTTTTAACTCCCCACAGATCAGCGATGCATCCGGTTCAGAGTCATCGATCAGCAAAACCCGAAATACACCTGTAGTGTCCATGGAACAGTTCTACCCCTGATTTGTCAGCTTATTGCCTGTATTTGGTAATACACACAATAACTGGTACTTTTGACAATGAAAATTACAAAAACCAAAAAAAAAAAGCAATATTTTGACCTTAATATTTTGTCCCTTTTAAAACAATTAAACAAATTTGAAAAAGTGCAAAAACAACAGGCAGGGCCATTTTCAAGTGTCACAAATAGCCCAATCAGTATACTGAGGCCACCCGGACCCGGTGAATCCTGTAAACTGTCTCATCCGAGCAGCTTTACAACACCGATGACAAAACCTGAACTCCTGTCACCCGCCGGATCATTAAATCATATGTACTTTGCTTTTGCATACGGTGCAGATGCGATCTATGCGGGTCAGCCACGTTACAGCCTGCGGGTCCGTAACAATGAATTTGGCAAGGCTGAAGTCCTTGGCCAGGGAATTGTAGAAGCTCATGCCCGTGGCAGGAAGTTTTTCCTGACCAGTAATATTGCACCGCACAACAGTAAATTGAAAACCTATATTGATGACCTTGAGCCGATCATCGAGATGGGTCCGGATGCCCTGATCATGTCGGATCCGGGTCTGATCATGATGGTGCGTGAACGCTGGCCGGAGATCGCCATCCACCTGTCGGTGCAGGCCAACGTGGTCAACTATGCCGCGGTCAGGTTCTGGCAAGGACTGGGTCTCAAGCGAATCATCCTGTCACGCGAACTGTCGCTCAGGGAGGTCGCGGAAATCCGTACACAATGCCCGGACATCGAACTGGAAACGTTTGTGCACGGCTCCCTGTGTATCGCCTACTCCGGGCGCTGTCTGTTATCCGGCTACATGTCACACCGCGATTCCAACCAGGGCGCCTGCACCAACACCTGCCGCTGGAAGTACCAAGCACACCCGGCGCGGGAAACCGCCAGCGGTGACACCCTGCCCCTGCTGGCCGGGCGAGCAGCCGTAGAACCCGAACCCGCCACAACACCCAACCGGTTGGTGCTGCTCGAAGAACAAAACCGCCCGGGCGAACTGGTGCCGGCCTCTGAGGATGAACACGGCACCTACATCATGAATTCCAAAGACCTGCGCGCCGTACAGCATGTTGATGAATTGACCCGTATGGGTGTTAACTCTTTCAAGATAGAGGGTCGCACCAAGTCGGTCTATTACGTCGCTCGCACTACCCAGGTCTATCGCCGCGCGATTGATGACGCGCTCGCCGGACGGCCTTTTGACATGGGTCTGATGGACGAACTCGAAGGTATGGCCAACCGTGGCTTTACCGAGGGCTTCTACCGCCGCCACCCACCCGCTGAATACCAGAATTATGAATGTGGTGTTTCCGGCAGCGACCAGCAACAGTATGTGGGTGCCTTACTTGATTGCAATGCCAGCTGGCTAAAGGTGGATGTCAAAAACCACTTCGAGGTCGGTGATCGCCTGCAGCTAATGACCCCAAATGGCAATGTAAGCTTCACCCTCCAGGCCATGACCGGACGAGACGGTAACACCAGCAAGGTAGCACCGGGATCCGGTCACGTGGTACAGATCCCGGCACCTGAAAACATGGATGTTAGCAAAATTGATGAATACTCCCTGTTGATACGCAATCTGCCACAAGACCAATAGATAGTGTCAGGGGATATTCTCAGCGCGGCAGCTTGACGGCAGGTATTTCAAACTATTGGCCAGCGTAGCGCCACGGGTACAGTTCCAATCCACACCTCCGGCACCTTCAACGGGACTCATAACCGGCGCGATCTGAAAGCCACTCAGCCCCGCATCCATCGCATCTGTATTGACCCAGATCAAAAAGCTGCCACCGCTCAAAATACCGCCTCCACCACTAAATCCGCTGCCCAAATAGAAAATTAAATGACAGTACTTGCTGATATCGTGCTGCAACGCATTCATGAGGGAGTCAATACCTGCTTCCGCAGCACTCTGAGGCCAGTGCCCAACGGTTTGCTTATATTCGGATATCTGAATTTTTGGTACTGCTGCGGCGGCGATGCATTCGGTGACCTTTGCCCTGACGGTGTAATCCCTGTAAGCAGGCACGGCCAGCGCCACCAGTATGGCCACGATGGCGATCACGATCATCAGCTCGATCAGTGTAAAACCACTGAC
>CAZYVH010000102.1:0-9559 GCA_964650905.1 uncultured Wenzhouxiangellaceae bacterium | reverse complement strand
ACTATAGGCTTGACATGACACTAGTCTTCAACGAGGTAATGGCTGAGGTCTTCGATCTTGTTTTTCACTACCGCAGCGTTGACACTGCCCATGCGAACCATGATTTTTTGACCGGCCGTCAATGACTCCAGTTGTGGGTCTTCGAACAGGTAAACCGCTTCAGGCTTATACAGGTAGATGGGATGTGCTACATCCGGTGTTTCCAACAGATTATTGATGACTTCCACAAAACGCCGGTTGAAGCTGCCCTTACCACCGTTTTCTTCCCAGGCCTGTTGGATCAAAGGGTAGAAACGATGGTATTCAGCCATCAACGCATCATTATCCAGATTTTTCAGTACGTCAACGTAACCATCATAACGAGAAAAGTTTGCTGGACTCATGATGGTACGTTCACCTTCAGTTGTAACCTTTAAGTGACCACCGGTAGCGAGTAAGGGGTTAATCTGCGACGGCACCTGGCGACTGGTGAGGCTGTCCAGAGTAGCCACAAAACGGCTGATGACCTCGTTTTTCACCAGATACCCCGCAAGCGCCTCCTGACCGACAACCCCGACCAGAGCCTGTTTAACCGAGTCATCACTCGCATTCAACTCCGGCAAGGGCTCGGGTAAATTTTCCACTTCAGGCTCGCTCGGCGCGATGTAGGGTTCTGATTCAGGCTCAGGTTGGGTCTCACTCAGTGGCGCAATCTGCGGCGCTGGCAATTCGTGTACGGCAGCAGGCTGGGCGGTGAAGAAATACCACGCCGCTACACCAAACAGGGCGATCAACAATAACAAAGCAATGGTTTTGTTCATTTCGACACTCTATTTTCCAGACTATGGTTCTAATTGTGACACAACTGCTGGCTGGCGGTTCAACGACACAAACCTAAACAGCAGGTCAGGTCCGGTATTGATTATGGTTTTACAAATTTCAACGTAAAGCGGTCGGTGTTACCGGTCACGGTTTTGCGACCAACCTCGTAACGCAATTCGTCATCCGGACGGAAATGCAAGGTAGCATAATCCACAAACTTAAAACCGGCAGCCTGGATCTCCTTGATCGCCGACACCGGGTCAATGCGGCGGCGGTTTTCAGGATTATCTGCTTCCATGTGACGGCGGTTGTGGTCGACAACACCATACACCCCACCTGACCTTAAGGCATCAAATACCGCCTTGTTCATGGCCGCGCGGCCTGCCGCGTTAAAATTGTGGTAGTTGCGGAAAGTCAGTACCATATCCATACCATTGACGCCAAGACCATTGGTTTCCAGAACGTAATTCCTGGCCCCCTGTGGATGATACATTTTTGCATCGGTGGCAATGATTTTTGCACGCTCAAAACCGGGCTCGGACATCAGTGTATCGGCTATGCGCCCGGTTCCCAGTGCCGCGTAATATTCGCCATTTTCCTTCATTACAGGCGCCAGTAGCTTGCTGTACCAACCCCCACCGGGGATTAGCTCAACAATTTTCATATCATCACGCAGCCCGAAAAACTTGAGGGTTTGGATCGGAAGACGGTTACGATCACGCTCTTTTTCGGCATCGGTCCGGATGTCCGATGCCATGGCTGTCTTGAGTTTGGCCTCTGTAGTGTCGAAGCTGTCGGCCAGTGCAATAGTGCTGGTCATTAACATTAGCAAAATCAGTAGATATTTCATCGGTCTTTCCTTTTGTGAATTTTTGGTGTTGCCCACTGCAAGTCTATAGGATCATGATTACAGGTTAAATACAGGTGTGACAAAATATGGATGCTGGCTCGAGGCCGGGATGACTGCATTTTGGACTGGATGATAAATATTTTGCCGGGATGACAAAAACTCTACCTGCCTTCCAGACGGGCAATCCGGTCCAACAACTCCAGCGCCAACGCTGCACCCGCAAGGTTAACACCCAGATCACGTTGCAGATGGACGACAATTCTAACGCGCCGCAGACTGCTGATACTGAACTGCCATTGCTCGGCGCACTCCCCCACGGGGTCGAGAATGCCCTCTTCCACTAACAGCAATACCGTTTCTGTCTCAACCGTACAACTCCGGCACAGGTCGGTCAGTGTGATCATGTCACGGTCATCAAGAACCGGGCCTGTCAGTACATTTCCGCTACCCGTCATCAGACCGTCTCCATGTGTTCACGGGGGTTGAATTTGAATACCTTCTGCATGTGCCGGTAGATGCTTCTAGTTTCTTCATCGTCGGCCGGCGGCAGTGCAATCTGTAACACAACGTAAAGGTCGCCCGGTTTTTTCGCCGGGATACCGCGACCCTTGAGTCTGAGTTTTTTGCCCGCCTGTGAGTTGGGGGGGATTTTCAATCCAACTGTCCCGCCTGGCGTCGGCACCCTGATGCTGGCACCCAGCGCCGCTTCCCAGGGAGTCACCGGCAAGTCAAGATAAATGTCCGCACCCTCGGCCCGGTAATGCCGGTGCGGTTTGAATTCGATCTCAAGGTACAGGTCGCCGGCTTTGCCGCTACCCACACCTCCACCCCCCTGTCCGGCCAGACGGATTTGCTGACCCTGACGAACGCCTTTGGGAACGTTGACTTTCAGTGTCCGTTGACGTGTCGTGACGTGCCCGTCAGTGGTCACCTCCGGCATTTGCAGAGCGATGGATCTCGCAGCACCATTAAAGCTATCTTCGAGGTCAACCAATATCTTTGCGTGGTGGTCCTCACCCTGCATATGAAAACCCTGGCCTGCCCCTCTCGATCCGCCAGCCTGGCCGAACAGGGATTCGAAAAAGTCACTGAAGCCATCACCGCCACCCGCGGGTGCGCCATGGAATTCAAACCCACTGCCCCAGTCAGGAGGCGGGTGAAACTCCTGTTGCGTCTGCCAGTTGGAACCCAACTGGTCGTAAGCGGCCCGTTTTTCCGGATCTTTGAGTACCTCATAGGCCTCACCCAGTTCCTTGAACCGGGTCTCCGCATCCGCCACCTTGCTGACATCCGGGTGATATTTACGCGCAAGTTTACGGTAAGTGCGCTTTATTTCATCCTGGGTGGCCTTGCGGTCCACACCCATGATGTCGTAGTAATCTTTATATTGCATACAGTGTCCCGACCAGTGTTAACAGACCTGAAGTTACTTACACCAATGTTATGAAACATCGGGTTTTCAGGCCATCGTTTCAACGCCAACGGGGAAGTGAAAACCTGTTTATTTGGGTGTGTAGGCCTTAGCTTCCTCGCGGCTGAGTTGCACCACACGCAAGGTCCAGTTGGCGAAAGTAGAACTGACCTTGAAGCGATAACGCCCACCTTCATCAAACAGTCTTACGCCATCGCTAACCCACTTGGTTTCAACAACCTTGCCGACGTACTCACTACCGGGTGATTTGATCAAATCCACCTGCATGGCGAGTGAGCCGGTGAATTCACCGCTGACACGCCAGTCCAGCACCCACGGCGCCGCGACCTCGAATTCAGCGGTGGTGCTATTACCGGAACCGGTAAACTCCCTGACCAGTTCCTTGCTATAAACATCAGAAACAAAACCCGCCAGCGTCAGGCACAACAATAAACAAAGCATATTCTGTTTCAAAAGGTCCTCCCATAGCGTCAATGCCAGTATTCATAATGCCACATATAGTACCGGATAGCGGTAGTGATACCGTCTGGATGTGCGCATGTGTCAAAGATTGCTTAAACTATCGCCTTCGCCCCCAATCGGAATTCAACATGTTGTGCCGCTCCAGGTATGCTTACCTAATTATCATTCTTGCTTTTCTTGCTTTGCCGGTCACCACCCTTGCAGTCGACCACCCATTGGCCGGTATACCACTGCGATCCATCGGCCCGGCCCTGACATCCGGCCGGGTTGCGGATTTTGCATTTCAGCCAGGCGAATCACAGACGTTTTACGTCGCCATGGCCAGCGGTGGATTGTGGAAAACACAAAATAACGGTATCACCTGGACCCCGGTATTTGACCACGAGGGTGCTTTTGCCATCGGCGTGGTCGAACTGGATCTCACCAACCCGAATGTCGTGTGGGTGGGAACCGGTGAAAACAATGCCCAACGCAGTGTCGCTTATGGTGATGGTGTCTACAAATCCGTTGATGGTGGTAAGCATTGGCAGAACATGGGTCTGAAAAACGCGGGGCATATCTCGATGATCCGTTTCAACCCGACTGACAGCGACACGGTTTACGTCGCCGCACAGGGACCTTTGTGGAGTCCAGGTGGTGATCGTGGTCTGTATCGCTCAAGCGATGGTGGAGACCACTGGCAACGTATCCTTGAAATCGATGAGAACACCGGGGTCAATGAGTTCGTTATCAGCCCAAACGACCCTGACACGATCGTGGCGTCAACCTATCAGCGCCGGCGTCATGTCTGGACACTGATCAACGGCGGGCCAGGCAGCGGTGTGCAAAAAACCACTGATGGTGGCAAAACCTGGCAGAAACTGAAAAACGGTCTGCCAGAGGGCGATCTTGGTCGTATCGGCCTGGCGCTCGCACCGTCTGCACCCAATATCATCTATGCCATCATCGAAGCGGATGAAAAAGACCGGGGTGTGTATCGCAGTAACGATTTTGGCGCAAGCTGGGAGAAACGTTCCGAGCATGCCACCAGCAGTCCCCAGTACTACAATGAACTGACTGTTGATCCACATAACCCGGAGCGTGTTTACTCGACAGATACCTTCACGCAGGTGTCGGAGGACGGTGGTAAAACCTGGCAGAAGATTTCCTTCCAGAATCGTCATGTGGATGACCACGCCCTGTGGATTGATCCTGACAATACCACTCACCTTTATATTGGCGGTGATGGTGGTGTCTTCGAGAGTTGGGATCGAGGTCAATTATGGCGTCACGTGCGCAACTTGCCGACCACACAGTTTTACCGCGCCACACCGGATAATGACACACCTTTTTATAACGTCTGCGGTGGTACCCAGGATAACCTTTCCCTGTGTGGCCCCAGCGCCAATACCTACACCGACGGCATCAGCAATGGCGACTGGTGGGTGGCACAATTCGGCGACGGGTTCAAAGCCCAGATCGACCCGACCGATGCCAACGTGGTTTACGCCCAGGCGCAGTACGGAAGCCTTGGACGTTTTGACCGCATCAGTGGTGAACGTCTGCAAATCACACCCATGCCAGGCGCCGATGAGAACAACTACAAGTGGAACTGGAACTCACCGCTGATCATTTCACCACATAACCCCCACAGGCTGTACTACGGAGCCGAGCGTCTGTTCCGATCGGATGACCGCGGCGCAAGCTGGGTAGCGATCAGTGGTGATCTGAGCCGCAAAATCGATCGCAACAAACTTAAAATCATGGGCCGGATCTGGGGTGTTGATGCAGTTGCCAAGAACACTTCGACGTCAATGTACGGTGCTCTGGTTGCGTTGGACGAAAGTCCGCTCGCGGAAGGTCTTATTTATGCCGGCAGCGATGACGGCTTGATCAATGTTACCAGTGACGGCGGGGAAAACTGGAGTAGTACGACATCCTTTAAGGGCGTTCCTGACATGTCCCTGGTCGAAGATATTATCGCCTCGGGACACTCTGTCGATGTTGCCTACGCTGTCATCGATAACCACAAACGCGGTGATTACAAACCCTACGTGCTCAAGACTAAAGACCGCGGACACAATTGGAAGCTGATCAGCAACAACCTGCCGGAGCGTGGCAGCGCACATACCATTATCGAAGATCACGTCAATGAGAACCTGTTATTCGTGGGCACGGAGTTTGGCCTGTTTTTCAGCAATGATGGTGGCAGCCACTGGAATAAAATGACCGCACTACCGACTGTGGCCGTGCGCGACCTGGAAATCCAGCGCCGCGAGACCGATCTGGTGGTGGCAACGTTTGGACGTGGTATCTATATCCTGGACGATTATTCACCCTTGCGCACCAGTGAAAAAACACTTGCAGCCGGCCCGACCCTTTTCGGCGTACGCGACACCTGGCTACGTGTCCCGGACAGCCGCCGTGGCTGGGGCGGAAAAGGCGACTATGGCGTGGGCCGTTATACCGCCGATAATCCGCCCTATGGCGCCGTATTTGCCTATTACCTGCCAAAAGACCTGCAGTCTTTGCAGGACCAGCGACGCACGGCTGAAAAGGAACTCGCCAAAAAAGGCGTTGACACCCCCTATCCAAGCTGGGATCAGCTCAGACGTGAAGACCGCGAGGAAGCCCCTACGATCACGCTCACCGTGAGTGATGCCGCAGGCAACATCATAAGACGGATTGACGGCCCTGCCGACAAGGGCTTTCATCGCGTCGCCTGGGACTTGCGTTACCCGGCACCCGACCCGGTTGAGCTCACGCCACGCACGGATTACGCGCCCTGGGAAACACCCCCCCGGGGACCACTGGCAATACCCGGTGAATACAGTGTAACGCTTGCAAAACGCGTACAGGGTAAATTGACCGAGTTGGCCGAGGCCAAGACATTCACTCTGAGGCCGATGTTCAGTGGCGGTCTGGTCACCGATGAACCCAAAGCTTTGCTGGCGTTTGAACAAACCTCAGCATCACTGTACCGGGCGGTGGCGGGCGCCAACCAGGCAATGACGGAAACCCAAAGCCGTATCGATCACCTGCTCAAAGCCGTGAACGATACACCGGCAGCCGACGAGCAACAGGCACAATCATTAAGGGCGCTGAATACCCGACTGCAAAATCTCCGGGTTAAACTCAATGGTGATGACACCATCTCCTCCCGGGGCGAACCTGTACCAATGTCCATCACAGCACGGATCGGTAACATCGTTAGCGGTCAGTGGGACAGCCGGTCTGCGGTAACGGCCAATTATCGCGATTCCTATGACGTCGCTGCACAACAATTTACCGACGCACTGGTCGAGCTGAAAGCTATTGTGGCTGAGCTCACGGTTTTTGAAGCAACCTTGGAAACCGAGGACGCTCCATGGACACCGGGGCGGGTACCCGATTGGCCCTGAACAAGCTACACAATGCGCTCAAGGAGTTTGCGCTCGATGGGCCGCACCGGAGAAACAGTCAGGCTACGGGATTCCCTCAAGTGTTCGGGCATGACAAAACTGTTTGGGCATGACAAAACGCTGCGAAGACGGTCATTGCCTTTTCAGACTTCTCAGCAACTGTCTTGGTAGCCACAGACGACTCTGCCTTGCACAGGCGTTCCCGTGTGTGTCATATGATTTTTAATTTGCAAGATGATTATTCATATCGAAGTGCATCGATCGGATCCAGCTGTGCCGCCTTGGCTGCCGGGACGATACCAAAGATGACACCCACAGCCGCTGAAAAACCAAAGCTGAGCAATATCGCCCACACCGGTACATGGGCCGCCGGGAAACCGGGCAGCATCGCAGCTACTGCCGCTCCCAGTCCATAGCCAATGGCGACACCTACCAGGCCGCCAATCATGGTCAGGGTGAGTGCTTCAATCAAAAACTGTAACAGGATGTCCTGGCGGGTCGCACCCAGCGCCTTGAGGATACCGATTTCACGGGTTCTTTCGGTCACTGACACAAGCATGATATTCATGATGCCGATACCGCCGACCAGCAATGAAATACCGACAATACCCGCGGATACCGCGGTGATGGTATTAAACACGGTATTAAAGGATTCGGTCAGTTGCTCGGCGGTCTGAACCCTGAAATCATCGGCCTCACCGGCCTTGAGGCCGTGCGCCTGACGCAACACCCTGCGGATACGGGCCTTGACCTCTTCCTGCCGGTTCATGTCGTCTACCAGCAATTGTATCTGTATATCCAAATCCCTGGACGCACCCATGATACGTTTGGCCGTACCATAGGGCAGCAGCACAAAATCATCCTGTGAGAAACCCAGCAATTCGCCACGTTTTTCCATCACGCCAACGATTTTGCACCACTCGTTACCGATACGGAAAAATTCACCAACGGGGTTATCCGGCATTTCAAGATGGTCGATCACGTCAATGCCAACGGCACATACCAGTCGTCTGCGGGCATCATCATCGGGTGTGAAAAAACGACCCTGTTGTGGATAGACGCTGTTGACCTCCAGGTAGCTCGCGCCGATACCAATCACGCGCGAAAAAGAGCTCTGTGAACGATAGGAGATAGCCCCCTGGCTACCGGTTTGCGTGAACAGGATGGGTGTCATATGCGAAATCCCATCAATGCGCTGGCTAATCACCTGCATGTCGCTGTCACCGAGTTTTGCCCGGCGGCCCTGTAACTGTTGTTTGAACGGTGTGTAGGAACGGATGGTCAGCGAGTTGCCACCGAGACCGGCGAATTGTGCATTGATGGTATATGAAAGGCCCTGGACAATGGAAACCACGGCGATCACCGAGGTCACACCGATGATGATCCCCAGGGACGTCAACAGCGAGCGAAAACCATGCGCGCGGATGGATTCGAGTGCCGATCGCAGGCTTTCCAGCAACATGAACATCAGTGTCTGCGCCCGGGCTGTTGGGTATCGGATTCCACCTTACCATCTGTCAGGGCGATGATCCGGTCACAATGTCTGGCAATATCGGGTTCGTGTGTGACCATGATGATGGTCTGACCCTGCTGGTGAAGTTCGTCGATCAGCGCAATGATCTCAAGACTGGTCTTGCTGTCCAGGTTGCCGGTGGGCTCGTCAGCGAGCAGGATGGCCGGTTCACCGACCAATGCCCGGGAAATTGCAACCCGCTGACGCTGGCCGCCGGACAACTGATTTGGCAGGTGACCCATACGATCCGTCAGGCCAACGCGGTCGAGTGCTTCGCTGGCGATACGTTTGCGTTCCGCCCCCGGGATACCCCGGTACACCAGGGGTTGCATGACATTTTTAAGCGCCGATGCCCGCGACAGCAGGTTAAAGCTCTGAAACACAAAGCCAATTTCCCGGTTGCGGGCCCTGGCCAGTTCTGTCTCGTTCATGTCGCCGACATTCGTGCCGTTGAGCAGGTAGTCACCGCGCGTGACGCGATCAAGACAGCCAATGATATTCATCATGGTTGACTTGCCGGAACCGGAGGCCCCGACGATCGCGATGTACTCGTTACGCGCGACATTCACATTAATACCGTCGAGTGCGTTGAGTACCTGGTCGCCCATTTCGTAGGTCCGATAGACATCCCTGAGCTGGATGACCAGCGGTTGTGTAGGTGCCTCCGGCATCCGGGCTAATCGACCTCGATCGTCAAGGAATCGGAACCGGTTTCCTCGGTCTTTTCCTGTTCCTCAACGGCCTCCCCATCACGCAAATGCCGGAGTACCCTGAATGGCCCGCTGATGACCCGGTCACCCTTCTCAACCCCGGCGATGATCTCCTGGTCGCTATCGCTGGAAATGCCTGTCTGCACATCTTTTCGTACGGCCTTGTCATCCTTCATGATGAAGACATAAGCCTGCTCTTCCTTGCCCCGTTGTTCCTTATCCTGCTTTTCCTTGCCCTGTTTTTCATTTTCATCAACTTCATCGTAAAGCACGGCCTGCACCGGCACTGCCAGGGCCTCCTGGCTGCTTTGCGTGTAAATATCAGCACGCACACTCATACCAGGTCTGATGACCAATTCGTCCTGTTCATCCAGCAGAATTTTGACCAGAAAAGACAGGTTTTGCTGGCCC
>CAZYVH010000101.1:0-9815 GCA_964650905.1 uncultured Wenzhouxiangellaceae bacterium | reverse complement strand
TTGATAAGAGCCTGTCGGGCTTGACCTCTCCACATGTCCATGGATCAGTTGCCAGAATCTTCCGGGTCAGGTTTGCCGGGTGACCTCATAGCACCAAGAAACGTCTGTTGCAGCGTGTTCATCCAGTCTATATTCTGGCGGGTCATATCCTTGACCAGGTCAACCGGTGACTGCATGATGTTTTGCATCTGTTCGCTGAGTTGCCGGCGTTGATTCTGCAGTTGTTCGAGTGAGTGTTCGAGGTATTGCGACGCCAGTTTTTGTAAAGGATGATCGTAAAACCGGATCAGCGAGGTCAGGATGGCTTCATTGAGAATGGGCGTCCCCACCGATTCCTGCTCAGCCACCAGTTGTAACAGGACCTCCCGGGAAATATCTTTTTTGCTCTTGGCATCAACAACCTGAATCAGGTTGCCGGACACGATCATGTCTTTCAGTTCTTCGAGTGTGATATAACGGCTTTCGCGTGTGTCATAAAGCCGGCGGTTGGCGTATTTCTTGATGATTCTAGGCATGTTCTTGAAAAATATTTCAGGTCTCGTTCCAGTGATAAAAAAACCGGCTGGTCTGGGACCGGCCGGTTTTAATTTTAATCCTGACTCAATCTGAAGTCATTGTTTGGGATGCAAATCAGGCCGCTTTTTTACCGGCCTTCTTCGTCTCGGCTGGTTTCGCAACATCAGTCACAGCTTCAGTCGCAACAGTGAGCCACTCGTTGGCTGCTTCCGCCATACCAGCCTGGAAGTCAGTGGCTACTTTCTTGAACTCATCGGCGAGAGCGGAAGCGCGCTGACCGGCTTCAACAATAAAATCCTGCTGTGAACCAAGGGTTTCCTGCGCGGAACCACCGGCGTAAAGCGACTCAAAGCGCTTTTTGTTCAGGTCCAGAAGTTGTTCGCTAAATGCAAGCTGCATACGTGCGGTCTTGTCGAAGGCTTCAGCAAAAAGGGTGTGTGTTTTCCGCGCTGATTTATAGAGCGGGTTCTCAACTGAGAAAAACGCTTCGGGTTTAAAGTTTTCAAAAATAGTGTTCATGGTCTTGACTCCTTTAGGGCTTCAGTAAATACCAAAGGAATAATAACAGTATTTATATTGCATTGCAACATACTTTATATTGCTAATTATTATAGTTAATATCTATTTTATATTGCATTGCAATATTCATGTTAAAGTGGTTTGGAGTTTTTGACTCGACCTGTCCAACCTGAAGCCTTATGGCTTAAACAGTGATTAAAAACAACTGGTTCAGCGCTACAATCGGGGAAGACAGGTTAAATGTGCAGGTCAGATGAACCACCTTATTGCCGTAACTTGCTTTCCAGGCATTTCCAAGAATTCACATTCGAGTTGATTTCAAGTTATGCTTGCACCCTTCAGGATCACATTTCCCTGACACTGGAGCCCTGATATGCCCTGCCAGCCATGCCAAGTAAAAACAGGGTTCAAAGCGTGACAAAACACAATGGGACTGTATTCTTTGCCTCTGAATCGAGGTGGTTACCTTTTTTACTTATTACCCTCGCTATTGCCGTTGTATACGGAAAAGCCCTGGCATTCGGTTATGTTGATTATGATGATACCCGCCTGATTGTAGACAATCAGGAATTCATCAAGGATTTGTCCAACTTCTTTTCAGCCTTCACAAAAGACGTCTTCAATGTGAATTATTATGGAAGTTCAAAATCCTACTACCGGCCTCTGCTCACTGTATCATTCATGCTGGATGCCCAGTTCGGCGGACCTGCCCCCTTTGTTTATCATCTGTCAAGCTTCCTCTATCATATTGCCGCCACCTGTCTGCTGTTTGCATTATTAAAAAGAATGCATTTCCGCCCGGACCTGTCACTGTTGTTGGTAATGCTGTTTGCAGTGCACCCGGTTTTTTCCCAGGCCGTTGCATGGATACCGGGCAGGAATGATTCCCTGCTTGCCATCTTTGTTCTAATGTCAATGATTTTTTATCTGAAAGCAGAAGAGGGCGGAAAGTGTACCTGCCACCTTCTGAGTATTTTGTTTATGTTGTGTGCCCTATTGGTAAAGGAAAGCGCCGTTGGGCTTATCGCGCTTCTGTTTTTACATCAATTATTATTGGGCCGGGACCGCACAGTCCATGGAAAGAAAATACTTGTGGTCTCAGGGTGGATCATAACCGCCTTATTATGGTTGGGTATGAGGACCCTTGTAGTACAGAATACCTCTGTCACAATGACGGGCATCATAAACTCTATTTGGACTAATTTGGGGGCAATGCCACGTTATATCGGCAAGATTTTTTTTCCTGTTAATTTATCGGTCTTTCCCATATTGAAGGATGTTCCCTTGGTATACGGGATTGTGTCTCTTTCCATCCTTGCACTTGCCATCGTGCTGAGCAAGAAAGAAAAATCCGCAATGACATGGTTCGGCACAGCATGGTTTGTTCTGTTCCTCCTGCCGTCTCTTATCAGTATCCAGCCGGGGGACTATTCAAAAATATTTGAACACCGGGTATACCTTCCGGCTATGGGTCTGATAATCGTGCTATTGAGTACCGAGTTTGTAAATGGTATTGATCTGGGCAAACCCGCGCCATTGGCTGTGTTTGCAGCAATAACTTTATTATTCGGGTCACTGTCATTTCTTCATATTGACGCAATGAAAAACCCGCTTAAATTCTGGCAGAATGCTGTCGCAACCTCACCCAATTCATCAGTGGCCCATCTGAATCTTGGTTCTGTCTATACGTCTATGAAGATGTTTCGGAAATCAGAGGAAGAATTTAAAACGACGCTTAAACTCAATGCCCTCCAACCTATGGCCCATAACAACCTCGGACGTATCTATGCGATCCAGGGTCTTTTGGGCCTTGCGGAACAGGAGTTTAAAAAGGAGCTGGCATTATTCCCTGAATACGATGACGCCCTGTATAACCTGGGTATGGTTTCCTACGACACGGGGAAAGTCGCAGAAGCGATCCATTACTGGCAGGAGACGCTGAATATTAATGCTTATCACATAAAGGCAAATTATTATCTTACATCCTATTATTATCAGCAAGGCGATCTGGCTTCCGCACAGTTACACCTTAATCGACTACTTGCAAGGGGAGTGAAAATTCAGAAAGACCAGTTCCCGGGTCTGCATTTAACTACTCACTGAGCAGTTCCGGTGCCAGAACTGACCACGACGGCACCGCCACGACAGGATCACCTTCCATACTGGCTGGTGCAAAATACGCACACACAAACACACCGTCGCCTGGTAAGATAATCTTGATCGATTTTTTGCTTTTTACATCACGTCGAACTAACAATCCTGTAAAAAACATCAACACCCCAGGCCATCAGGTCTTCGTCAAAATCAAACCGGGGGTTGTGGTGGCCGCCACGGGTATCACAGCCGATCAACAGATGGCTGGCGAGTCCACCATTTTCCTGCACGACCCGGGACATGTTGGTGGCATCTTCACTGGCCGGGACCTGGTAGGCTCGACGCAGGCATTTACCCGGGACACCGATATCCTCGAGATCGTGTTGCAGTTGATCAACAAACCCCTGGTGATTCGGGTAGGCCTCGAATCGGCTGACAGGTGTCAGCCTTGCAACGCAGGTCTGCATGAGTGCGGCACCCTGAATGACTTTCTCAGCGTGACTGATCATGTCCTGGCAACAATCGTTGTTGCCACCGCGCACTTCCATCCGGAAACGGGCGTGATCGGCGATGACATTTTGGGCATTGTCACAGTGTAACTGGCCGACATTGATGCGGGTTACCCCGGCACTGTTCCGCGGCAGTGCGTATAGTCCCTGGATTGCAATGCAGGCCGCCAGCAGGGCATTGTGACCCTGTTCCGGTGCATTGCCGGCATGACTGGAGCGGCCATCAATATCCACATCGACAATCGTTGCTGCCAGCCAGGTCGCGTCAAGTACAATTTCACGCTGCCCGGTTATACCGATATGAAATGTTGCGAAGCGCTCAACTTCCTGCAACTGGGGCAGTTCGGCGAAGACCGCACCACCACCGGCAATCTCCTCGGCAGGCTGAAAAAACAGGTGTACTTTGCCTGACCAGGCACTGGAATCGTGCTGCAGCGCTCCAACCAGTCGCTCTGCAAGGCCTATGCCGACCGTGATATGGCCATCATGTCCACAGGCGTGCATGACACCTGATTGCAGTGAGGCAAAGGCATCTCTGACCGGTCGGTGCTGGTCTGTGTTGCTTTCCTGGATGGGCAGTGCATCGATATCGAAGCGGAACCCGACGCATGGACCCGGATTGCCGCTATCCAGCGTCGCTACCAGACCGGTATGGCCTTCCCGGCAGGCATTCAGCCAGCGGTTATCACTGCCAAGTTGCTCAGCAGCCTGCTGCCAGGCTGTCTGACGTTGTTCCAGCGGCGCCCAGTTCTGGGGTTCGTGAGCATACAAGCTGGCACCGGTTGTCACATTGAACCCGAGTTTTTCAAGTCGCCCGGCAATACGCGCAGTGGTGGCAAGCTCCAGCCAGGATAATTCAGGATGACGGTGAAACTCACGTCGTATCTGCGCCAGTTCTTCAACCAGGCGCTGGTCGCCATGATCAGGCAAGGCGGATGACGGTTGAGTTTCTAACATATTAATCCTGTAGTAGTTTCGGGTTAATATTCACCGAACGCATGGCGCTGTAGGCCTGCAAACCCGCCGGTGACAATGCAATTGAGCCATTACCGGAGTAGCCATGACCGATCCAGCCGAGTCTTGCATCGACGTAATTACAGCAGTTCACGTACACGGTGCCGCTTTGCATGGTAGAAATATAGGCTTCTGCACGCGAGCGTGAGCCGGTAAATATTGCACTGGTCAGTCCATAGCGGGTGTCAGCAACCAGGCGGGCAGCCTCCGCATCATTCTCCACTTTCATCACCGGCAATACCGGCCCAAAGGTCTCTTCACGCATGACCTGCATGTCATGACTGGTATCGGCAATCAAGGTTGGTAATAGAAAATCACAGCCATCAATACGCTGCACTTCACCACCCGTGATGACCCGTGCGCCAAGCTTGCGGGCGTCATCAACCATGGCCATCAGCCTGTCGATGTTTGCCCGTCCGCCAAATAGCGGTCCCAGGGTGGTGTCCGGGTCGGTCGGGTCACCACTGTGTTCAGCAGACATGATCATCCGTGCGCGTTTGATGAAATCGTCGTACCGGCTTGCATGCACATAGACTCGCTTGGTGGCGCAGCACGATTGCCCGGAATTATGCAAACGACCGATTTTTACAATCCAGAACGCCGCGTCTTCAAGATCGGAATCTTCTGCAATATAAGCCGCATCGTTACTGCCCAATTCCAGCGAACACTGGATGAATGGATTGGCAAGCTCGTTTTGGCAACGGCGTGCAACACTGGCGGCGATCGCGCGGCCACCACGAACCGAGCCGGTGAACACCACATGGTTGATGTCGGCTTCTTCAATGATTCGCGCCGAAGTGCTGAAATCGACCACCACGTGCTGCAACAAGTCATCGATACCGGCCAGGCTGCCAAAGGCACTGGCAAAGTGTTCACCAACCGATGGTGTGGTCGTGTGCTTGAGTAATACCGCACTACCGGACAAGAGTGCACAAACCGTACCATTGATGGCACAAAATAATGGATAATTCCACGGTGAGATGATGTAAAACACCCCTTTGGCCCGATAGTCGATACGACCCTGAAAACTTTCATCCCAGTACCGCTTGAGGTCGATTGGCTCGAGCGCCCCCTGCTCCGCAAACTGGCACATTTTTTGTGCCCGTTCGAGCATAAAATCCAATTCCTCAGCGGCCGCCTGTAATGGCTTGCCCATTTCCCGGGTGATACCCGCAGCAATCTCGGCGCGGTGAGTTTCAAAGTAACCCAGTGCTTCGCGAACCGTCGCGGCCCGTTTGGCGGGTGACAAAGCCAACCACGAACGACTGGCTTTTTGGGCACGGGTGGCACGGTGTGCTACCTGCTCGAATGCTTCGCTGGGCGCTGAGTAAACCTGCTCACCGGTGAATGGGTTGTTGAGTGTGATATCCGTCATGATTGTTTGAATTGGGTGGCCTGAAGATTGTTTCATCATAGCGTAAACGCGGTAATTTGGTGAACAAAAGATCGGCAGAACAGGACCTATGACGGGGTCACCGCCCACACCGGCTTTGCACCAAGATGTAATTGCAACCGTCGGGCGACGTCAAATGGTTTCACGGACGGTCGTGGCAGTGATCCGGGAACCCCCTTGCGGGTTTCAATGGCCATGAAAGCCGGGGCTTTTTGTCGCAAAAATGGAGCGATATTCGTGCCAGGCGAAGCATCACAAACAGACCGGTAGCCACAAGCTGCGGCGATGGAAGGAAAATCAATCCAGGCGCTGACCGTCGCCTGACCGCCAGTCGATTCATACGCATGGTTATCCAGTAACAGTTGATAAAAGTTATCCCCCGCATAAGCGCCGATGGTCGCCATGTTTCCCATACGCATCAAAGCCGCCCCATCACCGTCTATGACGATCACTTTTTTACTCGGCAACACCAGTGACAGACCAAGACCCAGTGACGAGGCGCAACCCATCGAGCCTACCATGTAGAATTGGTTGGGCCGGTCCTCGACAGCATATAATTCGCGTCCGCAATAACCGGTGCTGGCGATCAGCACCGTGTCTGCAACGGATGTGGCAGCGACCAACTTCTTCAATACTTCATGACGACTCGGCCGGTTGCCGTCAGAAGGTTCAAACGATGCTGGATACACCGTCCTTTTAATTAAACGCCGGTCTTTTTCTCCACCGCTTTGCGGTAACGGGAAGGGTGCGACCGAACCTTTTTTCATGACCAGGGCAAAGGGTTTTCCAGTCCCATCCATATGCGTGACCGCCCGTTGCAAAACCGTTGCAACGTCGTCTTTTTCTTCCGGAAACCAGGTCCATGCAATGTCCATGGCATCCAGCAGTTTGGTTGTGATCCGGCCCATTAACTCATGCTGTGGTTCGTCTGCCCTGCCCGGCTCGCCACGCAACGTCACGATCAGCAATAAGGGAATACGGAAAACCTGGTTTAGCGAGGTCAATGGGCTGACAGCGTTACCCAGGCCGGAATTCTGCAGCATGGCAACCGCCCGGTGACCCGCCAGGGCGGCGCCCGTACCCGCCGCCACCGCGTCACCTTCGTTGGCAGAGGCAACATAACGCAAACCCTTGGCAGTGATGGTGTAATTGATTAACGGGGTCAGAAAAGAACAAGGCACACCTGCCCAGAAATCAAAACCAAGTGCCTTGGCGAGTTCAACAAATTGACTGGCCTTGATCACAATCGCCCTACCCTATCCTTTTATTTGGTACCGATTGGTTCAAAAGCGCCTGCGCGTTCAAGGTCTTCGAGTTTATTGATATCCATCCAGTGACCCCGGATATATTGCACCTGTGGAGGGTGACCATCCTGTACCAACTGGTTCAACAGATCGGGTACCCCCAGGGTATCGAAATCATCCCCCTGTGAGAGGGCCGCCAATGCCTTACGCAGGTGCATCCTGCCCTCACCGGCAATACGCAGCATCCCGATCCAACGACCATCCGGCTTCCGGCCCTGCCAGTGAGCATTGGACGAAACATGCTCAATGCTGACCTTTTGCTGGTACATGGCCCGGTCATCTGCGGCTGAACAATAGGCCAGGTCATTAACATTGCCTGGCACACCATCAAGCGATGATGAATCTACCACCACCAGCAACTCAGCCGCCCAGTCCATCAGGTTATGCAAGATATAAGAACGAAACAGCAGGTCGCCATAGATAACCACCGTATCATCGCTGAAACTGTCCAGCGCACAGACCAGCGAGCGCAGTTCACCCGTGGATGCCCAGTCATCATTGATGAGAATAGCCGCACCCTGTACATCGATCGCGTCATGACGATAACCGGCCACCACGGTGATATCGTTGATGCCTTGCTTCTTGAATGTATCGATCTGGCGGCGCAACATCGGAATGCCGTTCACCGGCAACATCACCTTGGGCCGTTGCAGCGTCAACTCATCCATGCCTTCGCCGCGGGACGCTGCCAGCACGATGGCTGAAACCGGGTATCTGCCATGGCGTGCATAACGCGCCTCAGCCTCGATTAGCTCACTGGCGCCCTGCAATCGGAACACTTCTGACACTGTAGCAATACGCTCCTCACTTTCGACCAGGGAGCGAGTTTGCTGGATATTGGCAGCGGTCGCCTGCATCGCGCTGATACATGTTCTTAGCATGTGGTTGGCCCAGATTACCAGGCTGATTCCCGCCTGTTCAAAGACTTCCAGCGGGGTGGCGTAATACTTGGTTGGTACGATGACCAAGGGGCTACGGTTGGCCCATTCGGCTGCGAACTCAAGTACTTCGTCGGGCTGTGAATGCTTGCTGTGGATCAGGATCGCATCGGCACCTGCCCCACGGTACGCCTCTGCCCGTTTGAGGGCCTCCGGCAAACCCCAACCGGCAATGAAGGCCTCGACCCTGGCGATGACACAGAATTCGGCATCCGTCTGTGAGTCCTTACCCGCTCTTATTTTGCCGCAAAAAGTCTGGATGTCCTCCAGTGGCTGTTGCTCACCCTTTATGAAGCTGTTGGTTTTTGGAAACAACTTGTCCTCAATGCAAACCCCGGCCACGCCGATCTGACCCAGCTTGCGCACCAGACGCCGCATGTTATTGAAATCACCATAACCGGTATCGCCGTCCAACAGGATCGGGATTCGGGTTGCGTCGCTCATAAACTCCAGCTGTTCCACTACCTGGGTCCAGGACAATTCGTTGTTATCGCGTACCCCGTGTTGTGCTGATAAGGCCAGACCGGAGGCCCAGATACCGTTAAAACCCGCCTCTTCTACAATCCGTGCAGACAGACCGCTGTGCGCTTCGAGGATGAATTGCGTAGTACCGGCTTTCAGCAAATTTCTTAATTGGGTGGTTTTTTGCACACTAATTCCCTGCCCGTCTCAAATATCCTGCCTCAAAAATCCGGCACATCCACTCTGATCGCCGGTAATACCTGCTTGATAGCGTGCTCAATGTCTTGCGGATAATCGATCTCGAGCCAGGGCAGGCCACTGACATCAACACAGGCAAAACGCCCCGGATCGGCCAGTAGCACATCCCGCAACGTTTCTTCGTACGGCGCATCCAGCAAGCCTTCCGACCGGTAACGTGCACAAGTCTGAGCGATTTTTGCTGCGATTTCACCACTAAACTTAAAGAAACCGATCGATTCACCGATCAGATCGTAGCGCAAATCATCTGCCAGCATCTTGCGAAATTCAACAATTTCCCCCTTGAACAGTGCGATTTTGGCCGGTTCGTCGCCGGGTATAAAATTTCGGTCCAGCAGTAAACAGTTGCGCGTTGCTGAACCAACCAGTCGCTGCATGATCTGCGGGTGAAACATGACATCCGCATCCAGTATGAGCACCATCTCACCCTGAGCCATTACCTCCTGCGCGGCAAGCAGACTCAGCACACTGCCTTTTTTAAACGCCGGGTTGTATGCAAAGGCCACCTGCGGCCGGCTGGATAATGTACCCACATGCTCGATAATCCGGTCAGCTTCATATCCGATCACCATCGTCGATTGTGTAACTCCCAGGCGAAATAAACTGTCCAGTTGCCGGGCCAGCAAACTCTGTCCAGCAAATTCCAGCAGACATTTCGGTCTGCCATCTGGGTTGAATTCAGCCAGACGGTTACCCTGCCCGGCAGCGAGGATGATTGCGTGCATCAAGATCCTTCCCGAGTGAGCGCCTATTGTAACCTGACGCGAGATAGATGGCCGGAATCCATCCCCGTCGTTCCGGACAAGCG
>CAZYVH010000100.1:0-9828 GCA_964650905.1 uncultured Wenzhouxiangellaceae bacterium | reverse complement strand
CTGGATATAAGGCAAAATTCCCACTTTGCAGAATTAAGCCTGAACGGAAGTGTAATTCGACGTGATTTTGATGCTCGATAACTATGATTCCTTCACCTACAACCTGGTGCAATACCTGGGTGAACTGGGCGCTGAAGTGGAAACGGTGCGCAATGATGCCATTACCACTAAACAGATCCGTGCACTGGAACCTGAAGGGATAGTCATTTCACCTGGGCCGTGCACACCCGACCAGGCCGGTATATCGCTTGCGGTGGTTGAAGAATTGGGCGCCTCGTTCCCCATACTGGGGGTGTGTCTTGGTCACCAGTGCATCGGCCAGGTGTTTGGCGGCCGGGTGGTGCGTGCGGGCCGGGTCATGCACGGCAAGACTTCCATGATGCACCATCGTGGTGAAGGCGTGTTTGCCGGTCTGCCGCAGCCGTTTGAGGCGACCCGTTACCATTCACTGGTGGTGCAAAAGGATAGCGTTCCTGAGTGCTTGAAGGTGACCGCCTGGACCGAAACTGGCGAAGGTGATGGCGGGGGTGAATTAGAGGAAATTATGGGTCTGAAACACACCAGCCTGGCCATCGAAGGCGTACAGTTTCACCCCGAATCCATACTCACCCGTTGTGGTCACGACCTGTTGCAGAACTTCATCGACATGATCAGAACCAGTCAGAAGGGGCAACGTTAGGATGGCCATGGATATCCAGACCGCGCTCGGCAGGATCGCTGAAAAGCAGAATCTCACAACCCCAGAGATGGTGGATGTCATGCGCCAGATCATGTCGGATGGTGCGACCGACGTGCAGATCGGGGCGTTTTTGCTGGGTATGCGTATCAAAGGTGAAACACTCGATGAGATCACGGGTGGTGTCACGGTGCTGCGTGAATTTGCCACCGGCGTGCCGGTTTCGGGGCCACACCTGGTGGACATCGTCGGCACCGGTGGTGACGGCGCGAACCTGTTCAATGTCTCCACCGCCGCCTGTTTCGTGGTGGCGGCAGCGGGCGGGCGGGTCGCCAAGCACGGCAATCGTTCGGTTTCATCGAGTTCGGGCAGCGCGGACGTGCTCGAAGCCGCCGGTGTGAAACTGGATATATCACCTGATCAGGTGGCGGAATGCGTCAACCGGATCGGTATCGGTTTTATGTTTGCCCTGATGCACCACAGCGCTATGCGTCATGTCAGCCTGGCGCGCAAGGAACTTGGTTTGCGCACCCTTTTTAACATACTGGGCCCGATGGCCAACCCCGCAGGGCTATGTCGTCAACTGATCGGTGTGTATGACCAGGCGCTCTGTCGCCCGGTGGCCGAAGTGCTCCAGCGCCTGGGGTCAGAACACGTGCTGGTGGTGCATTCTGACGACGGCCTGGATGAAATCAGCCTGGCTGCAGACACCCGGGTGGCCGAGCTCAAAAACGGTACCGTCAGGGAATATGCCCTGCAACCCGAGCA
Source organism: uncultured Wenzhouxiangellaceae bacterium (assembly GCA_964650905.1). Taxonomy (GTDB): domain Bacteria; phylum Pseudomonadota; class Gammaproteobacteria; order Xanthomonadales; family SZUA-36; genus SZUA-36. The sequence continues at coordinate 8,384 of CAZYVH010000100.1, read as the reverse complement.
ACTGGGGTTCAAGCGTGAGTCCCTGCACGGCATGGTGGTCGATGGCGTCGATGAATCCCTGCAACTGATGAGCGCAGCATTGGGCGGTGATACGACCGCGCGTTCGAAAAAGGCGGCACGCCTCATCGCCCTCAACGCAGGGGCTGCGCTTTATGTCGCTGGTGTTGCCAATTCGATCAAGGACGGTGTTGCCCTGGCCAGTGAACAACTGAAAAGCGGCGCTGCACTGGAAAAACTGCATCAACTGGCGGCCGTGACCGGGAAATTTTGATGGCGGTTCCATCTATATTGCAACGCATCATCGAGCGTAAAAGTAGGGAGATTGCTGACGCGAAATCTTCTGCGGCACTGTCGCAGATGCGCGCCCAGCTAAATGATGCCGCACCCTCGAGGGGTTTTGAAAGTGCGCTGCGCCAGCGACAGGGGCACGGCCCGGCGGTCGTCGCGGAGATCAAGAAGGCCTCACCCAGCGCCGGTGTCATACGCGAAGATTTTCAACCCGCACTCATCGCCAATGCCTATGCACAGGCTGGCGCCACCTGTTTGTCGGTATTGACCGACCGGGATTTCTTCCAGGGCGAGGCGTCTTATTTACAGACCGCACGGGACGCCTGTGAGCTGCCGGTGCTGCGTAAGGATTTTATTATCGATGAGTGGCAGGTGTATGAATCCAGGCTGATGGGTGCCGACTGCATTCTGCTGATCGTGGCAGTACTTGAGCAATCCCGTCTGCAACATTTGCTGGAATTAGCAAAGGATTCAGACATGGATGTGCTGGTCGAGGTACACGACGAGGCGGAAATGGAACGCGCGCTTGGTCTTGAACATACGCTCATCGGGGTGAATAACCGGAACCTGAATACCTTCACAACATCACTGGCGACCACTGAACGGTTGCAGGCCATGTTGACCACCGAGCAGTTACTGGTCACCGAAAGTGGTATCAGGACGCAGAATGATGTTAAACGCTTACAGACGTGTGGCATCAATACTTTTCTCGTTGGTGAGGCGTTCATGCGTGCAGCCGACCCGGGCGAAGCCTTGCAACGGTTATTTTTCTGACATGAAAATACACATAGCTTCATTGACGGTGTATGTTCTGATGGCTTTGGTCGTGTTGCCGGCGGGGCAACAGACGGCCATCGCGCAGGTTGCAAAAGATGCCCTCTGGCGCTCTGCGGTCAAAACAGACCTTGCGGTGGACTTTGGTGATACCGGCTTTCATGGACGTTGGCAGTACCAGCGTTGCAAGTGCGGTGACCTGCTGGTCAAGGTAGAGCAGGTAGCGCCTGATGGTATCCTCAGCGGTGAGTTGCTGACGGTCAATGGGAAGGTGTTGTTATCACGTGGTTTTGCACAGCAGGGAATGGATACCGCGGCCCTGATGCAGGCCCCTTCATTGATGTTGCAACTGGCTTACGAGTTGTTAAACCGCAGCCAGCCAAAAGGCCCGTGGGCGGTCACCAGCAAACAGAAATGGCGTGTTAAAGAGGCGAGAACCAATTTCAACCTGGATACCGGTCTGACCACGGGTATATTTGCAGCGCCGTGGCGGATCAAGGGTACGGGCTGGAAAACAGACACCGGGCACCGCCGCTTCGAGTTGTCCTTCCGGTTTAGCAACCCGGCACCGGGCCATCCCGATGCAACCGATTCGATCACTTTTTCGGGTGACCTGGACTTTGAAAAAGAGGAATTTCCATACCAGGATGAGATGCCGTTGACAGGCTGGCACATGCAGAGGCTGTCAGGAAAGGCACAGAAGTCAGAACCCGTACCCGAGGGAATGACGTTGAAAGAACTACGACAACCTGAGCCCCCCGGAACCTGATCCGGATCCACCTTTGTTCTTGAATGTATGCGGGCTAGTGGCACCGTCACCCCGGACCTGATCCGGGGTCCACCTTGCTCTTGAATTGGCTCGGAAAAGAAAACAGTAAAATGGATACCGGGTCAAGCCCGGCATGACGGAACCGGGTCAAGCCCGGCATGACGAAACCGGATCAAGCCCGGCATGACGAAACCGGGTCAAGCCCGGTATGACGGAACCGGATCACGCCGGTATGACGGATCCGGGATCCACCTTTGTTCTTGAATGTATGCGGGCTAGTGGCACCGTCACCCCGGACCTGATCCGGGGTCCACCTTGCTCTTGAATTGGCTCGGAAAAGAAAACAGTAAAATGGATACCGGGTCAAGCCCGGCATGACGGAACCGGGTCAAGCCCGGCATGACGGAACCGGGTCAAGCCCGGTATGACGGAACCGGATCAAGTCCGGTATGAAGGAACCTGATCCAGCTTTAAATTCTGTAAGCAACCGCCTTCATGGTTTCCGCGGTCAGTTTCATGAGCCGTCTGACAGGTTTGGGCAGATCAAAGGCCCCCGCTTCGGCGGCCATCTGCGCGTGTTTGGCTTCATCGGTTTTCATTTGTTCAAGGATAGCGCGGCTGCGGGCGTCCTCAGGTGGTAACTTTTGCAGGTGACCGGCCAGGTGTGCCTCGACCTGGTTCTCGGTCTCTTTAAGAAAACCCAGGCTCCAGCCATCCCCCGACAGACCGGCGATGGCGCCGATTGCAAATGAGCCCGCGTACCAGAGCGGGTCGAGACGGCTGGGCTGGCCGTCGAGTTCATCGAGACGCTCTTTACACCAGCCAAGGTGATCGATTTCTTCGTTGGCGGCCTGTTGCAAGCTGGTCTGTACATCCGACTTCCTGGCGGTCGCCGCCTGGCCGGCGTAGAGCGCCTGTGCACATATCTCACCGGCGTGGTTGATACGCATCAATCCTGCCGCGTGGCGGCGGTTGGCTTCATCCATGACCACTTCTGGTGTATCGGCGGCAGGGTTTTCCCGTTGCGCTGCATGGTCCTGGCCGCTGGCGATGTGCAGGGCGTTGTCGATGCTGATGATCAGACGGTCAATGGCTGTATAGTTGCGCTGCATCACTGCGTCCTTTATAAACGAAAGCATAATTATACGATAGAAAAACAATGGGTTTTAGCGATTACAGTCTATATAATGCGCTGTTTTTTTAATGATTAGGATGAAAAGCATGAATCAAATGACGTACCAAATGAACCCCCAGATAATCCATAAAATTCAATGGGCAGGCCTGGCCATCATGCTGTGGTTGTGTGCAGGCGTGGCACTTGCTCAGGATGGCGGCAACGCGGATGAAATGGGCTGGCAGGGCTCGGGTGAATTCGGTCTGGTCAATACCACCGGTAACACGAAGACAACCGCTCTCAACCTCAAGCTGGCGTTTACCCGCCAGTCAGAGAAATGGCGGCACCGTTTTGGCGCAACAGCACTGACCACATCAAAGGACGGCGACAAGGACAACGAACGCTACTCGGCCGAAATCCAGAGTGACCGCAAGTTCGGCCAGAGCAGCTATGTGTTCGGCTCGGGCCGTTGGGATTCAGACAAGTTCGGCGCCTACGACCCCCAGGTTACACTAACAGCGGGTTACGGCCGTGAGCTGATGAAGAGTGAAAAACATATGCTCAAGGGTGAGATCGGTGCAGGTTACCGCCGCCTGGAAGAGAGAGTTTCGGGCGACAGCAGCAGCGAGGCTATCGGCAGGTTTTTACTCGATGACAGCTGGCAGGTATTCACCACCAGCACGTGGACCAACCGTCTTCTGGTTGAAGCGGGTGCGGATAATACCTTCACGCAATTCAACAGCGGTCTTGCGGTCGCCATGACGGATCGTTTTGCCATCAAGCTGGGCTTTGAAGTGCGTAATAATTCAAAAGTCGCACCCGGCACCAAAAAAACCGACACGACCACCACCGCCAACCTGGTGTATAACTTCTGATAAGGATCACAGCGGGCACCCATGATGCAGTATTACCGTCAGCATTTGTTTTTCTGTACCAACGACCGGGGCGCGGATAGTGAGCGGCCGTCTTGCAACCAGTGTGGCTCTGCGGCCCTGCGCGAGTATGCAAAACAACGCGTCAAATCCATGGGTCTCGCCGGCGTTGGTAATGTACGGGTCAACACCTCCGGCTGCCTGGATCGTTGCGAGGAAGGACCGGTTTGCGTGGTCTACCCGGAGGGTGTCTGGTACACCTACGTCGATGAAGAGGACGTGGATGAGATCATTGAACGCCATATCGTTGGCGGACAGGTGGTTGAACGGCTGAAAATATAGAACAACAGAGGTACAAATCAAGCATTTTGGCATATGTGAGTGGCGGCAACTAATCCGTCACGGGGTACTCTACCCAGTACACGCCTCGCAAGTCACCAAGCTTGAATCCCGTGGCCTCATCCTCCGGGTACAGCGCCGTGATTTGCTTCTGAACGCCGACAGCCAGGCTCTCTCCATGGCAGGCAAGACACGGCGGTTTTATGAAAATCGGTGCGACGTAGCCCTCCCGATTATTCGCCAGCGCCACGACCCTCGGCGTACGATCTGCGTTTTCCTCAACGTAAGCCTCGAGGACAGGCTCGACCCAGTCGGGAGCGGCATTGGCCGAATTGCGAAGACGATGGCTGCTGCGCCCAATCCTGATGCCCTCCGTAGCCAGCGATGCCGTGATCGCGGGCGCCTGATCTTTACAGGCGCTGATCGCAGCTTGCGGGCCCTTCTGCATCCCGGCAATGAGTGCCTGCTTGAGCTCGGTTTTGAAAGGCGCCAACAGTTCTGCTCCACGAGCCGATGCCGCCTCCTGGGAATACACCGAACCCGAAGCGAGTACCAGCATCACGATTACCGACCAGGCAACAACTATAAATCGATAATTATTCATAAGACCTCCAGGCGCTTTCACCACTATGCAAGGTTCAGCGTAGATTCTCCAGCCATCTTTGCGTGGTGCAGTGTTGCCGCCGTGCTCGGCGAGAATGTCGAGTGAAGGGGTGACCGTCGCCGGCCCGCGGCTCGACATTGCAAATAATTCACACTACGCAAACCAGCCGGCAACTGCCTTTTTCGATGGTATGCCGCCCTCATGCACCACCTGACCATCGATAATGACACCGGGGGTGGACATTACTCCGAATCTGACTATCTCACCCATGTCCTCAACTTTTTCGAGTTTTACTTCGGCTCCCCGAGCGGCGGCTGCCGCTTTGATGAGATGCATTGTCGTTTTGCAGTTTGTGCAGCCCGGACCAAGTACCTTGATATCTTTCATCTTCCATTCCTCACAATACAATGTTGAATAACAAACCAACCAAAAGAATGCCGGCGGAGACCACGGCAACAAAAGTGGCAATCAGCGGCAGCCTGAGAACCTTGCGCAGGATCAGCATTTCCGGCAGTGACAGGGCGATAACGCTCATCATGAATGCGAGCGTCGTGCCCAGCGCCGCGCCCTTTCCGATCAGCGCTTCGACAATAGGGATAATGCCTGCGGCGTTCGTATACATGGGGACACCCATGACCACGGCTGCGGGAACCGACCACCAGACATCCCTGCCCATGAAGGAGGCCATAAAGTCCTCTGGCACGAAGCCATGGATACCGGCACCGACGGCGATACCTGCCAACACGTAGGGCCAGACCTTACCGACGATTTCCTTCACGTGGCGCCAGCCTGCAAGAAAGCGGTCTTCCCAATTCATGGCAGGCGCATCAACCGGCTTTTTTTTGTCCGTATGAATTTCCCGCACCCAGTCCTGCAGGTGAACCTCCATGCGAAGCCTGCCGATGACGAGTCCGGCTGCGATGGCAATCGTCAACCCCAACAGGAGATAGAGCCCTGCCACCTGCCAACCAAACATGCCCAGCAATAAAGCCAGTGCAATTTCGTTAACCATCGGCGCCGAGATCAGGAACGAAAATGTCACGCCGAGCGGCACCCCGGCTGAGACAAAGCCAATGAACAAGGGCACAGCTGAACAGGAGCAAAAAGGTGTAACGATACCGAGGACGGCGGCAAGGGTGTTTCCTATTCCAAGCTTCCTGCCCGACAACAAGGCGCGTGTCTTTTCCGGGGCGAAAAAGGTCTGGATGATGCCCATCAGGAACACGATTCCGGCCAGTAGCAACAGCACTTTCGGCGTCTCGTAAAAGAAGAAATACAGCGCCTCGCCGAAACGACTGCTACGATCATAAGCCATCGATGAAAGAACGAAAGCAGCGAAATCCTGGAGGTGGCGATAAACCAGGAACCACAGCGGTGTGGCAATGGCAACGCCAACCAGCCAGATGACCAGCCTGTTACTGGTGTGCTGGTCTCTGACGATCTGTACCGAGGTATCGTGCATGTTGAATCTCCACAAGATATGACCTGGCTTGCCGGCCATTCATAGTGAAGACGTCTGAGCCTTGGAAAAGATGCAACTGGAACCCCGTTCGAATAAAAATAACCAGTAGCAACAAGCTGGCTATGTTTCTTCTGTGCCCCGGTTCGGGCCCCGAGGCACGAAACAGCATACGTTTCCAGCCTCATCATAGCGGACCTGGCAGGCCGCACTCAGGTTCCGTTTCAATCGTCGGCGTGCCCGCTGCAGCCGGGATTTTGCACCAGGCAAGCTAATTTCAAGGTAGTCGGCGAAGTCCTGCTGGGACATTCCATCCAGGTCACAAAGTTGTATTGCCTCGCCGTCTTCCGCTGACAACTCGCCGATTGCACGTGGCAGGCACTGCGTGAGATTGACGACGGGCTCATCTTGCGATGTTATGGCTGGCAGGTGGTCCGGAACTTCGACGTTGACTTTGCGGCGACGGTAATAATCGATCAGGTGGTTGCGGGTCACCCTGAACAACCAGGCCCTGGCGTTGTCCAGTTCGCAGAAGCGGCTCCCCTCGGCAATGGCCTTGATGAAAGTTTCCTGCAACAGATCATCGGCCTGCTGGCTGTCTTGCAGTTGGCTGAGCAGGAACCCCTTGAGCTCCTGTTCGTACTTTTCCCAGGCGTCAACAACACAATTCAAGATTCACTCCTCATCCGCCGCGTTGCGGTCGTTTGTGATTTCTGCGACCCACGCTATCATTGATGTATAACTTCACTTACAGTATTGAAACCACCTGGACCCCACTGCGGTAGTTACCCCAGACTGAGTCATTTTCAACCCCCCCCGTGGGTTACCACGAAACTCAGCGCGGTCAAATCAGCAAAAAAGAGGGATTCATCAACATAGTCGACAGGCGCCGCGAGTAGGCCAGACCACGGAACCAAAAATGTGGTGAGAATTAATATTGCCCTGGATCTGCTTTGCATGAATACCTATTTCACTTTTCCATACACTCTGAAGTCAATCACTCGAAAGTTGCAACGGGTTTTATGTTCTATCTAAAGATTACAGGAAAATTAGGGTCAGAGTAAAAACTTACATATCCTGATGAGCAGGCATTCTTGTTCTGGCAATTCAACTTGGGAGCAACTAACCGGTCAGCCTTAAACCCACCTCAAACGCAGCCCAATTCCGAAATCACCTTCCAAATCCACCCAACCCCAATAGTTTTTACTCTGACCCAATTTATTGGGGGTGCCGGAGGTTGAAACCGGGGCGTTTTACCAGTAAAATTCCCGCCCTTCACCCGACGACGTTGGGTCTATTTTAGAGATTGGTTCAAATGAAGACTTTTACAGCGACACCGGCAACGATAAAACGCGAGTGGTGTGTTGTCGATGCGACGGACAAAACACTCGGCAGACTGGCCTCCGAACTGGCCAGCCGTCTGCGTGGCAAGCACAAACCCGAGTTCACACCAAACATGGACACGGGTGATCACATGGTTGTGATCAATGCTGAAAAGATCCGTGTGACCGGCAGAAAGCTGGACAACAAGACATACCATCGTTATACCGGTTATATTGGCAACATGAAATCTGTCAACCTTGGCGAACTGATGGACACGCACCCCGAACGTGCCATCCAGATCGCAGTCAAGGGCATGTTGCCAAAAAATCCGCTGGGTCGTGCCATGTTCCGCAAACTGCATGTTTATGTGGGCCCGGAACACCCGCACACCGCCCAGCAACCGACCCAGCTTGAGCTGTAAGTCGCATAACATTTTACGGAATAGGATTTATGGCTACTGAAAAGTATTACGGCACTGGTCGACGCAAGTCTTCCAAGGCACGTGTTTACCTGAGCAAGGGCAAAGGCAAGATCACCATCAATAACCGTCCCCTGGACGAGTTCTTTGGCCGTGAAACCGCGCGTATGATCGTCCGCCAGCCACTCGAAAAACTGGAGATGACCGATCAGTTTGATATCAATGCGACGGTTGCAGGTGGCGGTATTTCCGGCCAGGCCGGCGCCATACGCCACGGTCTGACACGTGCCTTGATGGAATACGACAGCGAACTGCGCCCCGCACTGCGCAAGGCCGGTTACGTTACCCGTGACGCCCGCGAGGTCGAGCGCAAGAAAGTTGGCCTGCACAAGGCACGTAAGGCGACGCAGTACTCCAAGCGCTA
>CAZYVH010000099.1:2004-9838 GCA_964650905.1 uncultured Wenzhouxiangellaceae bacterium | reverse complement strand
TGGTTAGCCGCAAGGCATGTTCCCGCCGGGCTAGCCAGTCTACCCCAAGGGGACACACTAACCTTGCACCAAACAGGGTGCCGGGTAATGGTGCAGTGCGTGATCTATAAACCCACACTCGCCAGGACCAGCTTGATGACTTCGCCGGTTCGCTGGCGGTAACTGTGATCGCTCAGTGCTTTACCATTGTTGAGGATGATGATCTGCTGTTCGAAGTCAGCGTAATGCTGGGTGGTCGCCCAGATCATGTACATCAGAGCGCGGGGGTCGACGGGTTTGATTTTTCCTTCGCGTATCCAGCGCCGGATGATGTGCATTCGTTCTTTCAGCCAGCCTTTCAGCGTCGTGCTGAGAAACCTGTCGAGCAGCGGCGCACCACTCATGATCTCGCGGGCCCAGACCCTCGATCCATATGGCCGCTGGCGGGAAAACGCCATCTTGGCCCTGACATAGGTGCCCAGCGCCTCGGCCGGGTCATCGTGAGCCTCGAAGGTCGAGGCCGCCGACATCCAGTCATTGAGTATATGCCGCAGCACCTCGCGGTAGAGGCCGGCCTTGGTCTTGAAGTAATAATGCAGGTTGGCCTTGGGTATACCCGCTTGCTGCGCAATCCTGCCGGTCGTGGCGCCCTTGAAACCATGTCGGGCGAATTCTTTTTCGGCAGCCTCCAGGATCAGCGCGACGTTGGCCTTGCGGATCTCGATCTTGCGTGCCGGGCCGGGCATCGCAAATGCTACTTAACCCTCATCGGATTGTTGGGGTGCGTGGTCCAGTTTGCCTTGACCTGCTCGATCGGTTTGCCGGTGCGCGGATCAACACCCTGGTCGAGGTGGCGCATGCTGATACAGCCCTCCACCGGACAGACGCTGACACACAGGTTGCAACCGACACATTCTGCATCGATCACTTCAAAATGACGCTCGCCGTTCAGTGTCTGGGTAATGGCCTGGTGGGATACGTCTTCACAGACGACGTGGCAACGGCCGCAGGCAATGCACAGGTCCTGGTCAATGAAGGCTTTTTCGACATGGTTGAGGTCGAGGTATTGCCAGTCGGTCACGCTCGGGACCGCCTTGCCGACCAGTTCACTGACCGATGTCATGCCTTTATCGTCCAGAAAGTTACTCAAGCCATCAACCAGGTCATCGATGATTTTGAAACCATACACCATGGCTGCGGTACACACCTGCACATTGCTGGCGCCGAGCGCCAGGTGATCCACTGCGTCGCGCCAGTCCGTGATGCCACCGATCCCTGAAATCGGAATATCCGCGGTATCCGCATTGCGCGCGATCTCGGCGATCATGTGCAGGGCAATGGGCTTGACCGCCGGTCCGCAATAACCACCGTGGGAACCCATACCACCGGTGTGCGGGTACATACTGAGGGTGTCGTAATCCACACGCATGATCGAATTGAGGGTATTGATCAGCGAGACCGCGTCGGCGCCAGCGGCCCTGGCAGCACGCGCCGGTGGCAGGATGTTGGTCACATTCGGTGTCAGTTTGACAATCACGGGGATGTGCGCGTATTGCTTGCACCACTCGGTGGCCATCTGGATGTATTCTGGCACCTGGCCGACAGCCGCCCCCATACCACGCTCGGACATGCCGTGCGGGCAACCGAAATTGAGCTCAAAGGCATCAGCGCCGGTGTCCTCGATCATAGGTACCAGCCTGGCCCAGACATCCTCCTGCATGGGTAACATGACGGAAACTACCAGCGCCCGATCGGGCCAGTCCCGCTTGACCTGGCGTATCTCCTCAAGGTTCACCGCCAGTGGCCGGTCGGTGATCAGTTCAATGTTGTTGAAACCGGTAACACGGCGGTCATTACCATAGCTCGCTGCATAGCGTGGCCCACTGACATTGACCACCGGGGGATCCTCGCCCAGGGTCTTCCAGACCGCCCCGCCCCAACCTGCCTCAAAGGCGCGGTTGACGTTATAGGCCTTGTCCGTCGGTGGCGCGGACGCCAGCCAGAACGGATTGGGTGAGGAGATGCCAATAAAATCGCTGCTCAGATCCGCCATCTAATCCTCCTGACCGCGTAAGAAGCGGTCAATATCCTGTGCCGCCAGCTTGCCGTCCTGTACCGCGGCAACGGTCAGGTCCTCACCACCGCAGACGCAATCACCCCCCGCCCAGACGCCGCTGAGAGAGGTTTTCCTGTTGGCGTCGACACGGGTCCGGCCAGATTCAATTTCAAGACTATCAGCACCGTCACCCAGTTCATGCCATGCTACTTTCTGGCCAATGGCTTTGAAGACCACGTCCGCTGCCAATTCACACTGCTCACCGGTTTTTTCAAGCTTGCCGCCGTCATCCAACCGGGTGTAATCAAACCGGATACCAGTGACCCGTTCATTGCTCAGCAGCAATTGTTGCGGCGCCAGCCAGTGCCGGATCACCACGCCTGAAGTCCTGGCATAATCCTGCTCGTGCTGACTGGCGTTCATCTGTTGCTGGCCACAGCGGTAGGCAATGGTGACCTCTTCGGCACCGAGGCGTTTATTTTGTACCGCGATATCAATCGCGGTCATACCGCCACCGATCACCAGAACTTTTCGACCCACCGGCAACGCAGATTTAGCCTTTGCCTGGCGCAAGGCCGCGATGTATTCAACCGCATCCTGGACACCTTCAACCTGTTCATTTTCCAGGCCAAGTGCATTCACCCCGCCCATGCCAAAGCCGAGGAATACGGCGTCATATTCTTCACGCAGATCCGCCAGGGAAAAATCGCTGCCGAGGGCCGTGCCATTACGCACTTTGATGCCGCCAATATCGAGAATATAGTCAACCTCCCGGGCGGCAAAGTCATCCACCGTCTTATAGGCGGCGATACCGTATTCATTCAGGCCACCCAGTTTTTCCGCCCGGTTCAGGATGGTGACACTGTGGCCGAGCATGGCCAGGCGGTGGGCACAGGACAATGCCGCCGGACCGCCACCGACCATCGCAACCCGTTTGCCGCTGTCAGCCTGACGCCGAAACAACTGCAGTTGATCCTGCATGACCGAATCGGTCGCGAAACGCTGCAAAAGACCAATCCGCACGGGCTGGTCATCGAGCGTATTGCGCACACAGACGGCTTCGCACAGCACTTCCGTTGGACATACCCTCGAACACATGCCACCCATAATATTTTCACGCAAAATGGTATGCGCCGAGCCCCTGACATTATGGCTGCGGATTTTCTGGATAAAACCCGGGACATCGATGTCCGTCGGACAAGCCGTGGTGCAGGGTGCGTTGTAACAGAAATAGCAACGGTCCGCCTCGACCAGTGCCTGGGCACGGTTCAGCGGCGGTTGCATATCGGCAAAGTTGGCCTCGATCTGCGCCTCACCAAGCCTCTGTGATTTGATATCGGCCGGCATTGTGTCAGTCATATCCGGATTATGCTTCCGTCAACGGTCCATAAGTCTCCGGCCGCCGGTCACGGAAAAACTGCCAGGTATTCCGTACCTGCCGGATCATGTCGAGATCGATTTCATGCACCAGCAACTCGTCATCTCCATAGCTCGCCTGGGCTTCGATTTCACCGCGTGGATTGACAATGTAGCTTGAACCGTAAAACTCGCCCATCTCACTCGCCCAGGGCTCTTCTGTGCCGATGCGGTTGATCGCGCCGATGAACACGCCATTGGCCACCGCTGCCGCCGGTTGTTCCAGTTCCCACAGGTACTTACTCAAACCCGCCACCGTGGCTGACGGATTAACGATGTATTCCGCACCATTGAGCGCCAGTGCGCGCCAGCCTTCCGGGAAATGCCGGTCATAACAGATATAGACACCGAGTTTGCAAAAGGCGGTCTCAAACACCGGGTATCCACTGTTCCCGGGTTTGAAGAAAAACTTCTCGTAAAAACCCGGGTCAACCTGTGGAATATGCGTTTTGCGATACTTGCCAAGGTAGCTGCCGTCGGCGTCAATGACCGCTGCGGTATTGAAGTAAACGCCCGACATCGCCTCTTCGTAGATTGGCACGACGATAACCATGCCATGTTTTTTCGCATATTCACACATCAGGCTGACGGTGTGACCGGCCGGGATGGCCTCGGCTGCCGCGTACCATTTGCGATCCTGACCCGGACAGAAATAGGGCTGGGTGAAAACCTCCTGGAAACACAACACCTGCACACCCCGTTCAGCAGCGTTTTCGATCATCGGGACATGTGCTTCGAGCATCAGGTCACGGATCTGCCGGGGTTGCATGGTAGTGTCGCCCTTGAGCCCCATTTGTATCAAACCACATTTTAATTTTGCCATGATAATCCTCGTATTTTGGTCAGGCTGAAGAGAAGTCCGCACCAACAGGTTAAACAGTCCACAAACGGTGAGTACCCCCGATACCCCACAAAATTACCGTACTGCAGACAGACTATTGTATCTTGACCCAACGGTCAAGATACGTTAGCGTCGGGAATAATGACTGATAAAACAACAAACAACGATAAGCCATTGAACAAAACCGATGATGGTGCCGGCGACGCGGACACTTCCCAGTTGTGGAATCCGGACCTGGCACCGACCGCAGAATCAGAACGTGTCTGGACCTGGTTCAACATCGCTGCCCTGTGGGTCGGGATGGCGGTCTGTGTGCCGGCCTACCTGCTGGCTTCCGGTTTGATCCAGCAGGGCATGTCAGCCTGGCAGGCAATGGGTACGGTGTTGCTCGGCAACCTGGTGGTACTCATCCCCATGTTACTGATCGGCCACGCCGGTACCCGCTACGGCGTCCCCTTCCCGGTCTTGGCGCGTGCCTCTTTTGGCACCATCGGTGCCCGTCTGCCGGGCTTGTTGCGTGGCCTGGTGGCGTGTGGTTGGTTTGGTATCCAGACCTGGGTTGGCGGATTTGCTATCTACCAGATCATCAATGCCATGAGTGGTCATGCGTTTGTCGGTGAGCCTATTCCTTTTTTGGGCATTGACCTGGCGCAATTGGTCAGTTTCCTGGTTTTCTGGGCCATGCAGGTGTACTTCATTGCCAGGGGCATCGAATCGATACGCTGGCTGGAAACCCTGGCCGCACCGTTGTTGCTGCTGGCCGCACTCGGCCTGCTGGTCTGGGCCTATGTTAATGGTGATGGTTTTGGCACGATGCTGACCCGGCCTTCCCGGTTCGTCGCAGGTGGGGCCCGCGAAGGTCAGTTCTGGCACGTATTCTGGCCCAGTCTCACAGCCATGGTAGGTTTCTGGTCCACCCTGTCGCTCAATATCCCGGATTTCACCCGTTTTGCGCGCAGCCAGAAAGACCAGGTCCTGGGCCAGGCGCTGGGTCTGCCGGTCCCGATGGGTCTGCTGGCCTTTCTCAGCGTGGCGGTAACCTCGGCGACGGCGGTGGTGTTTGGTGAAATGATATGGGACCCGGTCGCGGTCGCCGGGCGTATGGGTGGTGCCGGCGCCATCATTGGACTGGTATTCCTGTTGCTGGCAACCATGACCACCAACCTGGCGGCCAATGTTGTGGCCCCCGCCAACGGCTTTAGCAATTTTGCACCAAAGTTCATTTCTTTCAGAACGGGCGGGTTCCTGACCGCCGGCCTCGGTATCGCCATCATGCCGTGGAAATTGCTGGAATCAGCGGGTTCCTACCTGTTTATCTGGCTGGTCGGTTACTCATCCCTGCTGGGGCCGATCGCGGGTATTTTAATTGCGGATTATTATTTTGTACGCCGCCTGCGTCTGAACACACAGGCCTTGTACCAGCGCGGTGGTGACTACGAATATCACGGTGGTTGGAATCTCTTTGCCTTACTGGCGCTGGTGCTGGGTATCGCACCCAGCCTGGCCGGTTTCCTGACCGCGGTTGGACTGCTGGAGAATGCCCCGCATTTTCTGGTGCAACTTTACGATTATGCCTGGTTTATCGGTGCCTTCACATCCGGTATCAGTTACCTTTTGTTGATGCGTTGGCGTCAGCTTTAGCGGGTACTTGTTGCTTGCGCCTGATGCTGTCCAGTTTTTCAATGACCGGGCCCACGCTTTGCAACAGCTTGCGCAATGGCACAGGCAAGTCATCCCAATCCATGCTGTCCATGGTGTTTTTCACACCCAGACCCAGTTCCGTATCACCCTCTATGCGGATCCTGCGTTGAAAAAACAGTGTATCGTGATCGACCCGCCTGGCCGCCAGTAGCATGAAATCCAGGCTGGTGCCACTAATGCTGACATCGTCCTTCAATTCTCGCTCGATGGCTGTAAAGCGGCTGCTGCCCACTTCAATCAACCAGTTCAAACCCAGGTCTGTCACCTTGATCCTGATCTTGGCACCGTTAAGAAAATCCAGTTCACCATGCTGCAACGGTTCCCGAAAAGCCTGGTTCAGGGCAAGGTTCAGCACCGGCTTCTGGGCTGAGTAAGGAATGAGACGCCCCGCGGAACCCAGTGCATTTTTGACCAATGTGCGAAAATTGTCTGGAAGTGCCTGCATGGTATTTTCGGGTGAGTGTAAGCTGATGGTATTCCAGTATATGCGAGGATTCGGTTATTGAGTTGACGCAGGTCAATACGTTAATGAATTCTTCATTTAAAATCAGGAGCCTTCAACCAGCGGTATTGCAAAATCCTGAGGCTCTGCCACGGGTGGGTACGCCTGAGACCTTGAGCCGACAAGGATGTCGGCGACAGAGCGCCACAGGGATGTGCTTGAAGCGTGTCTCAGGTGTACCCACCCGTGGCAGAGCCGGCACGGCGTCTTTTACCAGGAAACTGATGCAATATTCGGAGCGTTAGGTTATTTGAATCTATAGAATGCCCTGTTAACGCCAAGGAAAAGTCATGGAACTTGTTTGCCCTGCGGGTAACCTGCCCTCATTGAAAGCCGCTGTCGACAACGGCGCCGATGCGGTTTATACCGGTTTTAAAGATGACACCAATGCACGTCATTTTTCCGGTTTGAATTTCACCGCGCGCACCTTTGAAAAAGCGGTCCTGTATGCCCATGAACGGGGCCGAAAAATCTTCGTGGCGATCAACACCTTTCCACAACCGGGTGGGTTTCCCCGCTGGTCAGCGGCCGTCGACCAGGCCGCCGAAGCCGGAGTCGATGCCCTCATACTGGCTGACATGGGTGTGCTGGACTATGCTTGTGAAAACTGGCCGGAGCTGCGCTTACACCTGTCGGTACAGGCTTCGGTAACCAGCGCTGAAGGTATCCGTTTTTACCAGGAAACATTCGGAATCCAACGTGTTGTCCTGCCACGGGTCCTGTCCGTCAACCAGGTAGCCCACGTGATCAAGGATTCACCCGTGCCGGTTGAAGTGTTCGGTTTTGGCAGCCTTTGTGTGATGGTGGAAGGTCGATGCCTGTTATCCAGTTACGCCACCGGTCGTTCACCGAACACCTACGGCGCCTGTTCACCTGCCTCGCACGTACGCTGGGAAGAAACCCCGGACGGCACCAACACGCGTCTCAACGGTGTTTTGATCGATCACTTCGATGAAAACGAAAAGGCGGGTTACCCGACCCTGTGCAAGGGCCGCTTTAAGGTCGGTGAGCACACCTATTACGCACTGGAGGAGCCCACCAGTTTGAATACCCTGTCGATCCTGCCAAAACTGTGCTCCATCGGTGTCAGTGCGATCAAGGTCGAAGGCCGCCAGCGCAGCCCGGCGTATGTCGCGCAGGTGACACACGTCATGCGGGCCGCCATCGACAGCTGTACGAAGGACGCGCAGGCCTACCAGGCCCGGGATGAGTGGATGCGCCAACTCGACGCTGTTTCTGAAGGCTCACAGACCACCCTGGGCGCTTACCACCGGCCCTGGCAGTAGGGGCCGCGAACCATGAGACTATCCATTGGACCCATACAATATTTCTGGCCACG
>CAZYVH010000099.1:0-1904 GCA_964650905.1 uncultured Wenzhouxiangellaceae bacterium | reverse complement strand
CAGCGCAGTCTTGCATTGCTCGCCGCCAGGGGGCTCAAGCGCTGGGTTTTGCCGGTCGAACTGGGCCTTGAAACGTTGGCCGGGTTGCAGGCGCAGCGCCCCGAAGGGGTTGAAACCGAGGTCTTTGCACTCGGCCGTCTGCCACTGGCCTACTCGGCCCGCTGTTACACAGCGCGTTCCCACAACCTACCCAAGGACGACTGCCGCTTCAAGTGCCTGGACGACCCCGATGGCCGTATCCTTAAAACCCGGGAAGGCGAGGATTTTCTGGTTTTAAATGGTATACAGACCCAGTCGGCGCTGACCCACCAGGTATTGGAACAACTCCCCGAGTTTAAATCGCTGGGTGTCGATGTCCTGAGGATAAGCCCGCAGTCCGAGCACATGCCGCGTATCATCGAGATTTTTGCAGCGGCGCTCGAAGGCGCTACACTGTCACCGCTCAGTCAGGAACTGGACGGTTTACTACCGCTGGGTGCGTGCAATGGCTATGTGATGCAGCAGCCTGGCATGCAACAAACAGGAATGGACCATGGGACTTCACACGTTGCTTGACCACCACCATCGCCAGGTGAACCGCAATGCTTTCAGGGATTTGCGGCAATTTTCCGACGAACTTGTCGCCTGCGGACAACTCAAATCCGTAACCCAGGCGGTTTCCCCGGTACTGCAGGTCACCGCCCTCAGTCACCGGGCGCTGCTCAACAACGGCCCTGCCCTGAGCTTTGAAAACCTGCCCGGATACGCCATGCCGGCACTAGGCAACCTGTTTGGCAACCAGCAACGGATACTGGCTGCGCTGGAACTGAAAAATCACCGTGATTTACGTGCCCTGGGGCAGGAGTTTGCCTTTCTGAACAACCCCAGCCTGCCCGACAGCCTGTCATCAGCAGTGGATGCCGCAACAGGGTTTGCAAAACTCGCCCATATCAACCCCGTGAAAAAAGACAACGCACCCTGGCAAGCAGAGGTGTTCGAGGGTCCGGATGTTGATCTCACACAACTGCCCATAACAACTTGTTGGCCAGACGATGCCGGGCCATTGATCACCTGGGGCATGGTGATCACACGTGGCCCCAACAAGCCGCGTATCAACCTGGCCATCTACCGCCAGCAATTGATCGACAAGAATAAACTGATCATGCGCTGGTTGCCGCACCGCGGCGGCGCCCAGGATTTTCGTGAATTCCAACAGGCCGAGCCGGGTGAACCCTTTCCGCTGGCGGTTGTGATCGGGGCCGACCCCGCAACCCTGCTGGCTGCTGTCACGCCGGTGCCCGACACGCTCTCGGAATACCAGTTTGCTGGCCTGCTGCGTGGCCGCAGGACCCGTGTCGTGGAATCCAGCCTGACCGGTCTGCCGATCCCCCAGGGTGCCGAAATTGTACTCGAAGGGCATATCGCACCCGGTGAGATGGCCACTGAAGGACCCTTCGCCGATCACACCGGTTACTACAACACCATTGCGGATTTCCCGGTCTTCACCGTCGAGCGCATCAGCCAGCGCGAAGACCCGCTGTATTTGACCACTTATATGGGCAAACCCGGTGAAGATGAGCCTTCGATCATGGCCTCGGCCATGAATGAAATGTTTATCCCGTTGCTGGCAGCGCAGTTTCCCGAAGTCGTGGACTTCTACCTGCCGCCCGAGGCCTGTTCCTACCGCGTGGCGATTGTCAGCATCCGCAAACAGTACCCCGGCCACGCTCGCCGTATCATGTTTGGAATCTGGTCATGGCTACGCCAGTTCACCTATACCAAGACCATCATCGTCACCGACGATGACATCGACATACGCAACTGGAAAGAAGTTATCTGGGCCATGTCCACACGCGCCGACCCGGTGCGCGATACCGTGCTGGTCGAAAACACACCGATCGACTACCTCGATTTCGCCAGCCCGG
>CAZYVH010000098.1:0-10038 GCA_964650905.1 uncultured Wenzhouxiangellaceae bacterium | reverse complement strand
ATGCAA
Source organism: uncultured Wenzhouxiangellaceae bacterium (assembly GCA_964650905.1). GTDB lineage: Bacteria > Pseudomonadota > Gammaproteobacteria > Xanthomonadales > SZUA-36 > SZUA-36. Next base: position 10,032 of record CAZYVH010000098.1, on the reverse strand, counting down.
TATCCATACCAATAAAGTTTCAATGCCTTATACCAGCATCACTACTGAATAGGTAAATTAATGTGTCAATATTTGTCTTAAAGTGAGCAAATATTGCATGAAGACTTGAGTTAAACGCTGAAAATTTAATAACCAATTTTTGATTGATCGATCCGGCTAAGATCAGATCGGATACCCACCAATACACAGTATGGTCGTCATTTCACACCATGCATGCCTTTACGCACCCACGGGGTCAACGCGATTGCCACGACTGCAGAACCAATGCCAATCCAGAACATCAGCATGAACAGGTCACCATAACGTGTGGCTGCCAGCTCCACGTCCAGGGTTTCGCCCTCGGGCACAACCATGGCGGTCAATTCACCAAATTTTGCCGCCAGCAACTCCGAATATGCAGTGGCCAGAAACCAGGTCCCCATCATCACGCTGACCACACGTGGCACCGACAACTGCGTGACCGCGCTGAGTCCGATGGGAGAGATGCTCAGCTCCCCGAGTTCGAGGATCAGGTAGGCCAGTACCAGCCACCAGACACTGGCTACCCCGTTGATACCCGCCAGGTGGGACGCCCAGGCCATCGGCAAAAAAGCGATACCGCCAAACAGGAGCCCAATGGCACTCTTGGCGGGTTTGCTGGGATTCAGCCCCTGTTTAGCCAGCCACGGCCACAGCCAGGTAAAAAACGGCGTCAAAACTACGATAAAAAAAGCGCCCAGGAAAGTCAGGGAGCCGGCGGTCTGCTGTACCGCCGACATATCACGGATGAAGGCCGCTATCAGCAATATTCCGGCCGATCCCACCAATACCTCACCGAGTCGTTCCCGGCCATGTTCAGCCAAACGCAGCGCCAGGGCCATGGCCAACGGCAGTAACGCCAGCGGTACCATGGCCCACGGCAACACCGCCTGGTCACTGACATGGGCAATGGGTCCAAACAGGTTCTTGCCCAGCAGACGGTCGGTAAAGGCCACCCAGGAACCATAGGTCTGCTCATAGAGGGTGAAAAATACCAGCACCATCAGGATCAACACCACCAGGCTGATCATTTGCTGCCGTTCAACCCGGTTGCATTTGCTCATCACGAACCAGCTAAACCAAACCACCAGGACCAGCGACATGATGTGCATGGCGCCGGCGACCGTCCAGGTATGTTGCATCAACTGCCAGATGACAACGACAGCAAGCACCGCGCCGATGTAAATTGCCCATTCACGATTGAGAAGACCCAGTACTTTTTCTTTCAATAAAACCGGGTTCGAAGGTTCTGCATGGCCGTGCAGATAACGTTGACCGCTCAAAAAAACCGTCAAGCCCAGTAACATGCCAAGGCCCGCCGCGCCAAAGCCGTACTTCCAGCCAAATGTCTCACCGAGGTAGCCACAGATAAGGCTGGCAAACAGGGCGCCGACGTTGATACCGGCATAGAAAATGGTAAAGCCGGAATCTCTGCGCGGGTCATTTTGCGGATACAGCTTGCCGACGATAGTGGAGATGTTCGGCTTCAGAAAACCAACACCGGAAATGATCAGCGCCAGAGAAAAATAAAAAAGCTGCAAGGCAGTGTCATCCCGCTCAACGATACCGCCCACCAGACGCGCTTTATCGCCCTCAAAAGCCATACCAAAATGACCCAGGCAGAGCAGGATGCCACCGGCGACCACCGCCTTGCGCATCCCAAGCCAGCGATCGGCGAGCATACCGCCAACCACCGGCATGGCGTAAACCATGCCACCGTATGCGCCCAGCAACTGGTAACTTGGTGCATCGCCGAAAAGGTGATACTTTACCAGGTAGAGGAACAGAAGTGCCTTCATGCCATAGAAGGAAAAGCGTTCCCACATTTCGGTAAAAAAACAGATATACAGACCTTTCGGGTGTCCCCAGAACTGATCGGTCATCAGGTCATCCGGCTGCTCGCCGCTGGTGCTGTCAATTGCGTTCATATTGTTTTTTCATGATTGCAGTGGCGAAACGCTGGACAAGAATCCAGTGAAACATGGCTGGTGTCAATTACTTTCGGTTCTAAGCTGCATATTTCACCAACATTGCTGTGAAAAAAGTTTCTCATCCAGCGTACACCACCTTACTTTTTAGTTAAAATGCAGGCCTAATTTCCCAATGAAAAAACCCACAAGGAAGACTCATGAAACTTGAAAGAGCGATCATCGCGATCACCGGAGCCGGTGGAGGGCTAGGCAGCGCCATGGCCAGACGTCTGGCAGCACAGGGTGCAAGACTGGCACTGCTTGATTATGTAAGCGAACCACTGGAAAAACTGCAGGCGTCATTGAGCTTAGCGGAGGATGATTGCATGATCTTTGGCTGTGATGTCAGCAAGGAAGAGGCCGTCGATAAGACATTCGAGGACATCAAGCGTCATTTTGGTGGTCTGGATGTACTTGTCAATAATGCCGGCATCACACGCGACGCGCTGATGATCAAGGTCAAGGACGGTCAACTGGTCTCGCGTATGACGCTGGCGAACTGGCAGGCCGTGATCGATGTCAACCTGACCGGTGTGTTCCTGTGTGGTCGCGCAGCGGCCGGTCTCATGGCGCTGGCGGACGGACCTGGCCTGATCATCAACATTTCAAGCATTTCGCATAGCGGCAATATGGGCCAGAGCAATTACACCGCAGCCAAAGCCGGTGTCGCTGCCATGGCGGTCACCTGGGCCAAGGAACTGGCGCGCTATGGCGTACGCGTGAACGCCATCTCACCCGGTTTTATCGGTACGGAAATGGTCCGGGCCATGAAACCTGAAGCCCTGGCAAAACTATCCGCGATGATCCCGATCGGCCGGATCGGTGAACCTGACGAGATAGCACACACCGTTCAATTTATCATTGAAAACGATTATGTCAATGGACGGAATATCGAAGTGGACGGCGGTATGCGCTTATGACGAAATTGGTGCCTGTTGAGCAGCACTAATCGTCCGGCCTGAAACGTGGCAGTGCCGGTCGTTCGATCGACAGCTTTTCACGTGCCGGCATGACCTGGGCCTCGCCCGTAACGACGCCCTTGCCGTCCTGGTTAGTGACCTCACATGCCAGCGTGACGATCTTCTTGTCGTCACGCATGGCGGTGACTTCCAGGTGTACGTTGATGCTGTCGCCAATCCTGACCGGTCGCAAAAAACGCAACGTCTGGCCGAGGTAAATCGTACCCGGGCCCGGCAGTTCCATCGCCAGCGCGGCAGAAATGGCCGCACCGGTCAGCATCCCGTGTGCGATGCGTCCGCGAAACATCGTGGACGATGCAAATTCTTCATCCAGGTGAACCGGATTCACATCACCCGACACCGCCGCAAACATCAGGATGTCGGTAGCGTCCACCTGTTTGGAATAATCGGCTGTTTGACCGACACTGATCTCGTCATAGGTAAAGTTGTTCAATTGGCTCATGGAATTTGTCCCATTCTTTGCGTGCAAGGATATCAAATGATCCCTCATGGCCCCAGTGTAGCGTAAACTGCGCGATTTTCAGTAAACTGTTTTTTGAAACCCCAAAATATAATGAATTAAGGAAACTCTGGAATATTCATTTAGCTGCATATTGCATCCTCAACCTATTTCGCCCAGAATAAATCCTGGCATACTGCAATACGAAAAGACCCTGTCCGCAAGGAACTTTAATGGCTCTAAGCCGCTGGAAAAAAACAATCGCCATTACCGGCGCTGGTAGCGGATTTGGCGCTGCCCTGGCACATCAATATGCCGCAGACGACTGGCGGGTTGCGGTCACTGATATTGATGAGGGCAGAGCCGACCAGACTTTGTTCGAAATAAAAGCCCTTGGTGGTGAAGGCTTTTCAGCGTTGCTGGACACCACGAAGGCAGAACACTGGCAACAGCTTGAAGAAGCAGTGATGACCCGCTGGGGAGGTCTTGAAGTACTCATCAACAACGCAGGCGTCGCGACAGCCGGTAACATTGAAGACACCAGCATCGAAGACTGGCAGTGGGTATTGGATATCGACCTGCTGGGCGTAGTGCGTGGTTGCCACCAATTCGCAGGCATATTCAAACGACAGCGTCAGGGTCACATTGTCAATGTCGCTTCATTTGCCGGTTTGGCCGGCCTGCCTTATATCGCTTCCTATGGTGTTGCCAAGGCGGGCGTGGTGGCCTTGTCCGAAGCTTTAAGGGCAGAGATGCATCCACATGGCGTCGGTGTTACGGTTGTGTGTCCTGCTTTTGTGCGTACTCGCCTGCTGGATACGTTTCGCGTCACAAAACCGGCCACCATGGCCACGGTTACACGTTGGATGGATACGTCCGGTGTGACCGCCAACCAGGTGGCGCAGGACATTCGCAACGCGGTGCGAAACAAAACGTTCCTGTTATTGACACATGCAGCGACCCGTAAGGCCTGGAAGATTAAGCGCTGGTTTCCGGAACGCTATTTCAGAAAGATCGCGAAACGCGCGGCCAGATAAAAAATGCATTCATCCGGTGGTCTTGACAACCTTCCTGGCCTCATCAAGGGTAGAGCGTATGGATTTTGCCCATGCTGTCATCATGCGGCGTGAATCAGCACGATTGCTGACCGAAGTACGCCACTCGAAATAGCCACGCCGGTAGTCGCGCTTGCGATCAATCGCCATCACGATCTTGTCGTTGGTCACGGAATCATAAAGATCGAGGTTGAGGGTCATTTCACCGGCAGATTCTGAATAACTGTAGCTTCGCTTAACCTTTTGCACGTCCGGTGCAATCACGTCCAGGTCAACGATAGCGGGAACTATCTTCAGTACATCATCAGCAGGCGCGGTTGCCATTATATAACCACCGTCTAGTAATTCTTTGGTCATTACATCCCGGAAATTTGTAGCCACTTCATTCCTGATCCGGTCCATATCCTTGTCATCGACCTTGAAGGGATAAGACCGGTTCTGGTCGCGCTTCCAGTTTTTCTTGAAAGAGACCGTGGCATCCTCGAGCCAGACACGCTGATAAAGACCGAGGTCGGCGTCCGGGTCTGCATAGACTGCCGCCAGGTCGGAATCCTCAAGCAGTTGCATGCCCGCTTCGTTAACCGCAGGCAATTTGTCTTTTGCGCAAACGGAAACGCTGCCCAGCACAGCCAACACGACACTCAAAACCATCACGGTAAATATAGATTTCTTCATCACAAAGTACTCCTGTGTCAGACCAACTTATTCGCACCCTGCTATTTTAAAATCTCTCGTAATGACAATTCCGACAAATATTCCCCATTCAAGTTTCATTGTGCACGGGCTAACCTTCTTGACCGTCCGGATCATCCGGCTCGAATCTGACACCACTGTCATTGCTCTTGATATGAATATCCCGCTGCGGGAATGGAATCTGGATACCGGCTTCACCCAGACGGGTTTCCAGAGCCCACAGAAAACTTGAACGGACCCGGAAGGGCCGGCGCACACCCTGGCGGCTGACCCAGGCGCGCAACTCAAACTCCAGTCCATCGTGGCCAAAATCCATCAGCCTGATACCCGGTTCACGCCCCGGCATGTTGAGCAATACAAAATCCATCTCGGTGGCGGCGCCCAGCGCACACGCCTTGACCTTTTCCTTATCTGAGCCGTAAGCCACGGAAAATTGGATGTGTACACGGGCAAACGACTCCCGCAAGGTCCAGTTGGTCAGCTTGGACGTTACCAGTTCGGAGTTGGGTACGACCACGTCAACACTGTCATTGGTATTAACGACCGTGGCACGGGTGTTGATTTCCCTGACCACGCCGGCCAGCCGGATATCGCTGCTGGTGCCACTTTTGTTGTCGATTTCGATGTAATCACCGATCCTGAGTGAGCCCTCGAACAACAGGATCAGACCCGAGACAAAATTATTGACGATGGCCTGCAAACCGAAACCAATACCAACGGAAAGGGCACCGGCGATCAACGCGAAGCTGCTAAAGTCCATACCAACCGAGCCCAGCGCGGCCAATGTACCGACCATGATGATCACGTAGTGCAGTACCCGTCCGAGCGTGTAAATCGCAGGGCTGCTGGCAAACTGTTGGCGTCCTGAGACGCGCCCAAGCAGGTGGCGGATAAACCAGGAAATCAGGTATGCCACCACCAGGATCACAAGCATCTTGATAATGCCACCGAGCGTGACCGGCGTCTCACCAATATCAAACAGGTGAACGTCAAACAGGCGGGTTACTTCATTCCGAATTGAACCGCTCACCAATGCCAGTCGTGCCCGGGCCTTGCTGAAACCGCTCTGTGTATTAACGACCTCGGCAGACAGTATTTCCTGCAGCAGGCTCAGGTCATCACTGGTATCCCGGATCTGCTCGATAAGTTCAAGCGTGTCTCGCGCAACCGAGCGTGCAATTTCAAAGTTCTTGATCGTGTTCAGTGTATCATCAGCCGTAGACGTGACCAGCGTGGTCTGACTTGTTGCCGCCCAGACTTCAACCTGGTTGAGCACTTCTTCACTCAAACGCGTGTCCTGTCCCGCTATTGGTTTTAAAGCAGGATGAGATTCCTGCACACCCACCCTGACCCGGTACCACTTAAGACGTGTTCGTGCGACCGCTTCACGCAGATTGACCAGTGCGGACTCGGTGGTAATACGCGTCAATTGCTGTTTACGTAACAACTCAAGGCTGGGGTTAACCTCGTTGACAGAAATCGCATCCAGCAGCCGTCTTTGCGTGGCGGCCATTTTTTCGGTCAATTGTGTAACACGTGCACGAGCATCGGCCGCCGAAGTTTCGAGGTCCTTTAGTGTCAGGCCGTTGGCGTTGAGATGATCATGTGCAAATGCCAACTGTGCACTGACCAACTCATTTTGCTGATTGATGTTCTGAAGACGTGTTTGCAGGTTTTTATCGCGCTTTAACGATAAGCGGTATTCAATCTGCACCGAAACGAGATTCATAGCTGACAAAATTCGCCCGGGAGACTCGACCGCCTTGCTGTCATACACACGCAACAGACTGTCACGCCGTTGCTGCAGTAATTCGATCTGGCGTTGCATCTGTTCGATTTCGAGGTTCAGCTGTACAATTTGTTTTTCCAGACCCCGCCACTGTCCGCGCAGACCCAGCAACTCGTCAAGGCCATAGCTTTCCTTGGAGAGTACCGGTTCAAATTGCGTCCCACCGGGGCCTTGCGCCGCCACATCCAGCAACTCGACAAGGTTCGTCATATTTGACAGATTGTTACTGGCGGTCACCAGGTCATCCGGGCCCAGGCCCTTGATGCGTTCTTCAATGGTGCCGAGGAAAATCTTAAGACGCTGGTTGGCAATTTCAGGTGAAAGTGTCTCGAACGTCTTCCACCAGTCGACCGGCAGGTTGGCAAGGTCAGGGGGTTGCCAGGTTGGCTCTGTCGCAGGGGCTTCCTGAGGCAACACGTCCAACGGCAGTTGTGCGCGGGCCGGCAGGAACAGGAGCATACCCAGAATCGTGACCAGCAGATGCAGGCAGAAACGGGTGGAAAATGAATACTCCCCGATACCTGTTAACTTTGTGGCACCGATCTTAAAAACGGGAGTATCTGTTAAATGCCTTGTCATCATAATATCAGGCGTATCTCAAAAGCTGTCCAGGATATATCTTTTTCGCCAGCGCACAGTATATGGCTGTGCGCAATCCGGCACCATCCCTTTTCCCCAGTCGTCCGGTGATGGTTCTGAACCGTTTGTTGAGGGTGGCGTTGTGTTCACATATCAGTCTCACAATACCTCGCCCTGCTCAGCTATCAACTTGTTCAGCTCCTGGATCAGTTCAGTTGTAAGACGATTGATGGACGCTTCACCGCTTGATTTGCAGGCCTGCTCCAGTGCGTTCGCACGGTCTGACAGGGTAGTGGCATTCAGAAGGTCCGATGCACCGCGCAAACGGTGGGCAATCTGCTGCAATTTCTTGCTATTTTTCAGGGTGAATGCTGCTTCAAGGGCCTTGACCACCTCCGGCAAATCGGCCAGGAATTTATCGATCAGACCATCTATGAAGTCATCGTCCCAGGCTGGCTGTGTCTGCCAACCATGACCGCTTCCGGCCACGCCCACGGTGGTCTCCGAACCCAGGAAGCGACCAATGACGGTGAGCAACTGGCCCGCATCAACCGGTTTGCCCACGTAATCGTCCATACCAGCCTGCAGACAACTTTCCCGATCACCTTTAAGCGTCAATGCAGTCAGCGCGATGATCGGTATTGCCGGATTGACCCACCCGGAATCGTTGCTGCGTATGGCCCGGGTGGTTTCGAAACCATCCAGCAACGGCATTGAACAATCCATGACAACCAGGTCATAGGCAGCCGCCTTGAGCGCACGGAGTACTGCCCTGCCATCACCCACCACCGCTACACTGTAACCGGCGTCCTCCAGCACTTTGCGTATAACGGCCTGGCCGATAAGGTCGTCCTCGGCCACGAGAATACGCCTCGTAGAAGTACCCGTGATGTCAGTATCCTGCATAATTCAATGATATCCGCTTTTCTCAGCACGATCAGGTTAAAACTAGCACTCACCGAGTATAGTGGCAATACACGCCTGATGCTGGCCCCGTACTGATCTTTCACCTACTTTTCTAAGTGTTGATCGGTTATTATGACGAACAAGTCGGACTTAAAACCGACAGATTTCAAGGGAGATTAATGCAGCGTCCAAAGGTATTCCTGGCCGATGACCACACGCTTTTACTGGAAGCGTTCAGTAACCTTCTTGAAGCCAAATTTGAAATCGTCGGCACTGCCACAGACGGCAGGGAAATGCTGTCCATGGTGCCTAAGCTGGAGCCGGACATTGTGGTGTTGGATATCGCGATGCCCAATCTCAATGGTTTTGATGCTGCCAAAAAGCTCAAGAAAAGACTGCCTGGCATCAAGATTATTTTCCTGACTTCAAATGAAGATTCCGGCATGGTTACCGAAGCTTTCCGCATTGGCGCGAATGGCTATTTGTTAAAGAGTTCTGCAGCATCAGAATTGTTCCAGGCCATTGACGCGGTCATCGACGGCGGCAATTACGTCACACCCAAGATTGCCCGCGGTATGATCAGTGCCTTCATTAAAAACCCAGATGGTGGAAAAACGCATGGCACCCTGAGTCTGCGTCAGCGCGAAGTCCTGCAATTGCTCGCTGAAGGACACACCATGAAAGAAGTGGCCGCCACCCTCAATATCACACCACGGACGGTTGCATTCCACAAATACCGGATTATGGAAGACCTGGAGATCAAGACCAATTCCGAGCTCATTCAATATGCCATCAAACATGGCTTTGTGAATTAATCCGAACGGGCAATGTCTCGTATTTTTACGGGGCGAACCTGTCAATATTACCAGTATATTTATGCCCCTGATTGCCGGACTATGTGTAGGTGGAATCGGCCACAGCGTTTTGGAAGGAACTAACGCAAACAGATTCTCAAACCCAGCACCGGAAGCTCATAAGGATTTGACTTGCGTGCTTGACATAACAACGCCGTGAGTTCATATGGATTTGACTCGCGGCGTTGGGCTATTCCAATATTATTAGACCATGCCCGCACTGATGAACAATCAGCCGGGTTCTGCTGCTGGTAAACAATACGTCTTTACATGACACTACAGCTTATTCAGGTGGGTTCCAACGGTTACGCTCAACATGTTTATTGCATTTTTCACAAACCCACAGAACCTTATTATCGTCTTTTTTAAGCTGACGATAAGGCACATCCTTTTTCCAAATGTGAGGACAGCTAAATTGCTTGAAAAATCTGAATTTTAATTTCATGGTCGCTAAAGGTTTCTTTTGTCAGCTATCTGAGCTGTGCGTTGAAACACATCTCGTGCCATTAATCTTACGGGTAACCGATTTTGATTATGACCATTAATCAAAAGAAAAAGCAAGCCATTTTATTAGCTCCCGGATTGCATTGAAACTAGTGTCATGTCAAGCCTATAGTGTGAGGTTCAGCGAGTCGTGAAGTGGTTGGGCGCAAGGCACGTCTCGCCGGCAATGGCTTGGTCCTTGCCCAGAGGTGTAACACCGCGAACGACCGCTTCACGGCTCGCCCGAAGGGAGCTACCCAGATGCC
>CAZYVH010000097.1:0-10709 GCA_964650905.1 uncultured Wenzhouxiangellaceae bacterium | reverse complement strand
GCGCCGATGTTCATGGTTTGCAGCCAGTTGTCGGGGCGGTTTTCTTCGATGACGAACAAACCCTGCAAACCCATCATCACGTGTACCTGTGGCTGCACGTGGCAATGGTAGAACATTGTGCCCGCGTGCCGCGGTTCCAGTTCATAGGTGCGTGCCTGACCGGGCAGCACCGGCACCTCGCTGGTCATGGGTACACCATCGTTGCCCTCACCGCCGGCATCCACAAAGCCGTGGTCGGTACCGTGCAGGTGTAGGGTGTGTGGCATGTAATGGGTGTTTTCCAGCGTGATAAAAATCTTGTCACCCTGCTCGACACGTATCGAGGGCGAGGGCAGACGCAGGGCACGCCGCGCTTTTTTGGTGGCGAAGTTCTCAACCGCCATGCCGACAAATTTGGGTGTGAAGACCCACAGGCCGGGTTCGACGCCCGGTGCAATTTCGTATTGCGTGACTGGACCGGGCAGTATCCCGGAGCCGCCATTGAGTTCGGCGACTTCGAGCCGGATGTGTATTTCATCCGGATCACCGTCACCATCGAGATCACGGCTTTTTTCGATGGTGTCGGCCGTTAAACCGCTTTTTATAAGCGTCTGCTGGCTCACATTGTTGCTGCCCCGGACAAAGGCGGCAACCGTATAGGGATTGTCGGCGACACAGGGCTCGGAGGCAGCAATATCGACCCCTTCAATGGTTTGCTGCTCGCGCCATCCGGATGGATCCGGTGGGCACAAAACCGTCGGGTCAATGTTCGCGGGGGGCTTTGAAGCGGGTAGGGCGCGATAGGGCGATGCGCCGAACCATTGGGTCAATTTGATACGCGCGCTTAGCGGGTACCACTGCGGTGGCCAGGATAGCAAGGCCAACAGCAACGCAAAAATAAATAACCGGCGTGTATTCATGCTTTCGAACCTGATTTCGTCGCTGTTTTACGGGTTAGCCTGCGAAACAACAAGAACGCTGCACTGGCCAGCACCAGCATCGATGGCAATATAAAAAAGGTGTTGGAACCACCCACCTTGATCGGGAAGACGGCCGTATAAATCCTGTCGTTGCCAGGGTAGCCGGCACTGATGATGCCAACGTATTCACCGGGCCGCTTGAATGTAACCTCATTTCTGAGCGAGCCGTCCGCCTGGATGACCGGTGGCTGGTAGAAAACCGTGTGCTTGTCGAGATCTTTGATGGCTTCGACATTCTTCAGTTTGACGAATCTTCCCAGGCCGGTCACATCGCGGATGATACGCAGACCCACCGGCACTTCTTTTAAACTGGGGTGCAGGTAATCCAACACGAAAATACTGTCGCCGGCATCAGGAAGCTCAAAGCAAAATTGCTGACTGCCGCTGTTATCCGGTTGGTAGACGGTCAGATGTACCGAGTAGAAATCGATCTTGACGATGCAGCTATCGCTGGACAGCACCGAGCCGCCACCGGCCTGTGTGCCGGTTACTGGAAATGTGACCAGAATGGCGGTGAAAAGTGCCGTAGCGAAATGGTTTTTCAATTCCTTTAGTGTAAACACCCAGCTTGCCTGCATGGTTGATAGTGATGTGCGATTAATTCTTGCCAGTCGAGGTGTTTAGTTCGAAAATGGCCGTTTTGCAGCTACGCACTGAGTGGCAGATGTTACACCCCGGGGCTCCCTTATGAAAACGTCCAGAATTATTACATACCTGTTTGTAACTTTTTTGTTTGCGCTATCACCCGACTGCCTGGCAGTCGGGCCGATCTCAATTCGTGTTGATGCAACGGATGCCCCGCGCAATGTATTGCACACCCGCATGGTGCTGCCGGTCAAAGCGGGACCGCTGACGCTGCTCTACCCAAAATACATACCGGGCGAGCACGGGCCATCGGGTCCCATTGCCAACCTGGCCGGTCTGATGTTCAAGGTCAATGGCAGGCAGTTACCCTGGCAGCGTGATCCGGTGGATATGTGGGCAGTCCATCTGCAGGTGCCGGATGGAGTGATGTCGCTGGCCGTGACGCTGGATTTCCTGGCGCCGGTGGGCGGTGGCCAGTTCACGTCCGGTGGCTCCACCACGCCGCTGCTGGCGGTGATCAACTGGAACCAGTTGTTGCTTTATCCCGAGGGTTCCAGGGCTCACACACTTCGCTACCAACCGAGCCTGGTGCTGCCGGCGGGCTGGAAATATGCAACGGCTTTACAGGCAAATTCTTCAAATGGGACAGAGACCGGCTTCGAAGCAGTTTCGCTGGAAACACTCATCGACTCGCCGGTCATCGCCGGGGTCAACCTCAAGCGTTATGACCTGGCGCCGGGCAAGGCCCTGGCACACGACCTCAATGTGCTGTCCGATGTACCGCAAGCAACGGTGGTGGATGATAAGGTGTTGGCACATTTACGTGAGCTTGTGACCCAGGCAGGCTTGTTGTTCCGCTCACACCATTACCGGCACTATGATTTCCTGTTGACGGTCAGCGACCACACCGCGCATTTCGGGCTTGAGCACCACCAGTCGAGTGATGACCGCACTGGCGAAAATCTATTCCTTGATAGGGACGTGCTACTGGTCGGTTCCGGCTTACTACCACACGAATTTGTCCATTCATGGAATGGCAAATTTCGCCGCCCGCAAGGGCTGGCCACGCCCGATTATGAAGAGCCGATGCAAACGCAGATGCTGTGGGTCTACGAGGGTCTGACGTCTTACCTGGGAAATCTGCTGACAGCTCGCTCCGGACTATGGTTGGGGCAGGACTACCGTGACTATCTGGCCTTTTCCGCCGCCGAGCAGGATCATCGCCTCGGGCGCGCGTGGCGACCCTTGCAGGACACCGCAACCGGCGCGCCGTTTACCTATGGCTCCCCCCGCGATCGCAGCAGTCAGCGACGCCGAACGGATTTCTACCGCGAGGGTGAGTTGATCTGGCTCGAGGCAGATGCCTTGATTCGCAAGCACAGTCATGGCAGGCGTTCACTCGACGATTTTGTGGCCCGCTTCTACGGCATCGACGATGGAAATATGGACGTACATCCCTACACTTTCGAGGACGTGGTGAGCAACCTCAACGCAGTCCAGGCATACGACTGGGCTGGTTTTTTGCGCCAGCGACTGGATCGTACCGATCCCGGCGCGCCACTGGGAGGACTCAAATTGCTCGGTTGGCGCCTGGCTTACGGCGATACCATGAGCGCCTATCAAAAGGCCAGTGAGAAACGTAGCCAGTCGGTTACGGCACTTTATTCGATCGGTATCAACCTGAATGCAAAGGACAGGATCACCGATGTGCTGGCCGACTCGCCAGCGGCACGGGCCGGGCTGGCTGCCGGTATGAAGCTGATTGCCGTTGATCAACGTGCCTACACGCCCGAGCGGTTACGGGCCGTTATCAAGACCAGCCCCACAGCCCACCAACTGACGCTGCTGACTGAGCAGGCCGGGCAGTTCCAGAGTTTTAACATCAGTTACGATGGCGGTCTGCGCTATCCTTACTTGGAGCGCATTGCTGATAGCAGGGACGGGCTTTCCAGGGTTATCAAAGCACGTAAGTAGTTTAAATATTTAATTTTTATGTGCTAACCGGCTCCAGGCCAAGTTGTTCGCGTTCGCGGTTGAGGTGTTCGAGCATGCGCGCCTGGATGGCTTCGTAGTCTGGATTGCCATCCAGTTCCCTGAAATAGGGGTATTCCCTGCTGATTTTAGCGGAGGTGATCAGGCCGCCGTCGATGGCTCGTGCCAGAAATTGCAGCGCCTGGCCGGTTTCACCTGCCATGGCGTGGTAGGCGGCCACCAGCATTTGCATGCATATTTCACCCGTTGGTTCACGGTAGGAAAAATATTTTTGTGCAAAAAAATGTATGGTAAATTGTGGGCAAATATGATACATAATACATAGAGAATGCTTCTTAATGTGTATCATAAAATCGGAGAGCACAAATGAGTGAGGCTACCACCCTGGAACAGGCACCCATCAAAGGGAAAAAGGGCCGGAAAATAAAATCCAGAATTGAGGACCAGGCCAAGCCCATGACCGGTAACGAGGCCATTGCGCGCGGTGCCTGGGAAGCGGGCTGCCGGGTGGCTGCCGCCTATCCGGGCACACCCAGCACCGAGATCCTGGAAAACCTCGCCAAGTACCCGGCCGAAGACCTGCACGCACAGTGGTCCACCAATGAGAAGATCGCCCTGGATGTCGCCTACGGTGGCTCCTATGGTGGGGTGCGGTCGTTTTGTGCGATGAAACACGTCGGTCTGAATGTGGCGGCTGATGCATTGATGACCGAAGCCTACCTGGGTGTCAATGGCGGCCTGGTGATCGCCGTGTGTGACGACCCGGGTATCCACAGTTCGCAGAACGAGCAGGATACGCGTCTGTTTTGCAAGTTGGCCAATGTGCCGGTATTGGAACCGTCCGATGCCCAGGAGGCGCTTGAATACACACGCTGGGCCTTTGAGCTCAGTGAGCAGTTCGACACGCCGGTGATCGTACGCAGCACCACCCGGCTTTCGCATACCCGCAGCGCGGTCGTGGTCGGGGAACGTCAGCAGATCGAGTCCAAAGGATTTATCGAACGGCCGGAAAATATCGCCTTACCGACCACCGCACGCCTGCGCCATCCGCTGGTGATCGAGCGCGAGTACGCGATGGAGAAATATTTCAGTCAATCGGACCGGACCCAATGGCTCAAAGGACATCAAAAGGGTGGTAACAAGGCAGCCCAGAGTGTCGGTGTCATCACAGCCGGTCTTGTCTATAGCTATGTGCGCGAAGTATTGCCGGACATCAGCGTGCTGAAACTACCCTCGTCTTTTCCGCTGGCTCGCGAGGCCGTGGCCAGGTTTTGCGATGCATATGACCGTATCATTGTCGTGGAAGAACTCGAACCGTTTCTGGAAACTGAAATCAGCGCGATGGGTATCGAGGTCGAAGGCAAGGTGTTTTTCCCACGTGCCGGCGAGTTGTCACCCGAACTTGTTTATGACGGCTTCGCCAAAGCCGGTCTGCTGGAACCGAAAAATCGTGACAACGGGCTTGAAATTGAACAGTTGGTGCGTCCGCCAGTACTGTGCCCGGGTTGTCCGCATACCGGTGGTTACATGGCACTGAGGGCGATTAATGCCCGTGTCGCTGGTGATATCGGTTGTTACACCCTGGCAGCAATGCAGCCGTTGCAGGCTATGCATACCTGTGTCTCAATGGGCTCGAGCATTGGCACTGCGGTAGGTCTGGCCAAGGCCGGTACCGAAACCCGACCGATTGTGGCCACCATCGGTGACTCGACTTTCCTGCACGGTGGTATCCCCGCCCTGATTAACGCGGTTTACAATCAGGCAAACATCACCGTGTTGCTACTCAATAACAGCACCACGGCGATGACCGGTGGCCAGGACCACCCCGGTACCGGTAAAACCTTGCGGGGTGACGCCACTCACAAGGTGAGTTTTGCAGATATCTGCAGGTCGGTCGGTGTTGACTCGCTCATCGAGGTCGATTCATACGACCTCGGTGTGCTCTACAAGGCCATCCGTGAGGCGACCGAGTACCGGGGTGTGTCGGTAGTCATCGCCAACCGGCCATGCGTGCTGGATCCGATCAAGATCAAGGGGCCGGCATTCCAGATACGCGCCAGCGGTTGTACCGCCTGCCAGTCCTGTATGAACCTCGGTTGCCCGGCGCTTTCCTGGCGTGATGAAATGCTCGACGGACACCACAAGATACAGATCGATCAAAGTCTGTGTATCGGTTGTACGCTGTGTGTACAGATCTGTCCCAGTGACTGCATCCGTCCGGCCTCGGAGTTACAGCACTGATGGACACACGGGTAAAGAAAGGTGTTGCCGGGCCCACCAATGTAATGATCGTCGGTGTCGGTGGCCAGGGCGTGATCATGGTTTCAAAGATCCTTGCCCGCCTTAGCCAGTTGCAGGGTCTTGAAGTCAAGCAAAGCGAAGTACACGGTATGGCCAAACGTGGTGGCTCCGTTTTCAGCCATATCCGTTTTGGTGAAGAGGTCTTCTCACCGACCATCCCGCTTGGTGAGGCCGATTTCGTGCTGGGTCTGGAATGGGCGGAGGGCCTGCGCTGGTTGCGTTACCTCAAACCCGGCAGCGGCACCTTCATATCCGATACCAAGAAAATCGTACCGCCGTTCGCCTGTCGCGATCGTCATCACAATGCCCCTAAGGCTTACACGCATGACACGGTGGCCAGTATTGTTAAGCAGGTGCCACGTGCCTTTGCGCCCGACGCGACCGGCATGGCGACAGCGCTGGGTAATGAACGGGTCGCAAATACCATCCTGCTGGGTGTGCTCTCAATGGCCATGGATTTTCCGCTGGCAAGCTGGCGTGAGGTATTGCCGGAGTTTGTTCCACCGAAAACCGTGGAAACCAATCTCAAGGCGTTTGAGGCGGGGCGTGCATGGGCCGATGAACCGCACGTGCCCAAGGTGGAGGAACCGCGCGAAGAGATGGATTGGCCAATGCTGCGCCGTAAGGTGGATGTCAAAATCAACGCAGCCTGGTGCAAAAGCTGTGACATCTGCGTGAAGATGTGCCCGGAGCGTTGCCTGGCGCTGGATAACCACCAGATCGCCACCATGGTTCGACCCGAGGCCTGTACCGGTTGTCACGTGTGCGAGTGGCTGTGTCCGGATTTTGCCATCGAAGTCAATATTGAAGCTGTACCCATTGAAGTTGGCAACGCAGAGGCTGCAAATGCCGAGGTTGTCATGGAGGAAAGAGCCTGATGTCAGCAACATTGCAAAGTCTGCAGGGCAACAAGGCCTGCGCACTGGGTGCGATTGCCGCCGGTTGCCGTTTTTTCGCTGGCTACCCGATTACCCCGTCATCCGAGGTCGCTGAAAACCTGTCGCGAGAATTGCCGTTGGTCGATGGTGTGTTTCTACAGATGGAAGATGAAATTGCATCGATCGGGGCCGTGCTTGGTGCGTCAATGGGCGGGGTTAAATCCATGACCGCGACCAGTGGGCCGGGTTTCTCGCTGAAACAGGAGAACCTCGGTTACGGCACGCTGGCCGAGGTGCCGTGCGTGGTGGTCAACGTCATGCGTGGCGGGCCCAGCACCGGTATGCCGACCCGCCCGGCACAGGGCGACATCATGCAGTCGCGTTGGGGTACACACGGTGATCACCCGGTCATCGTACTGGCGCCGTCATCTGTTGAAGAGGTTTATCTGCAAACGGTTCGGGCCTTCAACCTGTCCGAGGCCTACCGGGTACCGGTGGTGCTGTTGTATGACGAGGCCATTGGTCACCTGGTCGATACCGTTGACCTGCCAGCCACCGGTTCACTTGAGATCGTGGACAGAAAATGGGCCACCGGCCCGGCCGACACCTACCTGCCTTACCAGGCCGATGAAGACGGTGTCCCGCCGATGCCTCGTCCGGGTGACGGCTACCGCACCCATACCACCGGTCTGACACACAAGGAAAACGGTTTTCCAACCCAGGTCCCCGCCGAGGTTACCCGCGTCATGCAACGTCTGTTGGACAAGATCGAACAACACCGGGACGATATTGAGCAGTTTGAACTGGTCGAGTGTGATGATGTGGAATTCCTGGTGGTTGCCATCGGTATCGCCGCGCGTGCCAGTGAACGTGCCGTCAGGATGGCGCGTCAACGTGGTATCAAGGCAGGCTTGTTGCGGCCGATTACGCTGTGGCCATTCCCGGAGAAGGCCCTGCGGCGTCTCGCTGCTAAGGCGAAGCAGGTGCTGGTGCCCGAAATGAACGCCGGGCAACTGATCCTGGAAGTGGAAAGATTGTGCCCACATACCACCCCCGTGAGTGGTCTCAACCGTTTCGATGGCGAGTCCACCCGCCCGGATGAAGTGCTGGCAAAAATCGAGGAACTCTGTCATGAATGAAGTTGCAAGCGCGCCGGACCTCACCCACAGGGAAAAATTTGAAATAAAAGATTACCTGCGTCTCGATATGTTCCCGCATTTTCTCTGCCCGGGTTGTGGGCACGGTATCGCCTTGAGGGCGCTCTTGTGGGCCATCCACGAACTGGATATTGAAAAAGACCAGTTGGCGGTGGTCAGCGGGATAGGCTGTTCGGGCCGTCTGAGCGCCTATATCGATGCCAACACGTTCCACACCACGCACGGGCGTCCGTTGGCCTATGCCACCGGTCTGAAGATGGCGCGACCGGATCTGCACGTCATCGTCATTACCGGTGACGGCGATTGCCTCGCCATTGGCGGCAACCACCTGATCCACGCCTGCCGGCGCAACCTGGACATTAGCTGCATGATGCTGAACAACGAGGTCTACGGCATGACCGGTGGCCAGGTCTCGCCGACAACCAGCCAGGGCAGGTTCACAACCACCACGCCCACAGGTAACCGTGAACCCGGTTTTGATGCCTGTGCACTGGCGACGGGGGCAGGAGCCTCGTTCGTTGGCCGCGAAGTGACCTTACAGACCACGGCGCTCAAAAACCTGCTACGTGAGGGTATCGCACATAAAGGCTTTTCATTTGTCGAGGTAATCTCTGATTGCACCGAGATCTATGGTCGCAAAAATGACCTTGGTTCCTCCCCGGAAATGGTCCTCAGCCAGAAACACAGCGTGTTGCCGAAATTCGATGGCACTACGGTCGACAAGCCCTTCCGCGCCGGCGACTGGAAAACCGGTGTGCTGGTCAATGAAGATCGGCCGGAATACTACAGCGCCTACCGTGAACATTGTCAGCGGGTGCACGCACGCAAGACTGGAAACGCGTCATGAACACTCAAACGGGTTTTGAAATGCGTCTCAGCGGCACCGGCGGCCAGGGTCTCGGCCTGGCCGGAAAAATGTTGACCGCGGCGCTCAGCAGTAATGGTCTGCACGTGGCCCAGTCACAGAGCTATGAGCCCACATCCCGTGGTGGGATGAGCCGTTCCGACCTCGTGGTCACAACGGGTACGGCTGAGTACCCATTGGCGACCAAGCTGGATTACCTGTTGATACTCGACCAGCGGGCTGTATCCATATCAGAGGGCATGATCGGTGATTCCGCACTTGTGCTGGTGGACGAGGAGCTGGTGCCTGATCCGCCACAGGGCAAATTCACGATCCACGCACTACCGTTGGCCAAAACAGCCATTGCGCTGGGTAATTTACGCGTCACCAACGTCGTCAGTCTCGGCGTGATCATCGCACTGACCAACATCTGTAGTCTCGAAACGTTGGAAGCGGCGATCAAACGGGTCACACCAAAAAAATACGCACAGATGAACCTCGATGCGGTGCGGGCGGGTTTTGAACTGGTCGATCAGGCAACAACTGAAGCGGTGGGGTCAGAGTGAAGTGACAGAGTAAGTTCAAGAAATTTGGACTTGGACATAGACGCCTTATTCTGTCACTTCACTCCGACCCCTTCTTTCCGGATGTCATATTGTCGGGTGGTTAATTCCAACAGGCTGCTCAGAGGACTGTAAATATTGACAGGGCAACCATCATCTATTTTGCGCTATACTAACGGAAGGGGAATTGTCGCCTTTGATAAGGCGTTACGACGTCAAATCCGACATACACATTGCATGGATGCTCAAATCAGCCTGAAAGGTTGGTTTAAATATGGGTCAAACATCTGATTCGGTCGTCCTTTATGGGGGGAGGGTTAGCTTGTGGAGTATGGACAATGGTTAAGATACTGATTGTAGATGATTCTTCCTTTGCACGGCAAAGATTAAGGTTGATGTTTGAAATGCAAGGCCACGAGGTTGTTGGGCTTGCTGGCGATGGTGATGAGGCGTTGGCGCAGTATAAAAAATTCAAACCAGATGTCGTAACGCTGGACCACTTAATGACGGGAAAAAACGGTGAGCAGGTACTCAGCGACTTGCTCAAGTTTGACCCTGATGTGAAAGTGATTATGGTATCAGGCTCAGGTGATCACGCCATCGAAGAGAGGGTTCTTGAGGCAGGTGCTAAAGCCTTTGTTCAGAAATTTAATCCACAACATTCTTTTTTAAGAGCGATTGAGCAAGTCACCGCATGTTGACCGGTTGACCCAGGCCACAAATTTGAAGAGGAAATTTGA
Source organism: uncultured Wenzhouxiangellaceae bacterium (assembly GCA_964650905.1). GTDB lineage: Bacteria > Pseudomonadota > Gammaproteobacteria > Xanthomonadales > SZUA-36 > SZUA-36. Next base: position 690 of record CAZYVH010000097.1, on the reverse strand, counting down.
ATACCATTTGTGCATGGACGGGTAGATGCAACTAACTGATAAACAGCGAAATTGTTTGGATAAGATTTTATTGTATGTCACGAGCGACACCCTGATGGCGCTTGAAAATATCTTTGCGCTCAACGTCGGCAGTTCTGATTCCAACATTGAGGTTGTTACAGTGGATGACGACGAAAATCTGAGCGGTCTGGGTAGCGGGGCGCTGTACATCATTTCCAGTGCGTTGACGGGAAATATTCAGGGTAATATGCTCATAGTGTTGCGTTCTGCGGACTTCATGTTCCTGAGCAAATTGATGAAAGCCTTCCTGAAATTGTTGTATGAAGACAATCTGGAAAATGGTGAAACTCAAAGCCATGATGCTGCTGAAGCGGCGTTTGATCCGCAGATGAAGGCAACATTGACAGAATTGGGCAATATTCTTTGTGGTGTCTATACCCGGGCAATCTATAAAGTGTGTGCGCTTAGTTCGGCTCACTCGGTTCCTGAGGCCATGATGGATTCCACGCAGTCTTCGATTCAGCAAGCGCTGTCAGAGCAAAAGGCAAAAGATCAGTCTTTTCTGGTCATCGAGAATGAATTTTTTGTGATGGAAAATCCCATCAAGATTTGGTGTTTCATTTTTCCCGACCGGATATCCTTCAAGAAAATAATGCTCAAACTGGAGATGAGTCATGAGACCACCTCAAA
>CAZYVH010000096.1:0-10763 GCA_964650905.1 uncultured Wenzhouxiangellaceae bacterium | reverse complement strand
AAATTTCCTTGAGGGGCAGGAAGCCGTGACGCACGGACCCGAACTCGACAAAACAGGCCTCAAGAGATGGCTCCACGCGTGTGATACGGCCCTTGTAAACGTTGGATTTTTTTTGTTCGTGGGAGGGGACTTCAATATCGAGGTCAAACAGATTCTGGCCCTCGGCTATTGCCACACGCAACTCCTCTGGCTGAGTTGCGTTAATCAGCATTCTTTTCATTATAAATTCCTCTGGCACCCCGGTACGGGGCGACAGTGGCTGAGCAGGACACATTTTGATGTCGTGCTACCACTGAACTAGCCCGGCACTGCGGTGCAAGCATGCCGGGGTACCATATTCTGTTTTCAATGCCGGGCACTATTGCCCGGTCCATTTGGCAGCATTTAACTGCCACTGAAATTCTGTTTATCCCGTCAATTAACTGACGGGTGAATCCGATTTATTCTGCCAGCGGCGCAACGTGTAAACTATCGGTGTGCGACAAGATCGGTCTTTTCAATACCAATCCGGTGCTTTTTGATGACGGCGCTGTTGGCGTTTCTGTCAACAATTTGGCAGGACGGAATCGTAGCCGCGACAATATAGCAGTGTTTTCATTTTCTATCAATGAGTTGGGAAAAAGTGGCAACAAAAAGAGCAACAATCGGCGTTAGCCACGTTGAGGTCACAGCCCAACGGGCTGGACAAAGACTGGACAATTTCCTCGCAACCCGGCTCAAGGGGACGCCGCGCTCGGTCATTTACCGTGTCATTCGCACCGGCCAGGTGCGTGTGAATGGCCACAGAGCCAAACCATCCTGTCGTCTTGAAGCGGGTGATGATGTCAGGATTCCGCCAGCGACCCTGCGTGACAATAGTGTCGTGACCATCCCGTCTAAAGTTTTGCAACTCATTAAACAATCGATCTGTTATGAAGATGGCGACATGATGGTCATCGATAAACCCGCCGGTATGGCCGTCCACGGCGGTAGTGGTCTCAACTGGGGCGTTATTGACGTCGTGCGCCGCTTACGGCCAAAGGGCCAGGTTGACCTGGTGCACCGCCTGGACCGGGTGACCAGTGGCTGCCTGTTGGTGGCACTCAATGGTCAGGCATTGCGTTGTTTGCACGAACAGTTGGAAAACAGCCTGATTGACAAGCGCTATTTATGCCTGATGGATGGCCTGATGGGCCAGGGGGTTATCGAGGTGCGTGAGTCCATCAGCAAGTCGATAAGGTCCGGTGAACGTTACATGCAGGTTGACCCCGGGGGCAAGTCCGCACACACCACGTTCCGTCACTTGCAGGATTATGCGGTCTGCAGCTATGTCGAGGCGCAGTTGCACACGGGCAGAACACACCAGATACGCGTGCACGCAGCGCACCTGGGCCTGGCCCTGGTCGGGGATAAACGCTATGCGACTGTTAAACGGCATAAGCACTGGCGGTCACGGGGCGTGCGGCGTTTATTCTTGCATGCGCACCAACTGGGCTTCAAAACACTGGACGGTGAAGAACGCCTGATCAATTGCCCGTTGCCAGGGGATTTGCGCAAATTTCTCGATTCCCTGGCATAAACTCACATACACCCGGGTCGACGGCCTACCCACGGACGGAAAATCACGACTGGTCCAAAAACCACTGCTGTGTTCTAATTCCCTGATGATAAAACCACTGTCTGCCTTCATCGGTTTGCGCTATCTACGCGCCAGGAGGCAAAACCACTTCATCTCATTCATCTCCCTGATTTCCATGCTGGGAATCGCCCTGGGTGTGACCACATTGATCACTGTCATTTCGGTGATGAATGGCTTTGAGAAAGAGTTGCGCGCACGTATTCTCGGCGCCATTTCCCATGCCACCATCCAGCCACTGGACAAACCGCTTGATCACTGGCAGAGCGTCATAGCGAATGTCGACAAACGCCCGGACGTCATCGCGGCCGCACCATACATAGAGGTCGGGGCATGGTTACAGGCCAATGGCTCCCACGGCGCCCTGGTACGTGGTATCGATCCGGCCTACGAGGCCACGGTATCGGAGGTTGCCGGGCACATGGTTGAAGGTGATCTCGGTGACTTACACAGTGGCGCCTATGGCATTGTGCTCGGTACTGGTCTCGCAGTGCGTCTGCGTGTCGGCTTGGGTGACAAGGTGACCATTATCGCACCGCGGCTCAAAGCCTCTCCTTTCGGTGCCAGTCCATTGATGCGCAGATTCACCGTTGTAGGAATGTTTGAATTTGGTGAATTCGAAAATGACAGCGGACTCGCCATGATCAATATCGAGGATGCTGCCCGGTTGTTGCGTATGCCCGATCAATCCATCGGCGGTATCCGGCTGAAGTTGGTGGATGTGGATGAGGCCTGGTGGGTGGCACGTGATATTTCGGACCAGTTGGACGGCGTCTACCGGGTCAGGGACTGGAGCCAGGAGCGTGGCAACCTGTTCCAGGCGGTACGCACGGAAAAGACCGTTATGTGGGTGATACTGTCACTGATCATTGCCGTCGCCGCGTTTAATATCATCTCTATGCTGGTAATGGTGGTGACCGACAAACAGGCGGACATCGCCATATTGAAAACCATGGGCGCACGTGCAGGAACCATCATGCGAGTTTTTGTGGTGCAGGGCAGCCTGATCGGTGTTATCGGAACCCTGATAGGTGTTGTGGGTGGTATATTGCTGGCGCAAAACATCGCCACAGTCGTTCCCTTCCTCGAAGGAATCTTCGGGTTTTCACTGTTTCCTGAAGATATTTACTACATAACCGAACTACCGTCCGATTTGCGCAGTTCGGATGTCACTGCTTTTGCCCTCATGTCGATGGGTATGTCGTTACTGTCAACCCTGTATCCTGCCTGGCGAGCCTCTCGAACCCAGCCGGCAGAGGCGTTGCGTTATGAATGAACACAACAACATGGTCATTGAAGCCCGCTCTGTTGCTCGCAATTTCCGACAGGGACCCAGGAAGATCGAGGTACTCAAGGCCGTTGACCTCAAGGTACCGGCAGGGACCTCGGTGGCCATCGTGGGTGCGTCCGGCGCCGGTAAAAGCACCCTGTTGCACATACTCGGTGGTCTCGACAGACCGAGTAGCGGGAATATCCTGTTTGCAGGACACTCTCTCTGGGACATGAGCGAACGAGAAAGGGGTGAGCTGCGCAATTCCCGTATGGGATTTATTTATCAGTTCCATCATTTATTGGCGGAATTCACAGCCCTTGAAAACGTTGCTATGCCCTTACTGATCCGTGGCCAATCGATATCGGAAGCGACCAGGCATGCCATGACCTTACTGGAAAAAGTCGGCCTTGGACAACGTCTGGATCACAAACCGGGGGAGTTATCAGGTGGTGAAAGACAACGCGCGGCGGTCGCCAGGGCGCTGGTTGGCAATCCGTCCTGTGTGCTGGGTGATGAGCCCACGGGTAACCTGGATGAGAATACCGCCGGCAGGGTGTTTGGACAGCTGCTGGAGTTAAATGCGGAGATGAATACCAGTCTTATCCTGGTGACACACGACATGCGGCTCGCAGCACAGATGACACAGAAGTTCGAATTGCACATGGGGGTGCTCAGGCCGCTTTGAGCGGGTTAGGGGGGGAAGTGAAAAACTGGGCCTTGCTCATCGTGGGCATGGTGACACCACACCTGTTCAGCACCGTTGTGCCGCTGGCTGGTGGGATATTGCTGCTTATTGTTGCTCTGTTTTTACTGGCGCTTCCACGTTGGCGAATTTCCGCCCTGCTGCTGCTGGGATTCCTGTTCACATCACATGCGATCCAGCAACGTCTCGCGCAAAGATTGCAGGCAAAACAGGAAAATTCCGTACAGGTGGTGAGGGGCACGATTGGAAGTCTGCCCGATTACCGGGATGAGCGGGTACGATTTGACTTTTTACCGGATGCGGGTCAGACACCTCTGCCCCCCAAAATCCGGGTCTACTGGTATACGCCACGTTACCCGTCTCGCGCAGCCAATCCGCTTGCCGGGCGTGAACGGTCATTACCGCAATTGCACGCTGGTGAGCGCTGGCAGATGCAACTGAAACTACGGACCACCAAGGGCCGGGTCAACTTCCACGGCACAGATTACGAGCGCCGCTTATTTGCCGATGGTGTTGGGGCATTGGCAACCGTCAAGGACGGGCACAACCTGCGTCTTGCTGGACCACCGCCATTCAACCTGCAGCACTGGCGGGAAGTGCTGTTGGCAAAACTCAGGCTGGCGGGTGGTGAATTGCCGGCGTTCCGGCTGCTTGCAGCACTCGCAATTGCCGACCAGCGTGGACTGTTGCGGTCTGACAGGCGGGTGTTGTCCGCCACCGGCACCGGGCATTTGCTGGCCATATCGGGCTTGCATATCGGTCTGGCTGCCGCTATGGGGTTTTATTTGGGGCGTCTGGGCCTGTTGCTGTTTCCGACGGGTCTGAGACAACGACTGGCCGTTGGTTTGCCCTGGCTGATATGTTGGTTGGCCGCACTGGTCTATGCAGCCATGGCTGGCTTTGGTGTGTCTACGCAACGTGCACTGATCATGTTAAGTGTCGCCACGCTGGTGCTTGTGGGCAAACGCAATGTCCATCCGTTGCTGGCCTGGATGATTGCGCTGGCGGGTGTGTTAATCGCAGATCCATTTGCACCCTTGCGGGCCGGCTTCTGGTTTTCATTTACTGCCGTTGCGGTTTTGTTATTTTTATTTACACCCCGTTATGGCGTGATGCCGGTGTGGCGCAGGATACTGTTTGCCCAACTGGGGATCTCGCTGGTCATGGCACCGCTGGGAATGTACTGGTTCCAACAGGCCAGTCTGCCGGGTCTGCTGGCCAACCTGGTCGCCATACCCGTCGTCAGTCTTGTTGTCGTGCCCCTGCTGATATTCGCCATGCTACTGCTGGGATTGCCGGGACCAGTGGCGGGATGGTGTCTGACTGGTGCAGCATATGTCACACAGGGCCTGATGTTATTCCTGACCGCTCTCGCGTCATTGCAGCCCGGTGCAATGGCAGCGACCCGCGCACCGGGTCTGTTGAGTGTCATTCTGGCCATGTCGGGTGCACTGGCGCTGTTGATGCCACGCGGAATTCCCGGCCGCCTTGGCGGTGCACTGTTACTGTTGCCGCTGTTGGTACCAGCGGCCAGCCGTCTGGCCCCAGACGAAGTGCGGGTTGATTTGCTGGATGTCGGCCAGGGTCTGTCGGTACTCGTGTCTTCCAATGACTACCTGCTGGTCTATGACACCGGCCCAGGTAACGGCTTGACTGGCGAGGCGGGTTGGGACACCGTCACAGGCGTTATTCAGCCATTGATCACCGCCACGGGCCGGCAACCTGACCGGGTCGTCGCCAGCAATGGTGACATGGATCATGCCGGCGGTCTGGCACACCTCAGACAGCTTTACCCCCACGCCCATTACCAGGCCAGTTTGCGCAAGCAACGCACGGGTATCGAGCCCTGTATCGCACCGGCAGCCTGGTCTTCCGCCAGTATGAATTTCAACATACTGCACCCGTCGGTCGGTCTGCCTTATCTGGGGAACGACAGTTCCTGTGTGATCAGCATGCGCGCCGGCAAACTGAGCCTGTTATTGAGCGGCGATATCAGCCGTGTGGTCGAACACAGGCTGGTCAGTGCCGGACTGCAGCCACATAGGCTGCTGACAGTGCCCCACCACGGCAGTCTGACATCGTCATCAACGTTGTTTATTGAGCAGGTCAATCCTGCGTTGGCATTGATATCTTCGGGGCCGTCCAACCGCTTCGGCTTTCCACGCAATGAAGTGCTGGCACGCTTCGCCGCCAGAGGTATCAGTACCCTCAATAGCGGTGATTGTGGTGGCATCAGGGTTATTGGCGATACGGCTGGGCATACGGCGGTAAAAACCGCCCGCAATTCACGTGCGGCCATCTGGCGCTGGCCGGGCGCACCGGGCTGCCCGTAAGGCAGTCACACCATTAATTACGATGCATTACTTCAGTTGAGGTATTATTCGGTCTGTCATTTATCCAAGGAGTGAAAACTGCATGCTGGAAATCATTCTTGCCGGTGGCTGGCTGATGGCGCCCATTCTGTTATGTTCGACGCTGGCGGTTGCGATAATCATTGAGCGCTTTTGGACGCTACGCAAAAACAAGGTCACACCCGACGGGTTGGGCGACATGGTCGAAAACTGGGCCTCCCGGGATGAACTGGATACACGTCATTTGAACCAGCTGCGGACCGGTTCACCACTTGGACGGGTTCTCGCCGCCGCCATGATCAACCGCACACGCCCCCGTGAAATCCTCAAAGAATGTGTTGAAGATACCGGGCGTCGGGTGGTACACGACCTGGAGCGTTTCCTCAACACACTCGGCACCATCGCCGGCATATCACCCCTTTTGGGCTTACTCGGCACGGTCATCGGTATGATCAAGGTATTTTCCACCATCATGATCAGTGGTGTGGGTAATGCCAACGTGCTGGCAGGCGGTATTTCACAAGCTCTGATCACAACCGCCGCCGGTTTGACCGTTGCGATCCCGAGCTATTTTTTCTACCGCTATTTCAGCGGTCGTGTGTCCGATCTGGTGTTGTCCATGGAAGAACAGGCGATCCACCTGATTGACTGCATCGAACGTGGCAACATGGCGCACGCAGATTGCCCGAACCCTGGCTAAAGCCATGCAATTACGGTCTTCAAAAAAGCCAGACCTGGAACTGAACATGACACCACTGATTGACGTGGTTTTCCTGCTATTGATCTTTTTCATGGTCAGCACAACCTTTGAACACCCGGCCATGTTGACGGTGGATTTGCCGGAAGCCAGCGATGTCAGCACAGCAATGGACCAACCCGACAGCTTTGAACTGGTGATTGATAAAGATGGTCGTTACTACCTCAACGACCGGCAACTCGTTGATGCCAGACCGGCCACCATCCAGGCCGCACTTATCGAAGCGGCCGGTGAAAATCGCGATGTACCGGTAATCCTTAGAGCGGATGCTGAAACACCCCATCACTTTGTCGTCACGGCCATGGACGTTACAGCACAACTTGGTTTTACCCGCCTCTCTATTGCGACCGAGCGCGTACCAGTGCAGTGACCCCGAACCGTCAGTCAGATTACACCCCGTCTGCGGTCTACAAGCGACTGTGGGGCTACACACGCAATTATGGCTGGATATTTGCGCTTGGTCTGGCAGGCGTCAGTCTGGATGCGGCCATGCAGGCCGTGTTCATCCGCTTCGTGGAACCCCTTATCGATCGTGTATTCGTGGCAAAAGATGCTGAATATGGTCTGTGGCTGGCGATGGGTATCCTTGCTGTTGTAGTGGCGCGCATTATTGGCTATTTTTGCGGAAACTACGCCATGGAGTGGACCGGCAGACGGGTGGTGGCTGATTTGCGCCGTGAATTGTTCGCCAGCTATCTGCACCTGCCGGGTGTGTTTTATGATCACTTTTCCGTGGGCCATCTGATTTCCAAACTTGCCTATAACAGTGAGCAAGTCGCTAACGCCGCGACCCGCGCGGTCATTGCTGCGTTCCGGGATATCATGCTGTTGCTCTACCTGCTCATCGTCATGCTGATACTTAACGCACGTCTTGCCGCGGTGTTGCTGGCGTTGGTGCCGGCGGTCGCGCTGGTGGTTACAGTCATTAGCCGGAAATTTCGCAAAATCAGCCGCAATATCCAGGATTCGATGGGTGCCATCGCACACGTAACCGAAGAGGCCGTGGTCGGACAGCGTGTGGTCAAGGTATTCCTCGGCCAGCAGACCGAGCAACAGCGCTTTGACGGCGTTAACGAGCGCACACGGCGTCAGCACATGCGCATGGTCGCCATGCACATGCTCAGTTCATCAATGGTGCAATTGGCGGCAGGCCTGGCCATGGTAAGCCTGATACTGATTGCAATCCGGCCTTCGATGCTGGCGCAGATCACGGCGGGTACCTTCACCTCCATTTTCTTTGCCATGGTAGCCACCATCCCACCGTTAAAACGCCTGACAACCGTGCAATCGCAATTGCAAAAGGGTATTGCTGCCGCTGAAAGTATTTTCAGGGTCATCGATACCGACAAGGAAGATCATGGTGGCGAGTCAGACGTTGCACGGGTTACCGGTGACATCGTGTTCGATGATGTTTGTTTTCAGTATGACGGTAGCCGGCAACCGGTCCTGGAGCACATCAGCCTGCATCTCCCGGCGGGTAGTGTCACCGCGCTGGTGGGCAAGAGTGGCAGTGGAAAAACCACGCTCGCAGGCCTGTTGCCGCGCTTTTATGGTTACAACGACGGCCATATCACGCTGGATGGACGCGAATTAACGGCGTACCCGCTTGACAGTCTGCGACAGCAAATCGCCCTGGTCGGCCAGGACGTGGTCCTTTTTAACGACACCATCGCAGCCAATATCGCCTATGGCGTATTGGCAGGCAGCGAGCGTGGCGCCATCATCAATGCAGCCCGTTCAGCACACGCAATGGAATTTATCGAACAACTACCCGATGGTCTGGATACCCGTCTGGGCGAGGATGGAACTTCCTTGTCCGGCGGCCAGCGGCAACGTCTTGCGATCGCCAGGGCGCTGCTCAAGGATGCGCCCATACTGATCCTGGATGAGGCGACCTCGTCGTTGGATTCAGAGTCCGAACGGGCCATCCAGGCTGCACTCAAGGAGGTCATGAAAGATCGTACCACACTGGTTATCGCACACCGTCTTTCAACCATTGAAAATGCCGACCAGGTCATTGTATTGGACCAGGGCAGGGTCATAGAACAGGGTACGCACGCTGAATTGATCGAACACGGTGGAGCTTATGCCCGTCTTTACCAGACCCAGTTTGGCGCTGAGGCCTGACTGCTATCGTATGCGCTTGGGTCTTCAGAACTGGTTGCATACCCATTGGTATGGTACACGCCGCCCTCCCTGGTATTTGCGTGGTCTGGAACCCGTTTACAAGGCAGCATGGCAATACCAACACAGAGAACCCGCTGCGGGCAAAGAAACTATGCCGCCAGGTCCGCCACGGGTCGTGGTTGGGAATATCACAGCAGGGGGCAGCGGCAAAACCCCGCTCGTTATGGCCCTGTGTCAGTTGGCCCGGGAACTGGGTCTTGAACCCGGTATTGCCAGCACGGGTTATGCCCGGCACAGCAATGAAACAATACTCGTCAGACCCGGCTCTGATCCGTACCTGTGCGGGGATGAACCGCTGTTGCTTGCAGAGTGTACCGTGGCACCCGTGGTGGTTGCATCACAGCGTGGTGACGCACTGACGAAACTCGGCAAAATGGACCTCGGTCTGATTATTTCAGATGATGGTCTGCAGACGCCTGGTATCAAATGGGATATCACCCTGTGCGTGGTTGATGGTGAGCGCGGCACCGGCAATGGACATTTGCTGCCTGCCGGCCCCTTGCGCGAACCGCTGCAACGTTTGTACGGGGTTGATTATGTCATCAGTAAGGGTGACTGGGCCGGTGCACCCCAGGATCTTGACACATATACGATGCATCTGTGTCAAAGGCGGCCACGCTCGCTGGACGATGATAGCGTCGTTACAATAGCTGAACTGTTGAAGCAAACAGCAGGCGGGCAGGTGCACGCACTAGCCGGTATTGCTAATCCGCAGCCATTTTTTGCTGCACTGGAGAATCAGGGATTTACGTTGACCCGCCACTGCTTTGCCGACCACCACACCTACCGGCGTGAAGATTTTGACTCGATGCGTAGCGGCGCAACGATTATCATGACCGCGAAAGATGCGGTGAAATGCCGTGGTTTCGGGCTCAGAAATGCTTGGTATGTGCCCGTGGCAGCACAATTACCGGATGCTTTCAGAAATAGTTTCAAAGAAAAAATTAAACAGTTACAACAGGATAGTCTATGGGTCAGGGTATGAAACCGGAATACCATATCGTGATACCTGCGCGTTACGCGTCCGAGCGTTTACCCGGTAAGTTGTTGCTGGACTTGGCCGGCATGCCGTTGTTGCAACACGTCTGGCAGCGCGCTGTGCAATCGGCTGCCCGCTCCGTGACCATTGCAAGTGACGATAAACGTATCCAGACGATCGCGCGCTCATTTGGCGCCAGCGTGGTCATGACCGGTTCCGGGCACAACAGTGGCAGCGACCGGGTCGCAGAATGTGCCAAACGCCTGGGATGGCCGGACGAGACGCTGGTGGTTAACGTGCAAGGTGATGAGCCACTGATGCCCCCGGACTGCCTCGACCAGGTTGCCGGTCTGCTGGCAGCGAACCCGGACAGTGATGTGGCCAGTCTTTACTGGCCCATGGAAGAGGCGCCGGAAGTCCTCGACCCTAACGCCGTCAAGGTGGTCACCGATGTGCGTAACAATGCTCTGTATTTCAGTCGTTCAGCCATACCCTATACACGTGGTCACGACAGCATTGCTGCAGCGATCAACGCCGGTGAATGCTGGAAACGGCATCTTGGTGTGTACGCCTATCGACTGCACGCCCTGCGCAATTTTACTGCCACCCCAGCGACACCACTGGAGTGCAGTGAACGGTTGGAACAATTACGCATCCTGGAGCAGGGCGGCAGGATCGTAATGGCGCAGGCCTGTGAGTTCATTCCGGCCGGTGTGGACACCCAGGATGATCTGGCGCGCATCGAGGAATTAATTTCTAGTAAAATATCATGATAATATTATATCTATATGTATAATATACTATTTGTATGCATGGGAAATATTTGTCGTTCACCGACGGCAGAAGGTTTTTTCAAATATCATCTCGACAGCTCAGCGCACCGGCAACATGTTTTGGT